>JBGSQM010000170.1:0-51469 GCA_041738035.1 Cellulophaga sp.
TAATTAATCTGGTCTTTACGGACTATAATTTTATCTTGCGGCATCACTTCTTTAGAAGGCTTTGACGGATTTCCATTTAATTTTACATGACCTTTTTTACAGGCCTCAGTACCTATATTTCGGGTTTTATAATACCGAACAAACCAAAGATATTTATCTATCCGCATAAACTATTGTAATTCTTTCTTAAACTATTCTACAAAAATAGTGGAAAATTGTATCTTGCCACACTTAAAATAAGATTGATGAAAATCAGAGGTATATATTATTTAATAATCTTGGCAATGGCCATTATTTCTTGTAATAATGACGAGGAAGTAACAGTGGCTTTAGAACCACCAAGACCATTATCTGAGGTATTTATAGAAGATGAGGCTAAATTACAAGAATATTTTAGCACTCATTTTTATAATTATGAAGAGTTTCAGAATCCACAGGCAGGTTTCGACTTCGCTATTAAAATTGATACTTTAGCGGGGGATAATAGTAATAAACTTTCATTAAAAGATTCTCCGAGTTTTGGTTTCAAAACATTAACAGTTACTTCCAATCAAGTAGGTATTAATAACAGCGAATCTACAGAACACAAAATTTATTACATAATTGCAAGACAAGGAGCTGGGGCTTCAACAACATTTGCCGATTCAACTTATGTAGATTATGAAGGCTCTTTATTGAATGGTACTGTTTTTGACAGTTCTAGGTCTCCGATATGGTTTGATTTAACTAGAAATGTACCAGGATTTTCTCATGGAATAACTAGTTTAAAAGCAGGTAGTGGTTTTACCGAAAATGCCGATGGTACCGTTACCGTTTTAGATTATGGGATAGGTGTTATTTTTATGCCATCTGCAGTGGCTTATTATAATACGGGGTCTGGCAGCGTTCCACCCTACGCTCCGATTATTTTTAAGTTAAATTTATATGCGATAAACCAAACTGATCATGACCGAGACGGGATACCTTCTTACTTAGAAGACCTAAATGGCAATGGAAGAGTAAATGATGATAATACTAATTCAGAAGAAGAAAGGCCTCCTGCACAATTTATTCCTAATTATTTAGACCCAGACGACGATGGTGATGGAAGACTAACTCGTAATGAAATCATCATCAATGCTGACGGAACTATAACATTCCCTGATACAGATGGCGATGGAATTCCGGATTATTTGGATAGGGATAATTGAAAATAAAAAATCATAAAAAAACCTGGAAGCCTAATACTTTCAGGTTTTTTTTATTAAATTATAGGTGTTTAAAGCTTCAAAGAAACTCCAAAGATAATTTGTGAAGGTCTTGAATCGATATTTTCATTTTCAATTGGAATGTTATTACGAATAATATTTGCTTCATTTGAGGTAAACCCTCGTTCATAACGCACATCTAATCCAATATTTCCTAAATTAACGCCGATTCCTAGTTGTAAACCTACTGTAAAGTCATTTTTAACATCTGTTAACTCAACATCTTCTAAATCTTGATTTAAAATGTATTGAAAAGACGGTCCAGCGAAAATACTAAGAGGACCAATAATTTTGTATCCCAGTAAAACAGGAAGGTCTATTTTACTTACATCGTAAGCTCTGTCAGCGTTTCCTATGTTATAACTACTCTTTGTTTTGGTGTAAAGCAATTCTGGTTTTAGATAAAATTTCGGGAAATCTAATTTTCCGAAAACACCCACATGGTAGCCTATTTTTCCATCAGAACCAGCAATAAGGTCTTCTCCAGATTCCTGCACATCTGCGAATCTTAAATCGCCATTTTGATTATAATTAACTCCGGCTTTAATACCAAATCCGCTATCTTTTTGCGCCATAGCCATAAAGCTTACAAGAGCAAATACGGCAGTAAAAATTGTTTTTTTCATATCTATATGTTTTAGTGTAATAGAAGCATCTCATCGGTGAGCTTACTCAATTACATTCTTGTTATGCTTTCAACGCTTTTCCTAAGGTTTTATTGTTTAGTACATTTTATAATTAGGCTTAGAGGTTAAATCAATCGCTTCATTTTATAGGTGTCTTTACTGTAATTTACTTTTAAACTATTGAAAACTTATATGACTACACTAATACCATTTACCATTTAAAATTACGCTAATAAAATGCGTCTTTTACCTTTCTATTTCAATTTAAAAAATACAGTAGTTAAGGCTATGCTTTGTTTTTTAAAAAAATTAAAGAAAAAATCCATCATTTTCTTTTACAATAATTTTAAACAATAACAGGGATAATTTTTTTTGTTTTATACGGTAGGTTGCCCCTCAAAATCATTTTGAACAAGCAAATAACTTTATTTTTTTATTAAGTTTTTTTCTTTCGCAGTTGCCTATATTTGTGCATATTTATACAAGATTTTGAAATTTACTTTAAAGCACACAGACCCTAATAGCAAAGCCAGAGCTGGCGAAATCATTACAGATCACGGGAAAATAGAAACTCCTATTTTTATGCCTGTTGGCACGGTGGCTTCTGTTAAAGGTGTGCACCAGCGCGAGCTCAAAGAAGATATTAATCCTGATATCATTTTAGGAAACACTTATCACCTTTATTTAAGGCCTAAACTAGAGGTTCTAGAAAAGGCAGGTGGACTTCATAAATTCATGGGTTGGGATAGAAATATTCTGACGGATAGTGGTGGCTATCAAGTATATTCCTTATCAAACAATCGTAAAATAAAAGAAGAAGGCGTAAAGTTTAAGTCGCATATCGACGGTTCTTATCATTTTTTTACTCCTGAAAATGTCATGGAAATTCAGCGTGTTATTGGGGCTGATATCATTATGGCTTTTGACGAATGTACCCCATATCCCTGCGATTATAAATATGCACAGCGCTCTATGCACATGACACATAGGTGGTTAGATCGTTGTATTTCTCATTTAGATAAATTACCTTTTAAGTACGATTATAGTCAGGCATTTTTCCCAATTGTTCAGGGCTCTACCTATAAGGATTTAAGAAAACAATCCGCAGAGTATATTGCTGGCGTTGGTGCTGTTGGGAACGCTATTGGTGGACTTTCAGTAGGGGAGCCAGCAGAAGAAATGTATGCCATGACAGAAGTGGTTTGTGAAGTTTTACCAGAAGACAAACCTAGGTATTTAATGGGTGTTGGAACTCCCATAAATATTCTTGAAAATATTGCTTTAGGAATTGATATGTTCGATTGTGTGATGCCTACTCGTAATGCCAGAAACGGTATGTTATTCACAGCGCATGGTACTATTAATATTAAAAATAAAAAATGGGAAGATGATTTTTCTCCAATTGATGAAATGGCTATTACCTTTGTGGATACCGAATATTCTAAAGCTTATTTAAGGCATTTATTTGCGGCAAATGAATATTTAGGAAAACAAATTGCCACCATTCATAATTTAGGTTTTTATTTATGGTTGACACGTGAGGCCAGAAAGCATATTTTAGCAGGAGATTTTTACGATTGGAAAAACAAAATGGTAAAACAAATGGATAAAAGATTATAATCGTGACCATTTTAGATAAATACATCTTAAAAAGATATCTAGTTACTTTTATAGTGATGTTGCTGCTATTTATTCCCATCGGTATTATGGTGCATTTAGCCGAACAGATTGGTAAAATGCAAGATAATGAAGCACCCTTAAACGAAATATTGGTCTATCTAGGTAACTTCTCTATTTATATTGGGAGTATGTTATTTCCAATCTTTCTCTTTTTATCTGTTATATTTTTTACATCAAAATTGGCTAGTAATACAGAGATTGTAGCCATCCTAAGTTCTGGAATTTCTTATTTTCGTTTTCTAAAACCCTATCTTATTGGTGCCAGCATTATTGCCGTTTTTATGCTTTTAATGGGCATGTTTATCGTGCCCAATGCAAGTAAGGGTTTTAACGAATTCAAATTTAAATATTTAAAAAAGGGCAAGGAAGATAGGGTGACAGAAAATATTTTTAATCAATTAAATGAAAGTGATTTTATCTATGTAAGTCGATTTGATCCGCTCCGGCAGCAGGGCTATAATTTTACGATGGAGCATTTTAATAAAGACAATGAATTAGAATATAAATTATCCGCAGCAAATATCAGGTGGATACCTACAGACTCTTTATACCGACTAACCTCTTACGTAAAACGCACCTTAAAAGGCGAAACAGAAATAGTGGAGACCAAAAGGCGTTTAGATACTATTTTTCCGTTTAAAATTAACGATTTAACACCGGTATCCTATATCGCGGAAACCAAAAATTTATTCGAATTAAATGCGTTTATTGCCGATCAAAAACAAAAAGGCGCATCAAACATCAACACCTATATTTTAGCGAAATACAAAAGATGGTCACTACCCATCACAGCATTTATTTTAACTTTAATAGCTGTTGCGGTATCCGCGCAAAAACGCAGAGGTGGTATGGGCGTAAATTTGGCTTTTGGTATTTTAGTCGCTTTTATCTACATATTTTTCGATAGGGTTTTCGGAACTTTAGCGGAGCAATCGGGTTTTTCACCACTGCTCGCAGTAATTCTTCCGAATATATTATTTGGTTTTCTAGCCTTATTCTTGTTGCGTAACGCCATGCGTTAAGGTATAAAATTTCTCAATTTTTTTTTGATGACAGATAAAGTTAAAAACTACCTACACTTACATTTTATAGTCTTTATATGGGGTTTTACCGCTATACTAGGCAAGTTAATTAGTTTAGATGCCTTACCCTTAGTTTGGTATAGAATGAGTATCGCTGTAGCTTTGATTTTCCTATTTATAAGTTTTAAAAAAATTTCATTCCAAGTTGCGCCAAAAAAATTAATGCTCATGGCCATTGCTGGGGTTGTCATTTCACTACATTGGGTAACTTTTTTTAAAGCGATAAAAGTATCAAATGTGTCTATTGCTCTAGCCACCATGTCCACTGGAGCCTTTTTTGCCGCCTTGCTGGAGCCTTTTTTTTATAAAAGAAAAATAATTTGGTACGAAATTATTTTTGGTATGATTGTCATGGCGGGACTTTACATTATTTTTAATGTAGAAACGCAGTACACTAAGGGCATTAAGTTTGGTTTAGTATCTGCTTTGTTGTCGGCTATTTTTGCTTTAATGAACGGCAAACTTATTCAGACCAATAAACCCAGTGTTATTTCCTTTTACGAATTAGGAATAGGAGTTTTATTTTTAAGTTTATATTTAGGAATAAATCAACGCTTCACTGCCGACTTTTTCCAGATATCAGCGAACGATTGGTTTTATTTGGCCATTTTAGCTTCTATATGTACGGCCTATGCCTTTATTGCCTCCGTTAAGGTGATGAAATTTTTAACACCATATACTGTGATGTTAACGGTGAATTTAGAACCCATTTACGGAATTATTTTGGCCTTTATTTTTTTAGGAGATAGTGAAAAAATGAACCCTTTATTCTATTTAGGCGCTTTGCTGATACTCAGTACCGTGATCGCCAACGGATTATTAAAGAACAAAGGAAAATTAAAAAAATGGAGTAGGAGTTAGGCATCCCTATTTAATGTTTTATATTTGTCTGATAAAAAAATAAACAGGAGTACTCATGGAATATTTAGATTTTGAACTTCCCATTAAAGAGCTTGAAGAGCAATTAGATAAGTGCATGATTATTGGTGAAGAAAGTGACGTTGATGTTACGGAAACCTGTAAGCAAATTGAAAAAAAATTACTAGAAACTCGCAAAGAAATCTATAAGAATCTTACTGCTTGGCAGCGAGTTCAATTGTCTAGACATCCAAACCGCCCTTACACGCTCGATTATATAAGAGCAATATGTGGCGATACCTTTTTTGAGTTGCATGGCGATAGAAATGTAAAAGACGATAAAGCGATGATTGGAGGTCTGGGTAAAATAGGCGACCAAAGTTTTATGTTCATTGGCCAACAAAAAGGCTACAACACCAAAACAAGGCAGTATCGCAATTTTGGAATGGCAAATCCCGAAGGCTATAGAAAAGCATTGCGCTTAATGAAATCTGCCGAAAAATTTAATATTCCTGTAGTAAGTTTAATCGATACTCCAGGTGCTTATCCAGGCATTGAAGCGGAAGAGCGCGGTCAAGGCGAAGCTATTGCTAGAAATATTTTAGAAATGACTAGGCTAAAAGTCCCTATAATCGTGGTGATTATTGGGGAGGGAGCCTCTGGTGGTGCTTTAGGTATTGGTGTTGGTGATAGGGTACTAATGTTAGAAAATACTTGGTATTCGGTAATTTCTCCCGAATCGTGTTCTTCTATTTTATGGAGAAGCTGGGAATATAAAGAAATTGCTGCCGAAGCCCTAAAATTAACCGCAACCGATATGAAAAAACTAAAGCTAATCGACGAAATTGTTCGTGAACCAGTGGGTGGTGCGCATAGCTACAGAGATAAAACTTTTGAAATCGTAAAAAACAAAATTATTTCAAATTATGACGAGCTTAAAAAGTTATCACCAAAGGAATTGATCAAAAAGCGAATGGATAAATATGCCAATATGGGCGTATTTAATGATTAAAGACAGTTTTATCATACAATATTAAAATCTGAAGAAATAATTCTTCAGATTTTTTTTGTTATCAACAGAAAATCGTAACTTATTAACATCACAATTGTTCATGAACTGTGAATATAGAATTTCATTTTCTTAGATGAACTAATAGTTATTTACATACTTTCGTAACCATGGAAAAAACGAACCCAATTATTGGACATAAAATTGATAGATCTAGCATTATCAGCCTAGAGAGGGGAAAAATTCCGCCTCAAGCTATTGATTTAGAGGAAGTTGTGTTGGGTGCAATGATGATTGATAAAAAAGGTATCGATGAGATTATTGATATCTTACATGCTGATGTATTTTATAAAGATGCGCACAAGTATATCTTTGAAGCAATTTTTAAATTATTTGAAACTTCGGAACCTGTCGATTTATTAACAGTTTCTTCTCAATTAAAAAAAGATGGTAAATTAGAAGCGGCAGGAGGCGATTTTTATTTGATAAAACTCACCCAAAAAGTGGCTTCTTCGGCGCATATTGAGTTCCACGCAAGGATCATTCTTCAAAAGTTTATTCAACGTAGCCTTATCAAAATTTCAAACGAGATCATTGAAGACGCTTATGATGAAGGTACTGACGTTTTCGATTTGTTAGATACCGCAGAATCAAAATTATATGATGTAACACAGGGCAATTTAAAACGCTCAGCCCAAACCGCTCAGGATTTAGTAATTCAGGCAAAAAAGCGCATCGAAGAAATTGCCAATAAAGAAGGATTAAGTGGTGTGCCTTCTGGTTTTGATAAAGTGGACAAATTAACTTCGGGCTGGCAACCTAGCGATTTAATTATCATAGCTGCTCGTCCTGGTATGGGTAAAACCGCCCTTACTTTGTCTATGGCGAGGAATATGGCGGTCAATTCTAATATTCCTGTTGCTTTTTTCTCTTTAGAGATGTCTTCAGTACAATTGATAACACGTTTAATTTCATCAGAAACAGGTTTATCTTCTGAAAAA
This sequence comes from Cellulophaga sp., assembly GCA_041738035.1. Classification (GTDB taxonomy): domain Bacteria; phylum Bacteroidota; class Bacteroidia; order Flavobacteriales; family Flavobacteriaceae; genus Cellulophaga. Next base: position 7,504 of record JBGSQM010000170.1, read on the forward strand.
TTGCGTACTGGTAAGTTAGAAAAGCACGAATGGGAACAGCTCAACGTAAAAGTAAAAACGCTTGAAAAAGCACCTTTGTTTATCGATGATACCCCATCATTATCAATTTTTGATCTTAGAGCAAAAGCAAGAAGATTGGCATCGCAACACGGAATAAAAATGATTATGATTGATTATTTGCAGTTGATGACCGCTGGGAGTAATCAAAAAGGCGGGGGAAACCGTGAACAGGAAATCTCTACCATTTCAAGAAATTTAAAAGCTTTGGCAAAAGAATTAAACATACCAGTAATTGCCTTGTCGCAATTGTCTCGTGCCGTTGAAACAAGAGGAGGTACCAAGCGACCTTTATTATCAGATCTTAGAGAGTCTGGAGCGATTGAACAAGATGCCGATATCGTATCCTTTATTTATCGACCTGAATATTATAAAATTGATGAATGGGATGATGAGGAGCGTTCACCAACCGCAGGCCAAGGCGAGTTTATCGTAGCAAAACACAGGAATGGTGGCTTAGAAAATATCCGTTTGAAATTTATTGGCAACCAAGGTAAGTTTGATAACTTAGATGATTTTGATTCTCCGTTTGAGTTTCAGTCTAAAATGAATGCCAACGAGGAGAATCCTTTTATGACTAAAAAGTTGCCTAGTGCAAATGCAGATCAAGCTTTTGGTAGTACTATGAACGATTTTTCAGATGATGATAGTGATGTGCCGTTTTAAATAAATAGTTAATTATTTCTCAAATAAAGCAAAGCATATTTTAGTTTATCAGATTAGTTGTAACTTTATTTTCATTCCAAGATAGCACGTTAAGATATTCGTTTTGAAAGTAGTTATGACAAAATTTCTTTTTTCTCTTTTCTTTTTTCTTTTTTCTTTGAAAATGTTGGGTTCGGCTATCCTAATCCCAATGGATGCAGAAGGTCAAAAAAATCATTTAAAAGCCTACGGAATAACTTATTGGATGCTTGCCAAACAACAGAAAGTACAATGGCTTTTAAATTATCGCGGCGGTTCTTTTTTATTGCCCGACGGTGAAGATATCCGCAAAGAATGTCAAATTCGGGGCGTGTCGTTCGAGATTTTATCGGATAGTGAGGCTAATAGTATTTTAAACCAAATTGCTAGCCCCTCGGAAAATCAAGAAGCTGTGGTTTTAGAAAAAGCTCCTAAAATTGCCGTTTACACACCCAAAGGCTTACAGCCTTGGGACGATGCCGTTACCATGGTGCTTACTTATGCAGAAATCCCCTATGAAACCATTTACGATGAAGAGGTTTTAGAAGATAAATTAGTCTTGTTCGACTGGCTGCATTTACACCACGAAGATTTTACTGGCCAATATGGTAAATTTTATGCCGCTTACAAAGCAGCTCCTTGGTATTTAGAAAGCAAAAAAGAATCAGAAGATTTAGCCACAAAATTAGGATTTACAAAAGTATCTGAGTCCAAAAGAGCAGTCGCTTTGAAAATACGAAATTATGTTATCGGAGGAGGTTTTATGTTTGCCATGTGTTCGGCCACCGATAGTTTTGATATTGCCTTATCCGCCTCTGACGGAGTAGATATTTGTGAAGCTATGTTCGATGGAGACCCTTCGGATGCTAATTACCAGTCAAAAATTGACTATTCTAAAACTTTTGCATTTACCAATTTTACTTTGGAAAGAAACCCTTTACAATATGAGTTTTCTTCTATTGATATGACTCAAAAAAGAAATATTATCAAAGAATCCGATTATTTTTCTTTGATGGATTTTTCAGCAAAATGGGATCCTATTCCAACAATGCTCTGCCAGAATCATACGAGTTTAGTTAAAGGGTTTATGGGACAAACTACCTCGTTTGAGCGTGATGAAATTAAACCAACCGTGCTAGTGCTTGGAGAAAATAAAATAAACGGCGAAGCACGTTATATTCATGGTATAAAAGGCAAAGGATTCTTCACTTTTTACGGTGGACACGATCCCGAAGATTATCAGCACAGAGTAGGGGATCCAAAAACGGAGTTAGAATTGCATCCATCTTCTCCCGGATATCGTTTAATATTGAATAACGTTTTATTTCCAGCAGCCAAGAAGAATAAGCAGAAAACTTGAAACAAGTACAAAGTAATAGGTACTGAATATTAAGTATATTGTTTTTAAGTGAGCTTTGTACTTAATACTACTTACTTTGTGCTAATCTTAGAAAAGCATTGCAATAGCTTTTCTAAGATTACTTCCACCCCAAAATCATCATTACTATTCGTACTATAATTAGCAGCTTTTAACACATTAGGATGTGCGTTGGCCATAGCGACACTATTTGGTGTAAGGGCCAACATTTCTAAGTCGTTGTTGTAATCTCCGAAAACCAGAAGTTCTTCGGGTTTTATATGGTTTTGTTCCATTACTTTTTTGAGTGCAAAACCCTTATTGGCATTTTTGCTTGAAATATCGACCCAATTTGTGCCTGAAATTTTAACTTGAAGATCTTGTTCTAAAAATGAAACTTTTGGATAAATATATTTTTCTGAACTCTCAAAATGATAAATCGCAATCTTCAAAATTTCACCATCATAATCAGTTAAATTATCTAGTATTTGAAAGTTAGCATAATACTCTTGTAGTTTTTTTTGAAATAAACTTGAGTTGCCTAAAATATAAGCACTATTTTTTCCGCAAAGTACAGGATGAATATTTTTAATTTTTTCTAAAATAGTAATTACTTCGTTTTTAGTTTGATTTGGGAGTGGTGTGGCTACAATTTCTTGTCCGTCTTGTACCGCAAAACCGCCATTTTCAGCAATAACAATAATATCATTTTTTATAGGATGTAGCTTTTCTACAATACTATGGTATTGGCGACCACTAGCGGCAACAAATAAAATATCTCTTTTCTTTAAATCATCAAATAAGGTAAAGAACCTATCGCTAACTTCGTGATTAGAGTTGAGAAGCGTACCGTCCATATCCGTAACTACCATCTTTATTTTAGATAAATCCATTGGTTTATTTTAAAAGATGCAAAGTTATTCCATACAAATTAAAAATAGGGCTATTTCAGATATTTCTGCATCCACGCCAAATACCTTTCAAAACGGTCTTTTTGAAAAGAAGGCCTTCTAATTCCGTGGTGTTCTCCTGGATACACAATTAATTGGGTTTCGCGACCTAATCTTTTCATCGCCATATACATTTGTTCTGAATTTAAAATAGGCACATTCCAATCATCACTACCACCCATCCAAAGAGTCGGAGTCATTATTTTAGCTACATCATTATAAGGAGAAATGCGCTCCCAAGCTTCTTTGTTTTCCCAAGGCAAGCCTAGCTCTTGCTCCCACGTAAGCTGGTAATGGTCATGACCATAGTTGGCGCGGTACAATGCTTCGCTGGCCCCCGACATGGCAGCTTTAAAACGGTTGGTTTTCGTGATGACATAGTTGGTTAAAATACCACCATAGGACCAACCGCCCACCACTAATTTATCGGGATTTGTATAACCTTGCGCAATTGAATAGTCAACGGCAGACATCACATCTTGGTAATCTAAATTGCCCCAATCTGCAAATATTGCCTTGCAGAAACCTTCTCCGTAACCTGTTGAACCTCTTGGGTTAATAAGCAATACCACATAGCCATTTGCAGCAAACAATTGAGGCTCTGAATCGAATGAAAAATCGTATTGTGCTGTTGGTCCACCATGTATCCATAAAATGGTTGGGTATTTTTTTGAGGCGTCAAAATCAATAGGTTTTACTACAAAACCTTCAACGGGGGTGCCATCCACGCTTTTAAAGTTTATTTTCTCAATTACGGGCTTTTTTATGTCTGCTAAAAGCACATCGTTTACTTTAGTTAATTCTTTTAAAACATTTTTTTCGAAAGTAAATAGGTTATTTGGTCTGTTCTCGTATCCTAAAAGTGGAACAATAGTTTCACCACTAAGGTCATAATCAGAAATACTTAAATTTCCGGAAATTATACGTTTCAAGTTTTTCCCCTTATTATCCACCGAAGCCAAAACGCTCGTTCCATTTTCTTCCAGTAGAAATAGAATGCTTTTGCCATCTTTTGAGAATTTAGGTTGGCTAATATTCCGATCTAAACCCTCAGTTAAAACAACTGCTTGGCCTCCTGTTGCTGGAGAAATAGCTAGCTTTTCTCCAGCATACCAAAGTATTTTAGCGTTGAGTGCGGTTCTGTAAGTAATAAATTTACCATCAGGACTCCAATTAGGGGAGTCGTCTTTAATGGGGTTGGTGGTTACTTGAACTAAAGCTTTGTCGCTGTTTTTACCTTCTGCTGAAACTACCCAAATATTAGTATCCGCATTGCTATCAGGGTCTTCGGTTCGGTTGCTTACAAAGGCAATTTTCTTGCCATCAGGACTCCAAACAGGATCACTATCATCAAAATCGCCGAAAGTTAATTGAGTGGCAAGGCTATCTCCTGGGTTTAATAAATAAATATGATTTCTATAGCGGTCTAGGTACCCAACATAATCTTGTTTAAACTGTCTGCGATCAATCACATAAGGTTTTACTTTTTTATCATCCTCTTTGTCTGGTGTTAATTCTTCGGGTTTAGGATCTGTTAACACGAGTAATAGTTTATTTAGGGTTGGTGACCATTCATGACCACTTACACCTTGAGGTATTTTGGTGAGTACTTCGGCATCACCACCTAAGCGGTTAGAAACCCAAACTTGGGGATTTTCATCTTCACCTCTGCTCGATAAAAAAGAAAGGTATTTATTATCAGAACTCCAACGTGGTTGGCTGGCAGAATAATTTTTCCCAGTTATTGCAATAGGTTCGCCACCATTTATAGGTATAATATAGACTCTTTTTACTGATTTATCTTTTTTTAAATCCATTTCTGAGACCGTATAAGCCACCCACTTAGCATCGGGACTTATTTGAACATCAGAAACCGACTTAAGTTGCAGTATTTTTTCAATGGTCATGGCTTGTTTTGTTTCTTGAGCAAAAAGGCCTAGGCTACAAAAAAGCAAAAGGATTGCGAATAATTTTTTTGGTTGGAATAGCATTGTTTATGGAGATTAAATTAGGTGGCTAAATATAGAAAAGATCTTTGTATAATATAACGCTGTCACTAATATATTTTTATCAAATTATTTAAAAGCTGGACTTTAAAATTTTTGAAAGTATTGGACTCATTTTTTTTATCTAAAAAAAATAGTTTTAAAATCGCAATTGTCAGTTTGTTCCAATAATACCTCTTAAATAAATACCGGCTAATAAATAGAGCCATTGGTGTATAATTCAGAATTACGAAAAAACCAATTTTTTATTTTAACGAATATTTAACAAATTTAAATTAAACCTTATTCTTTTTTCAAAATCAAAGTTACGGTTTAGAAAAATCATCATTTCATTCTCTTTGAGGTGAAACGATTTTTTTAATACATATTCAATTTTGATTATTCATTTGTGTTTAAAAATTAATTAGCAGGATTAAGTACGAATAGTATTCTAGTGAAGAAATTTTCAAACTAAGGTTAATATTTCAATAAAAAAAGCATATTGTTTAATTATTAATTATATTCGTTAAACAAAATGGAAATCTAATTATACGACTTATGAAATCAATAGTATTTAAACTCAGTATTTTATCTTTTTTATTACTCACCTCGTTTAGCCCAAATGTACAAGAATTTCAGGGTCAGGCATTTTATGTTTCTAAGTCTAAATTAGAGCTTGGAAGTTGGGGGTCAAGAATGAGTGAGGCTCAGAAAAAGGAGGTAGAAGCACGACTAAAAAGCAGACTTGAAAAAACTTATGTGCTTAATTTCAATAAAATGGAGTCTAGTTTCAACGAAGAAGATAAGCTAGATGCCATGTCGGGTGCTACTGATTCTTGGGGTAAGAATTTTGCGCAAGGCGAGCAATACAAAAACGTAAAAGATAATGCCCTCGTGCAGAGCCAAGAGTTTTATGGGAAGCAATTTTTAGTGAAAGACAAATTACAAACTTTTGCCTGGAAAATGGGAACAGAGTCTAAACAAATAGGACAGTACTTATGTTTTAAAGCAACGGCTTCGGTGCCAACCTCTGATTTGACTTGGTATGATTTTTCTTGGAGTAATTTAAGAGATGATACAGCTCCCAAAACTGATGCAGCAGGTACTGAAACTACAGAGTTGGTAGTAAATATGACCGAAGTTGAAGCATGGTACACCACACAAATTCCGGTTAGTCATGGTCCAAGTGAATATTGGGGACTTCCAGGTTTAATATTAGAGGTTAGTGCTGGAAATACGGTTATGCTTTGTTCTAAAATTATAATGAACCCACAAGGCAAACTTAAGATTGAAGCTCCAGATAAGGGTAAAGAAATTACAAAAACAGAATACCAAGAAACCATACAAACAAAAATGCTCGAAATGAGAAACAATCGAGGAAGAGGAAGAAGTTAAAATTTTTTCCATCTCAAAATTCCACCTTAATACTGACTAAAATAATTCCATGAAAAAAACCCTTTTTGCCTTGCTACTTTTTGTAGCTACTTTCTCGTACGCTCAAATTAAATTTGAAGGCGTAGTTACTGATAGCTTAAATATCCCTTTAGATTTAGCGAATGTTGTGGCGATAAACCAAACAACCAATGGCTTAGAAGCCTACGGAATTACCGATGGATTAGGTAAATTTAAACTTCAATTAGGCAAAAACGGGAGCTATAAAATACAAATTAGCTATGTGGGCATGAAAACCATGGAAGAATCGTTAAATACCGCTGAAAGCGATATTACCAAAAACTACGCATTGCAATATGAGAATGCTTTAGATGAGGTAGAGGTGATTTATGAAATGCCCGTAAGTATTAAGGGCGATACCTTAATTTATAACGCCGACTCTTTTAATACAGGAACTGAGCGAAAGTTAGAAGATGTTCTTAAAAACTTACCCGGAGTGGAAATTAATGAAAACGGACAGATAGAAGTCGAAGGTAAGGTTGTCAATAAATTAATGGTCAATGGTAAAGATTTTTTTGATGGCGACACAAAGTTAGCTACCAAAAATATTCCTTCAAATGCAGTTGACAAAATTCAAGTACTTCGTAATTATTCTGAAGTAGGTCAATTAAGCGGTGTCACCAATAACCAAGACAACGTTGCCTTAAATATTAAATTAAAGGAAGGCAAAGAAAGCTTTTGGTTTGGAACAATAACGGCTGGGGCTGGCGCATCGCCTAGCAACGAACTTTATTTAGTGCAACCAAAACTGTTTTACTACAGTCCTAAATACAGTCTTAATTTTATTGCAGATCTTAACAACATTGGAGAACAAGCTTTAACTAGTCGTGATATTCGCAATTTCGGGGGTGGCTTTAGACCTCCAAGCAGAGGTAGTGGCACTAGCATCAACCTTGGAGATAACAGTCTAAACTTTTTAACAACCCAAGCCAATGCGGTTGAAATTGAAAGCAAGTTAGCAACTGGTAATTTTAGTTATTCTCCCAACAAGGGATTAGATTTAAGCGGATTTCTTATCTATAACAGTAGTAGAATACTTTCTAGAGAAACCAGCTTTATACAATATACCAATCCAGATTTGGGAATACCAGACGAAGCAACGGAGCAATCAAGCCGCGAAAGGTCTGATCAAGTGCTTTTAAAGCTAAGTGCAGCTTACAAACCCAATGTTAGCAATCAATTAGATTACGATATTTTAGGTCGCATTTCAAACGATGCCCAAAATCAAAATCTGTTTTCTTCGGTGATTGGCAATACCACGCAGTTTGAAGAAGTTACACCTTATAGCATCAATCAAAATGTAAATTATTATTACACCCTAAACGAGAACAATATTTTTGCTTTCGAAGCTCAACATTTATTGCGAAATGAAGATCCATTTTATAATGCGCTTTTAGTGAATAACCCCAACGGTGCAGACGCTTTTGATAATACAGCACAGGCTCTAGGGCTAAATACCGCTTTACCCAACTATGATTTAGGTCAAAACAGGCGCATTAGGTCTAACCAATTAGATGCCAGATTAGATTATTTTAGAATACTCAATGCGAAGAGCAACCTTAACTTTACCTTAGGGACTATTGCAAGTCGCCAAGATTTTAACTCTAATATTTTTCAATTTTTGACGGATGGTTCAGAATTTAATCCTACTCCAATAATCAATAATGGTTTAGCCACTAATGATACGCAGTATAATTTTAGTGATGTATATCTAGCGATGCGATACCGATTAAAATCTGGAAAATTCACCATCACTCCGGGAGTTTCAGCGCATGCTTACGGAAACGAGAACACCCAGTTTGGCGAAAAGTTTGAAGAAAATTTCTTTAGATTACTACCAGAATTTGAAACCCGAATTCAGTTTAAAAAGAGTGAGGCACTTACTTTAAATTACAACATGACCAACCAATTCACCGACGTAACCCGGCTGGCACAAGGTTTAGTGTTAAACAATTTTAATAGCATACAATTTGGAGAACCCGACTTGCAGAATGCACTAGCGCATAACGTGAGCTTGTTTTATAGCAGTTTTAATTTATTTAATTACACCAATGTTATCGCTAGAGCTTCGTACTCCAGCAATATAGACCAGATACGTAGCTTAACTAATTTTGACAATGTTATTAGAACCAGTACCTTTTTCAACTCTAATTTTGCCGATGAAAACGCCAATGTTTTTGGTCGTATTCAAAGAACTTTTGGGAAAGTTAGAGCAAACTTAGACGGTAGTTTTAATTACAGTAAAATAAATCAGTTTATTCAAGGGCAGCAATCTGTCAACGAAGGCTATACTCAAACTTATACCCCAGGCGTTCGTACCAATTTTAAAGTTGCTCCTAATGTTAATTTAAACTATCGTTACAGTAAAACCAATAATAATCAAGGGAGTAGAGAAACCACCTTTATCACCAATGCACCGTCTGTTGAATTTGATGCTTATATTTGGAAAGCTTTAACTTTTAGAACTAACTATACTTATACCAATCAAGATACTGGTGATGGTAATTCTCAGTCGTTTCAAACTTGGAATGCTAACCTTGCTTATAGAAAAGATAAAGATGCAAAGTGGGAATACGAAATTAGGGCTACCAACCTTTTGGATATTGCTTCACAAGTGCGTAACAGTGCAAACAACTTATCAGTATTCACATCCGAAACCTTTATACAGCCTAGGTTTGTAACTTTTAGATTTGTGTATTCGTTGTAATCTTTTAAGTAGATTGGTGTATAATATATTCTTAATAATGAAATTTTTGGCCACTGAAAATGTAGATGGACTTTAGTCTCTCGTTTCAAACAACTTTTTCAATCTAAAGTTTCGGAACTAAACTTTGATAAATATGAATAAATCCTAGCGATCTGTCTCTAGGATTTTTTTAAAATATTAAAAAGCATTATTTTTTATGCAATAAGATAATTTCAAAGTAGGATGAGCGTGTAAAACCTTCACCGCTCACCCCTGCGATATTGTTATTATTATCAAACAATCCTCTAGCGGGCCAACCTTTATTTTTTGAATATATTTTCACAGTGGCTACTCCACCCGTGGTTTTGTGCCCTGATTATAACAGTAATTTCAAATGGTAAATGGTATTATTTAAGTACTCCTTGATTTCCGCAAAAGTTTTCCCTTTCAAGTCTTTAAAAATCTTAATCCTTGATTTTTCGAAAAATATGAACTGTGTCAAACTCACCTTCGGAATGGAAACTATCTTTTTTGCTATTACCTTTTTTAGTTTTCATATTCAATTAATTCTTTGGGCCAATCTATTTTTAAGGTTAGTTGGTTGAGATTTTATGAAAATGCAGAATAAAACCGGTTGTAATATTATTTTTTAGCGGGTATTTTCTCTAATAAAGCCATATAAAAGCCGTCATAACCACTTTCGGAAGCATAAACCTTATTTTCTTTTACCAGTCTAAAATCGGCGCCTTCTTCTGAGGACAAGAACGATTTTACTTGGTCTGTATTTTCCTGGGGTAGAATAGAGCAAGTGGCATAGACCATTTTACCTTCTGGTTTTAACATTCTGCTGTAGCTCCTTAAAATCTCTTGTTGCGTGGCTTTAATTGTTTCTAGAAACTCTGGTTGTAATTTCCATTTGGCATCAGGGTTTCTGCGTAAAACGCCTAAACCAGTGCATGGTGCATCAATTAATATCCTGTCTGCCTTTTCTGCTAATTTTTTAATGACTTTGGTAGAGTCGATGAGTCGAAGTTCAATATTAAAAGCACCATTGCGTTTGGCCCTACGCTTTAGCTCTTTTAATTTGTTCTCGTAGATATCCATAGCAATCAATTGGCCTTTATTTTCCATTAAAGCTGCAATATGCAAGCTTTTTCCACCTGCACCGGCACAAGTGTCAATAACGCGTTGTCCTGGCAATACGTCTAAGTATTCAGCTACTAATTGCGAAGAGGCATCTTGAACTTCAAACAAGCCATTTTTAAAAGCCTCTGTGGTAAAAACATTCCCGCGTTCTGCCAATTTTAGGGCATATTTATAGCCTTTTATAGGTTCGCAATCAATACCAACCTCTAATAAATGTTTTCTTAGTTCTTCTACGGTGGTTTTTAAGGTGTTTACTCTTAAAATTACCTCTGCTTGCTGATTTAGAGCGTTAATTTCCTTTGTCCAACGTTTATCACCTAAAGATTTTGTCCCTAATTCATCCATCCAATCCGGAATAGATTCTTTAAATTTTCTAATTTTTGATAATTCGTCAAACTTTCCTTTTATTTTTCGTGCAGGTACAAGCTCTATTTGTTTCCAGTCTGGCAATTCTATCCCTCTCAAAACTGCCCAAACAGCAAATAATCGGAATAAATTAGGGCGACTAAAAGGTGCTTTTACTTCTGCAATTTCGGTATATAAACGTTTGTAACGCACAATTTCATAGGTGGTTTCAGCGATAAAACCTCTATCGCGAGCACCCCAACGTTTGTCGTATTTCAACACTTTTTGAACTACTTTATCGGCATATTCGCCTTCATTAAAAATGAGGTTTAGGGCATCAACCACGGCAAATACCAAATTTCTATGTAGTTTCATTGTTCTATTTTTTGTTGTAAAAAAAAATTAAGGCTGCAAAGGTATTGTATTAGAACTTATTCCTTTTATTTTTGGAGAAATATATCGAGTAAAGCTGTTTTAGCGCCTAATGTTGTCAGTCGAATGTCGAATTTCAAAAGTCGAATGTCGCTAGTAAAATCCAAAAGCAAAAAGAAAATAGTTTTAATAAATTGATTCAAATAATCCTTTTTTCAAGGCTGATATTTTATCTCTAATCTAAAAAAAACAAATGATGAACACATTTTTCGCTATGAAATATTTAATGATTACAATCGTTTTATTGATTTTGTTTTCTTGTGATGAGGTAAAAGAAGTAAAACCTTTTTCTTCGGTTTTGGTACAAACAATCTATGAAGATTCTTTAAGCATTCGGGCAATAGAAATTATAGGTGAAAGTTTGGCATTTTCGGCCAATAAAGGATTTATTGGTTCTATTGACTTGGCAAGTGGCAAAATTTTCACTAAAACTCAGCAGTACGATTCTATTTTTCCCGAATTTAGAGCCATTGCTCATACCCCAAAAGATGTGTTTGTGCTGTCTGTAGCAAACCCTGCATTATTGTATAAAACAGGCGATAAGGGAGAGTTTGAATTGGTGTATAAAGAAGAAGCGGAATCTGTTTTTTATGATGCTATGACGTTTTGGAATGATCAAGAAGGCATCGCGATAGGCGATAGCATGGATGGTTGCCTGTCTATTATTATCACCAGAAATGGTGGAACTTCTTGGGAGAAACTGCCTTGTTCCATTTTGCCAAAAGGCATAGATGGCGAAGGTGCATTTGCAGCTAGTAATACCAATATTAAAACGGTTGGAGATAGAGCTTGGGTAGCAACAACTAAAGGGCGTATTTTTTTCTCAGTCGATAAAGGAAAAAATTGGAAAGTTATCCAAACACCAATTAACAATACCGAAACTACTCAAGGTATTTATTCTCTTGATTTTTATGATGAAAACATTGGTTTTGCTATCGGTGGGGATTATACCAAACCAAATCAAAATAAAAGAAATAAAGCTTTGACTACTGACGGCGGAAAAACTTGGCAGTTGGTGGCTGATGGTGCAGCACCCGACTATAAAAGTTGTGTGCAATTCGTTCCTAATTCCAACGGAAAAGGCTTGGTAGCCATTGGTTTTACGGGTATAAGTTATTCAAGTGATATGGGTGAAAATTGGACTGAATTATCGAAAGAAAGCTTTTATACGCTCCGATTTAAAAACGATTCGATCGCGTATGCAGCTGGTAAAAACGGCATTGCTAAATTGACGTTCAAATAGTTGAAACATCAATTTAAGATTAATTTTTTTTATTTTTCTCGTGATATTGGCGGATTAATTGCCTTTTAAAATCTTCTTCGGAACGCAAAAGGACAAGCGTTTTTTTTGAACTAATGACTTTCGTTATTTTGGCTATAAAGTTTTCGAATATTTTATTTTCTTCTTCCTCATAAAGAATAACTTTCTCTAAAAGTTGAGCGGCTTCTTTTTCTGATACATTATCAGCATCTTTTATTTTAGAAATTATTTCAACAGACCCTTTATTCCGTAATTTTTGTTTTTCGTCTTGATAATCGTTGTATATCGGCCAAAAAGTCTGTGCTTCTTTTGAAGTCAGGTTCAACTTTTCGGTGAGATAAGCAATTTTAAGTGTATTAATCTTGTCTTTATCAACGTCTCTTTGCCCGTAGAAGAGGGCATTCGAAAAGAGAAACAATAGGAGTAGTATATTTTTTAAATTATTCATTGGGATCTAAATTTAATTCTTCAAAATTATCAATGCTGTTGTCTATGTAATCAATAATATTTTCATCATTTAGTTGGTTGTCAATAATATCTTTAATTTCTAATTCGTCAATGGGGAGCATTTGAGCGAGTTCATAGGTGCTCATATCTAAATCGTTATCATCAAAATAGTTTTCGATATCCGAAATGGCAATATCATCAAAAGTGATTTTTGTTTTATTGGTTAAGGTTATTCCGATAAATAGTAAAACCACGGCAGCAACGGCGGACACGTAATAATATTTCTTGAAAGTGTTGATTCTAAATACTTTAGGATCAGGAGTGTGTAATTTATTTTGAATGTTCTGGTATAATGAATCAAAATAAGCATCAGGTATCGTAAAACCGTCTGTTTTCTTTTCAATAGTTAATTCTTCTGATAATTTTGTTATTAATTTATCAGTGAAACCCTCAAAGTAGTCCTCAGGTGTTTTAAAGCTGTTTATTTTTTTGTTCATTGGTTATAAGACTATCAATAGGTTAAAAGGTTTAATTTTCTTTTAAAAAGCTTTCAATTTTTTTCATGGCCAAATGATACGATGTTTTTAAAGCACCTACCGATGTCTCTAAAATTTCGGACATTTCTTCGTACTTTAGGGCTTCAAAATATTTCATATTAAACACTAATTTTTGTTTTTCAGGAAGTGTGGCAATCGCTTTTTGAAGTTGTAATTGAATAAAATCCCCTTCAAAATACACATCACTTTCTAACTTATTAATCATTTTTTCTTGTACTTCCGAATCACTAAAGCCTAGTTTTTTTGTTTTTTCTTTTATAAACGTCAAGGCTTCGTTTGTTGCAATTCGGTACATCCAAGAGTATAATTTACATTCTCCTTTAAAACCACCAATATTTCTAAAAATTTTGATAAAGGTGTTTTGCAGAACATCATCTGCATCATCGTGGTCTAAAACAATTCGCCTAATATGCCAATATAACTTCTCCTTGTAGGTATCGACCAAAAGCTGAAAAGCAGACGCTTGGGTATCGGGTGCTTGCAATTGTTGTATTAAAAGTTCTTCTGATACCAAATGAAATTGCTTTAGAGCGTTAATAGGACTTTAAAAATAAGAAAAGGTTTAATTGTATAAGTTGATTTGTTGATAAAGAACAAAGTACGGAGCATTAAGATAAATACGTGCTACTAAGTTAGAAATAAAAATTACGAAAGTTCAAATGAAATGTAAAATTTATTAAAAAAGGAATTTATTGCAAGAAACAAGAAGTTTATGGAGTGAAAATATTTAGCATTTTCAAATTTCAACTTATAATTCTCCATTTCTGTAACCTTAAACCAGAAACTTTTTCACCCAGCACCCAATTTAACCCAAAGTCTGCATCATCACCAATTTCTTATAAACCCCATTAGCTGCTAAAAGTTCGGCATGTGAGCCTTGTTCTACAATTTCGCCTTTTTGAAGTACTACAATAGTATTGGCATTTTGGATTGTAGATAAGCGGTGTGCGATCACGATTGAAGTTCTGTTGCGCATCATTTTTTCTAAGGCATCTTGTACTAAACGCTCACTTTCGGTGTCTAAAGCAGAGGTGGCTTCGTCTAAAATCATGATAGGCGGATTCTTTAAAACCGCACGGGCAATGGATAAGCGTTGCTTTTGTCCGCCGCTTAATTTATTGCCACTATCGCCAATATTAGTGTCATAGCCATTGGGCAATTCAGAAATAAAATCGTGTGCGTTGGCAATTTTTGCCGCTTCTATAATCTCTTTGTCGGTAGCGTTTTCTTTGCCTAAACTGATGTTATTTCTAACCGTTTCATTAAATAAAATAGAATCTTGCGTAACTAAACCCAAAAGCCCTCTGAGCGATGCTGTTTTAAAATCTTTTATATTGGTATGGTCAATTAAAATTTCTCCTTGGTTAACGTCATAAAAACGCGTGAGCAGATTGGCTATCGTACTTTTACCGCTTCCAGATTGCCCTACAAGCGCAACGGTTTGTCCCTTTTGAACCGTTAAACTAAAGTTTTTAAGCACGTATTCATCTTCATATTTGAAGCTTACATTTTTTAATTGGATACTTTCTTCGAATTCTGTTTTGGGAATGGCATCAGGTTTTTCGGCAATAGGGTTTTCGGTTTCTAAAATTTCTAAAACACGTTCAGCGGCTGCATTTCCTTTTTTGACGCCATAAATGGCTTTGCTAATCGCTTTTGCAGGAGTTAAAACACCATAAGCTAAACTCATGTAGGTAATGAATGATGGTGCGTCTAGCGTTTTGTCAACTAATACCATTTTACCACCGAACCACAACAAAACACCTATGGTTAAAATACCTAAAAACTCTCCTGAGGGCGATGCTAAATTTTGGCGGTTTAATAGTTTGTTAGAGAAGTTGAAAAACCGAGTGGTAGAGTTGGCGAAAGTTTTATAAAAGCGAGATTCTGAGTTATAGGCTTTAATTACTTTGAGTCCGCCTAAAGTTTCTTCAACTACCGATAAAAATTCGCCTTGTTCTCTTTGAACATCATCTGATTGCCTCTTTAATGATTTTCCGATTAGTGAAATTATATAGCCAGAAATAGGAATAAATATAAAAACGAATAAAGTGAGTTGTGGACTAATTAAAAACATCACTGCAATCGTGAAAATAATGGTTAATGGTTCTCGAATAATCAATTCTAAAACCGATAGAAAAGAATGTTGAATTTCTAAGACATCGGACGTAATCCTAGCAATAACATCGCCTTTTCTTTTTTCAGAATAGAATGAAATAGGTAAGTCTGTAATCTTTTTATACATCGCATTACGGACATCTTTTAAGACACCATTCCGAAGAAACGTAATGAAATACATGGCAAAATAATTGGCTAAATTCTTCAAGAAAAATAAAACGATCACAAGTCCAATTACGAGCACCAAACCCTTCATTTTATCATCGGCACCAAATTGAGTTACCTGATAATTCATGTAATCCATGAAATAATCTTTTAACTTTCCAATTCCCTTGTAAACTGGAGCTACTTTTAATGCTTCATTTTTATCAAACAAGACATTGAGCATTGGCATCAGTGCCGCAAAAGAAAGCGCACTAAACAAGGCATAAAGAACATTAAAAAAGATGTTTAGGTAGCCATAGTTAGCGTAAGGTTTCGCAAAGCGAAGAATTTTTTTGTAATACTCCATTAATTCAATTTCAGTTCGCTCAAAATACGTGCTATTTTAGCTTCCAATTCCGCATCTACTTTTTTGAAATTTGAAGCTTTGTCTAGTTTGGTATTGATGCTAAAATAGAATTTTATTTTGGGTTCCGTACCGCTGGGTCTGGCTGCCATTCTTGTGCCATCTTCCGTGGTGTAAATTAAAACATTTGAGGTAGGGATATCAATAGAGGTAACTACCCCAGTTTTAAGATTTTTAGAGGTCGATGTATTGTAATCATCCACAATAATTACCTTAGAACCATCAATAGAGGCAACAGGATTATCCTTAAAATCGATCATCATTTGTTTAATCTCGGCAGCACCATCCATTCCTTTTTTGGTCAAGGAAATCAATTTTTCCTTGTAGAAGCCATAATCCACGTAACAATCAATCAAATCTTTATAAAAAGAGCTTCCTTTAGCTTTCGCATCAGCTGCAATTTCACAAGCGAGTAGGGTAGAGGTTACAGCATCTTTATCACGTACAAAATCGCCCACCATATAACCAAAACTTTCTTCTCCACCACCTATAAAATGTTGGTTCGGAAAATCTTTAATCATTTTACCAATCCATTTAAAACCTGTTAATGCAGTTTTGTATTCTACACCATAGGCCTTAGACATAGCCTCCATCATTGGTGTGGAAACAATGGTTGAGGCAGTAAATTCGTTGCCTTTAAATCCTTTTTGTTTTTGTTTTTCTAAAAGGAATTTTGTCATTAAAACCATGGTTTGGTTTCCGTTTAAGATTTCCATGTCACCCTCTAAATTACGAACTGCAATTCCTAAACGATCACTATCAGGATCTGTACCTACTACCATATCGGCGCCAATTTCTTCTGCTTTTTTAATCGCCATAGAAAGTGCTTCTGGTTCTTCAGGATTTGGAGAAACTACCGTTGGAAAATTACCATCTGGTTTCGCTTGTTCTTCAATAATAGTTACATTTTTATAACCAGCAAGCTTTAAAACTTCAGGAATAGCAGTAATAGAAGTCCCGTGTAGCGAAGTAAATACAATTTTAAAATCGTCTTTTCCTTGTGCATTAAAGCTTCCTTTTGCTACAGACTCAGAGATAAAAGCTTCATCAACTTCTTTGTCAATTAAGCTAATTAACTCAGGTTTTGCATCAAAATTGATGTTTTCAAAAGCCAGTGAATTTATTTCAGAAACGATAGCTTCATCTTGTGGTGGTACAATTTGTCCACCGTCTGTCCAATATACCTTATAACCATTATATTCTGGCGGATTGTGCGATGCTGTTAATACAATGCCCGCGTGACAATTTAAATAACGAACGGCAAAGGACAATTCTGGCGTGGTTCTTAATCCAGAAAATAAATAAACATGAATACCATTTGCTGAAAAAACCTCGGCAACTGTTTTGGCCAAGGTATCGCTGTTATGGCGGCAATCGTATGCGATTACCACTTTTATAGATTCTTTTTTATAAGTTTGTTTTAGGTAGTTGCTTAAACCTTGAGTACTTTTTCCTAAAGTATATTTATTGATTCTGTTAGTGCCAGCACCCATAACGCCGCGCATTCCACCTGTTCCGAACTCCATATTTTTATAGAAACGATCTTTTAACTCTTCCGTATTGGTGTCAATTAGGTGTTGGACTTCTTCTCTAGTTTCTTTGTCAAAAGTGCTTGATAACCAAGCTTTAGCTGCGTTTAGAATGTTTTCCATAAAAGAGATATTTATTTTTTACTCCACGCTAAACGCCTAAGGCTTAACGCTTATAGTTGAATTATTAATTATTAGTTTTTAATTTTTCATTACTATTTATTTCTTCTGCGATGGTATAACGGCTATCATTTTTTTTAGAACGTACCATAATTTCTCCTAAAAATCCTGCTAAAAATAATTGAGTTCCGATGATCATAGCTGTTAAAGCAATAAAAAATTGTGGTTTTTCGGTAATTAATCTTCCTGTTTTATTGATAAAAAGCTTATCTATTCCTAAATATAAAGCAAAAGCCAAACCAATCATAAACATGATAACACCGAGTGCTCCAAAGAGGTGCATGGGTCTTTTACCGAATTTGGAAACAAACCAAATGGTAATTAAATCTAAAAAGCCATTGATAAAACGTTCCATACCAAATTTTGTTTTTCCGAATTTGCGGGCTTGGTGTTGCACAATTTTTTCTCCGATATTTGTAAAACCTGCATTTTTTGCCAAAACGGGAATATATCTGTGCATTTCCCCTGAAACTTCAATATTTTTCACAACCACTTTGCTGAAAGCTTTTAAGCCACAATTAAAGTCGTTTAGTTGTACGCCCGATGTTTTTCGGGCTGCCCAATTAAAAAGTTTTGAAGGAAGGTTTTTACTGATAACAGCATCATATCGCTTTTTTTTCCAACCTGATACCAAATCATACCCATCTTTTTTTATCAATTGATATAATTCAGGAATTTCTTCGGGATTGTCTTGCAAATCGGCATCCATGGTAATGACCACATTACCATTAGCGGCATTAAAACCCGCATGTAATGCCTGCGATTTACCAAAATTTTTTAAAAACCTAATTCCAGTTACATGGTGATTATCGTTACAGATTTCCTTAATTTTCTGCCATGAACTGTCGGTACTACCATCATCAATAAAAATAATTTCATAAGAAAATTGGTTTGCTTCCATAACAGAAACAATCCATTGGTGAAGTTCATTTAAGGACTCTTCTTCGTTTAATAATGGTATTATAATAGATAAATTCATGTATGACAACTGAAAATATTTTCAAAAGTACAATTTTGAGTTTAATAAGCCGACTTTTCTTTATTCATAATTTATACCATATTCCATTTGAAATTACCATTATAAATGGCATCTTTTTCCTTTCTATTTCAATTCAAAAAAAACCGTAGTTAAGGCTATGCTTTGTTTTTTAATATTGTATAAAGAAAAAATCTATCATTTTCCTTTGCAGTATTTTTAAACAATAATTGATATTATCCACATATCAACCTAATTTTCGCATCAAAAACAATAAAGAGGAACACTCTAGAAGGCGACCAAATCCAAATAAACTTATCTTTGAATTGATGTTTTCTATTTAAAAACGTTCTGTAGTTTTTAAGGATAGACCAGCAATGAAGGAGACAATAAAACCTATCGCCATATTAACAAGTACAATAAATGGGTAAGTAATCCAAGACAAGTTTCGCTGCGAGGCAATGTTATCATTTAATTGCTGAGCTGTCATTTTAGGAAATTGTTTTTTAAGGTCTATTAGGTTATTTGCTGCAGATATATCCCAATAATCCGTAATGATAAAATTAGTCAAAATATAGGTAAAGACAAGACTTATGAGTCCCGCAACTATTGCGGTTACCATACCAACGCCCAAAGCATCACCTACACTTAAAGAATTCCCGTTTAATTTTTTATAATTTACTATGGCAAAAACTATGGGCACTACTAAAACTACAAAACCAGCTAGGGCTTTAATGATGGACTTGTCATACAACATGCCTAAAGTAACAATTAGCATCATAAATAGTATTCCTACAAAACCAGTGATAATCCCGTAGTTGATTCCAAATTTTAAAATTTTAGTCTGATTGGGTTTCATGTTTTCTTACCTTTTTTAAAGTCCTTGTTTACCTAACTATCACCGATTTCTAAGAATGCTTCCCACAATAAACGAAACTAGAATACCCAGCAAAGAAAATTTGAGAATGCTCGTAAAAATGCTGAATATAGCACTAGTGGCCTGAATATTTTCTTGCCCAGCAATCATTTTTTCTACATCTCCGCTTTTACCGTATAAACTAGCCCATTCTAAGGCGGTATTTTTTTGGAATTCACTATTAATAAAAGCATCATAAAAAAAAGATTGTATGGCAAATATACCACCAACAATAACCATAAACATAACCCCAACAACTAAGGCTTCTCTTAAATCGAGTAGATTGTCATTATACTTTTTATATTTTTTTATCAAATAAACAATGGCAACAACCTCCAAAGCAAATGCAAGTAAAAAGGTAGCATAATAAGCAACTGCGCCCGTTTCTGTTAGTTTTGGAACCACATCTAAAAGAATTCTTCCAAGTCCAAAAGCAATGGCAACTGGGAATACAAGTTTTTTAATGGAAGAAGAATTTTCATTTTTCAATTTTATGAAATTTTATGGCTTATTTTAGCAAAAATAATCTTTATTCGATGGTTTAAATAGCTGCTTTAAATTATTTGTATTATTTTTTTATCTTTAAAGGTTGCTGTATTCGGAAAAATACTTAAATTTGCACCTCGAAAAATATACGTTACAAAGTTTTTATACCCATGAGAAAAGACATACACCCACAGAATTATAGGTTAGTTGCATTTAAAGACATGTCTAATGAAGACGTTTTTATTACTAAATCTACTGCTGATACAAAAGAAACTTTAGAAGTTGAAGGGGTTGAATATCCATTAATAAAATTGGAAATTTCAAGAACATCACACCCATTTTATACTGGTAAAGCTAAATTAGTAGATACTGCTGGACGTATTGACAAGTTCAAAAATAAATACGACAAATTCAAAAAGTAATATAATTTTAAACTTTAAAAGTTAAAAAGTCATGTTCTGATGTACATCAGAGTATGACTTTTTTTATTTTTGCAAATAAACTAACCCAATGAACTATATACTTTTTGATGGCCCTGTACGAAAAGCGCTGTTGCCATTTACCTTTACAAGACCTGTTGCGGATATTCGTATAGGTATATTTACCATAAGGGAAAAGTGGGAGAATTATTTAAAAAGTACCACAACAACCATTACAGAAGAGTATCTTTCTGAAAAGTACCCTATGGTTGAAATGGAAGAAAATGTTTTAATTAATGCTTCTTTTTGTCCTAATGAGGCGCTGGTAAATTTGGTAACCGAATTGACAGAGAACCAAGCTATTTTTCACGGAGATGAGGTGATTGCTTTTTACACAAAAGATACCCAAGACGAAGTGGATTTTGAAACCTATGAAGCTATTGAGTACGAAGGAAATATATTGCGTTTAGAGAATACTTGGGATATTTTTTCAAAAAATGCAGAATCTTTACAGGCCGATTTTGATTTTATTACCGAAGGCAGAACAAGTGAGCCAATATCAAGCACCAACAGATTAATTTGTCCTGAAAATATTTTTCTCGAAGAAGGTGCTAAAGTAGAACACAGTATTTTAAATGCTACTGATGGTCCTATTTATGTTGGCAAAAATGCAGAAATATGGGAAGGTAGCCTCATCAGAGGAGGTTTTGCTTTATGCGATCATGCTACGGTGAAAATGGGAGCTAAAATTTACGGAGCGACCACCGTTGGTCCTCATAGTAAAGTGTGTGGAGAAATTAGTAATTCGGTTATTTTTGGTTATTCAAGTAAAGGACATGAAGGCTATTTAGGCAACGCTGTTCTTGGCGAATGGTGTAATATTGGTGCAGATTCAAACAACTCAAACCTAAAAAATAACTACGCAAAAGTCCGAATATGGAATTATGACACCGAGAGTTTTGAGCAAACAGGACTCCAATTTTGTGGTTTAATGATGGGTGATCATAGTAAATCTGCCATAAATACCATGTTTAATACAGGAACCGTTGTTGGGGTAAATTGTAATATATATGTACCAGGGTTCCCAAGAAATTTTGTGCCTAGTTTTAGTTGGGGTGGTGCATCAGGATTTACAAGTTATCAGCCAGTAAAAGCCTTTGAAGCCGCCAAGGTAATGATGGCGAGGCGAGGCGTAGAATTTACAAAACAAGATGAAGACATATTAAACCATGTTTTTGAGGAAACAAAAAAGTGGAGAAATTATTAGATAATTAATAATTAAAAAATGAAAAGTTGAAAATGAAAAGTTGAAATGAGAAGTCACTATATCTCTTTTATCCCATCTCTTTTCTTTTATCTCTTTTCTTTTTTCAAAAAAATTATTTCTGTGAAGAAAAAAGTCGCATTTTATACCTTAGGATGTAAATTAAATTTTTCAGAAACATCAACGATTGCTAGAGGTTTTCAGGAGGAAGGTTTTGAGCGTGTTGATTTTTCCGAAAGGGCAGATATGTATATAATAAATACTTGTTCTGTTACTGAAAATGCGGATAAACGCTTTAAAAATATCGTAAAACAAGCTCAAAAAGTAAATCCTGATGCTTTTGTAGCCGCTATTGGTTGTTATGCCCAGTTGAAACCAGAAGAATTGGCTGCGGTTGATGGGGTCGATTTGGTTTTAGGGGCAACCGAAAAGTTTAAGATTACTGATTATATCAACGACCTATCTAAAAATGATTATGGTACCATACATTCATGCGAAATAGAGGAAGCTAATTTTTACGTAGGTAGTTACGCTATTGGGGATAGAACCCGTGCATTCTTAAAAGTGCAAGATGGTTGCGACTATAAATGTACCTATTGCACCATTCCCTTAGCACGTGGTATTTCTCGAAGTGATACTTTAGAAAATGTCCTTAAAAATGCCACAGAAATCGCTGCACAAGACATCAAAGAAATTGTTTTAACAGGAGTTAATATTGGCGATTACGGAAAAGGGGAATTCGGAAATAAAAAACACGAACATACTTTTTATGATTTGGTTGAAGCTTTAGATAAAATTGAAGGTATTCACAGGCTTCGTATTTCTTCTATAGAGCCTAACTTACTGAAAAATAAAACGATAGACTTTGTAGCCAAAAGTAATTCCTTTGTGCCCCATTTTCATATCCCTTTACAAAGCGGAAGCGATGAAATTTTAAAATTAATGCGCAGGCGTTATTTAAGCGGTCTGTATGTTGATCGCGTTAATAAAATAAAACAAGTAATGCCCGATGCTTGTATTGGGGTCGATGTTATTGTTGGTTTTCCAGGTGAAACTGATGAATTGTTTTTAGAAACCTATCATTTTTTAAATGAATTAGATATTTCATATTTGCACGTTTTTACCTACTCAGAGCGTGATAATACTGTGGCAGCGGAAATGGAAAATGTTGTCCCTATAAAAGTCAGAAATAAACGAAGCAAAATGCTGCGTAGCCTGTCCGTTAAAAAAAGAAGAGCTTTTTATGAAAGTCAAATTGGCAGTATCAAAACAGTTTTATTTGAGGCGGATAATAAAGAAGGTTACATCAACGGATTCACGGAAAACTACGTAAAAGTAAAAGCACCATGGAATCCAGAATTGGTTAATCAGCTTAAAAATGTGCAACTAACCAAAATTGATGATGACGGTTTGGTACGTTTTGATTTTCTTGAAGAAGAAGTAGAAGCATAAAAAAAACCTCTCGAAAAGAGAGGTTTTTTTATTAGATATATTTTCGTTTTAAATGCGAATTCCTACTGGTAGCATATCTTTATATTTTCTGTTTTTCCTTAAAAATCCGGCTATTTGTGGACTTGTAGGTACCACCCGAAGATTTTTTTCTTGAATATCATTTAGAACAGCTTCGATAAATTCTTCTTTAAAACCATCCCTAGTGATTTCTTCAGGAATTATTAATTTAGTTAAGAAAACTTTGCGTTCTTGTGAAGAATACTCAATCTTTGCTAAATGACCATCGACACTAGTTTCGTATTGACGCAAGAAACTATTGTCTTTAATTTGTACTTCATTCATATAGATTTGATTTTGATTTATTTGGATACTTAGAACCAATACAAGTTCTCAATTGTGATTGGTTTCATCTATAAATTGATAAAAAAAATTTGCGCTATGAAAAAATAAGATTACAAAATTAATAAAATTATCGTTAACTTCCTAGCTTTGTGTTTGTTTACTTTATGACGACTACTTTGAAAATACCCGTTTATTTAATGCCCGGCATGTCGGCATCGTCCTTGATATTTGAACATATTAAATTAGATTCAGCGATTTTTGATGTATATGAACTAACTTGGTTCATGCCAGAAAAAAATGAAAGTCTTGATCATTATGCTATTAAAATGTGTGCTAAAATTCAGCATAATAACCCCGTTTTAATAGGCGTTTCGTTTGGGGGGCTATTGGTGCAAGAAATGGCAAAACATATCGCTACTCGAAAAATCATAATTATTTCAAGTGTTAAGTCCGCACAAGAGCTGCCCAAACGTATGCTGTTTGCTAAATATACTAAGATTCATAAATTATTGCCTACGGGGCTTATAAATAATGTGGAATTATTGGCAAAATATGCTTTTGGAGAAACGGTTACCAAACGTTTAGCACTTTACGAAAAATATTTATCCGTAAGAGATAAATATTATATCGACTGGTCTATCGATAAAATTGTGAATTGGAAAGAAAGTGCTGCTATTCCAAATTTGGTCCATATTCAAGGTGATAAAGATCCTGTATTTCCAATAACAAATATAAAAAACTGTTTAACTGTTAAAAATGGCACTCATACCATGATTATTCATAGGGCAAAATGGTTTAATGAGCACCTTCCAACAATTATTTTAGAAAACGAAAGTTCTATATAACGAAAGTTCAATACCTTTGAATTACTAAAATACTATGATTATGAAATTTTTGAAAAACGTTTTAATGCTATTAGGAGTGCTTTTTGTAATCAGTACCTTAATTTTTGCAATACAAAAATCAACGGATGAAAATGTACCTTTAAATCGAGAACTGCCAATAGAGAATAACGCTACAGGTTACAAAATAACAGCTATTGAAATTCCGGAGGATTTAAATTTTGCAGGCGAGAAAGTGCCTTTTGACGATCCAGAAATTATGGAACGCGTTGATCGTGAATTTTTAGTGAATACCTACTGGCAATCAAATGCGGTTTTATTAATGAAAAGAGCCAATAAGTATTTCCCGATTATAGAGCCAATTTTAGCCAAAAATGGTATTCCTGATGATTTTAAATATTTAGCCGTTGCTGAAAGTGCCTTAGAAAATGCAGTTTCTCCTGCTGGGGCAGCTGGTTTTTGGCAAATTATGAAAACAACTGGAAAAGAGTATGGTCTTGAAATAAATGAGAATATTGATGAGCGTTACCATATAGAAAAAGCGACTGAAGTAGCTTGTGATTATTTAAAAAAATCTAAACAAAAATTTGGAAATTGGACCTTGGCTGCTGCATCCTACAATGCCGGTTCTTTTGGCATCCAGAAGCACCTAACCGCGCAAGATGTAAACGCTTATTACGATTTGTTATTGGGGCAAGAAACTGGACGTTATGTGTTTAGAATTTTAGCAATCAAAGAAATTTTATCAAACCCTGAAAAATATGGATTTGATATTGCGAAAGAAGATATGTACACAAAAGTACCTACGTTTAATGTAGAAATAAATGAACCAATCGCCAATTTTGCCAGCTTTGCGAAGCAATATGAAATTAATTATAAAATTCTAAAACGCCACAACCCGTGGTTAAGAGAGCCACATTTAAACAATACTACAAGAAAAAAATACACTATAGAAATTCCTAATAAGGGGTATTACAAGGTGGCTAATTAGATGGTTGGATAGTAAGATGCTTAGATTTTTGGATTCATTTTAGAGTTGATTTAAACTTTGAAGTCATTTTTAATATGGTTGTTAAGTTGATTATTAATTTATCTACTTCATCACTATCTTTAAAACCTAAGTCCTATGATATTAGTAATTGAGTTTCAATTTAGTGCATAGAGCCCATGTATATTTCTAGAAACCGATTAAAATTTTTATTAGATTTTCTTGAACATCCTTATGAGATTTTAGAAGGCATAGAAAACAAGGCGCTTCTTAATTGATGAGTTAGACCTAATCTTTCTGCATCAGGAAAATGTTCAGTCGCTTTATAAATGGTCATCACAAAAAATCCTACTCAGTTTCCATATTTCTAAATCTTTGGATCTGTGCATTTATTTTTTTAAATTCCAATTACCCAACTATCAAATTTTCTTCATCTGCTCCTTCATCATTTTAATCTGATCGGTAAGCATATTTTGCTTGTCTAGTTTTTTAGCTTCGTTTAGCAATAGGGTAGCTTCTCGTTTTCTGCGCTTCTGCATAGCGATGCCAGCTAAGCTAAGCTTTGCCATGGCGACATCGTAATCCATCGTTAAACCTAGTTTTAAGGCTTTTTTAAAGTATTTTTCGGCGGTGGTTAAATTGGTTTGAGAAAAAATAATACCGTGTAAATAGTTGTAATAACCTTGTTGTTTAACCGTTAAAGCAGCTTCTGGATTTTTAATTTTAGATAACCATTTTTCGGTACCTGCCAAATCTTGTTTTCGCATTCTTAAAAAGGCAAGAAGTATAATTTCATTTCTAAAATATAAGAAGATGAAAATTGTTGAAAAAAGGATTAAAAAAATACCATTTCCAATATTGCCTTGAGTAAACTGATAAACGGCATAAGCAATGATTAAACCTGCTAGTATTAATTTAAATATCTTATTAAACATGTTTTTTGAAAATTTGTATTCGGGTTAATTTTAGGTTCAAATTTTTAGTTTGGCAAAAGTAATAAAAACAAACTGAAATATTTTTTAAATTAGATTTGCCAAAGCAAAAACTCTTTGTATATTTGCGCCCAGATTTTGCGGACAGAACCGCGGTTTCGAAAACATTAAAAAGTATTAGAAAATGCCCGGACAAAAAAGAACATATCAGCCATCAAAGCGTAAAAGAAAAAACAAACATGGTTTCAGAGAACGTATGGCGTCTGTAAATGGAAGAAAAGTAATTGCTAGAAGAAGAGCAAAAGGAAGAAAAAAGTTAACTGTATCTTCAGAGACAAGACATAAAAAATAAATGATTGAATTGATTTTCAAAATATTAGGTGTTACTTTTTTTAAGTAACACCTTTTTTTTTGCTTATTTTTAAAAAATACACAACACGCTATAAAATATTAGTACCATGCCGAAGAATAAAAATATCAAAGCTGTTTTAATCATTGGATCAGGCCCTATTGTTATCGGTCAAGCTTGTGAGTTTGATTATGCGGGCTCGCAATCCTTGCGCTCTTTACGTGAAGATGGGATCGAAACTATTTTAATTAATAGCAACCCAGCTACGATTATGACGGATCCGAGCATGGCAGATCATATTTATTTAAAGCCATTAAACACAAAATCGATTATTGAGATTTTAAAAAAGCATCCGAATATTGATGCTGTTTTGCCAACAATGGGCGGACAAACAGCTTTAAATTTGTGTATTGAGGCAGATGGAAAAGGTATTTGGAAAGATTTTGGAGTAGAATTAATAGGTGTGGATATCGATGCGATTAACATTACCGAAGATCGAGAGAAATTCAGGAATTTAATGCTGAAAATTGGCATTGGCATGGCACCTCAAGCAACAGCAACCTCCTTCTTAAAAGGGAAGGAAATTGCTCAAGAATTCGGTTTTCCTTTGGTGATCAGAGCATCTTATACCTTGGGTGGGGCGGGAGCGTCTATCGTGTATAAAGCGGAAGATTTTGATGAATTATTGAGCCGTGGTTTAGAAATTTCGCCTATACATGAGGTGATGATTGATAAAGCCTTAATGGGCTGGAAGGAGTACGAATTAGAATTATTAAGAGATAAAAACGATAACGTAGTGATTATCTGTGCGATAGAAAATATGGATCCTATGGGTATCCATACGGGTGACTCTATCACCGTTGCACCTGCTATGACTTTATCAGACAGAACTTATCAGCGCATGCGAGATATGGCCATCCACATGATGCGCAGTATCGGCGATTTTGCTGGTGGTTGTAATGTACAATTTGCAGTAAGTCCGGATGAAAAAGAAGATATTATTGCTATTGAAATCAACCCAAGAGTATCGCGTTCATCGGCATTGGCCTCAAAAGCAACGGGATATCCTATTGCTAAAATAGCGACAAAATTGGCTATCGGATATCATTTAGATGAGTTACAAAATCAGATTACGAAATCAACTTCTGCTTTATTCGAACCGACTTTAGACTACGTCATTGTTAAAATTCCACGTTGGAATTTCGATAAATTCGAAGGATCAGATCGCACCTTAGGCTTGCAAATGAAATCAGTTGGTGAAGTAATGGGCATTGGGCGTTCGTTCCAAGAAGCTTTACACAAAGCAACACAATCCTTAGAAATTAAAAGAAACGGTTTAGGAGCCGATGGCAAAGGTTTAAGAGATTACGATAAGATTATAAGTAAACTGACCATTCCTAGTTGGGATCGGGTTTTTATTATTTATGATGCTATTCAATTGGGAATTCCGTTGAGCAGAATTCACGAAATTACTAAGATTGATATGTGGTTCTTAAAACAATACGAAGAATTACATATATTAGAGAAAGAAATTGAGACTTATACGATTGAAACTCTGCCTAGGAATATTTTATTGGAAGCCAAACAAAAAGGATTTGCTGACCGTCAAATAGCCCACATGCTTGATTGTTACGAGAGTGAAGTCCATAAAAAAAGAACAGAACTGAATATTAATAGGGTATTTAAATTGGTTGACACTTGTGCTGCGGAATTCAAAGCGATGACACCGTATTATTATTCCACTTTTGAAGAAGAAATAGAAACTCCCGACGGAAAACGCTATGTAGCAAACGATAGTATTGTTACCGATAAAAAGAAAATTGTGGTTTTAGGTTCTGGTCCAAACCGAATCGGACAAGGGATAGAGTTCGATTATTGCTGTGTTCACGGGGTTTTAGCCGCCGCCGAATGCGGTTACGAAACCATTATGATCAACTGTAATCCTGAAACAGTTTCTACAGATTTTGATACGGCTGATAAATTATACTTTGAACCTGTTTTCTGGGAACATATTTACGATATCATTTTACATGAAAAACCAGAAGGGGTGATTGTGCAATTAGGTGGACAAACAGCCTTGAAATTAGCAGAAAAGTTAGATAAATACGGCATAAAAATTATAGGAACAAGCTTTAAAGCACTTGATTTAGCAGAAGATAGAGGTAGTTTCTCTAAATTACTCGAAGAAAATAACATTCCTTTTCCTGAATTTGGCGTTGCCGAAACCGCAGAAGAGGCATTGGCACTTTCTGATACATTAGATTTCCCGCTCTTAATTAGACCTTCATACGTGTTAGGAGGACAAGGCATGAAAATTGTCATCAACAAAAAAGAATTAGAGGAACATGTGATTGATCTTTTGAAACAAATACCAGGCAATAAATTGTTGTTAGATCATTATTTAGATGGCGCTATTGAAGCAGAAGCCGATGCAATTTGCGATGGAGAAGATGTTTATATTATTGGGATTATGGAGCATATTGAACCTTGTGGAATTCACTCTGGAGACTCAAACGCTACCTTACCGCCTTTTAATTTAGGCGAATTTGTGATGCAGCAAATAAAAGACCATACCAAGAAAATTGCACTGGCCTTAAACACTGTGGGACTTATCAATGTTCAGTTTGCCATTAAAGACGATATCGTGTATATTATAGAAGCAAACCCTAGAGCTTCGCGCACCGTGCCATTTATTTCAAAGGCCTATAAAGAGCCTTATGTAAATTATGCTACTAAAGTGATGTTAGGCGAGAAGAAAGTGAAGGACTTTACCTTTAATCCTCAATTAGAAGGTTATGCCATTAAACAACCGGTTTTCTCTTTTGAGAAATTCCATAATGTAAATAAAAACTTAGGTCCTGAAATGAAGAGTACGGGGGAAAGTATTTTGTTTATTGATAGCCTAAAAGATGATGAATTTTACAACTTATATGCCCGTAGAAAAATGTATTTGAGTAAGTAAAAAGTTGTATAAAATTGATAAGATAAAAGAGTTTTGATGCGGATTATTAAAATTTTTATAAATTACTTTTAGTCAGTTTCTAAATTTTTAGCACTCTAATCTGTAGGAGTTGATGCTATTTTAACTATCAATTTAGTCATTGCCTTTTTTTAGCTCTATAATAGTTGTTTTTTGATATTGTGTTATCCCTTAATTTCTAGCTAAAATAAATCAGAGAAATAACAAAAAGCGCAGACCAAAGTACGGTACGCATCCAGTTTTTTTGAACGAGTTTTTGGCAAACCTTATCAACAGGCGAATTGTTATCGATACTATGATGCAAGGGTACAAATATTGAAAAGGTGAGTAACCAAAGTGAAATAATGATTAGCATACTCAATATCGTGTACCAATTTTGAAAGTGCCACAATTGAATACAAGCCAAAGTTAATTGACTCAACATTAAAGGCAACACAATTAAGCTCACCCTTGCCGTATAACTTTTGTGCCAAATTATAAGATTATCTTCGGAATAGTACTGAAAACAGGGGTAAATAACCAATTGTACAGCCCAAATAAGAATTAAAAAGCCAAAGTCTATAAGTAAACGAGCGATATCTAAAGTCATATTAATTAGTTTTTCTAACGGTCCAAGCCCAAAGGATTAATAATGGATGCACCAACAATAATCGCAGCCAAGCAACCCAGGGCGGTACACAAAAAGCAGTGTCAACACAAGAGCCTATCTGAATAAAATACACATGCGACGGAATAAAAAGTACCAATAAAATAATGATGCCTTTTATGGCCAATATCCTTGTTTTTGGTATGGCAACACCAACAGCTAATACCATTTCAAGAAACCCACTCGCATAATTAAGAAATGCGGGATAGGGTAAATAAGCAGGAATTAAGTCATTATAAAAACCAGGATTTATAAAGTGATAGCTCCCTGCGAAGAAGTAAAATCCGATAAGGAGTATGCGCAAGAATTTGATCAAGACAGTTTCCATTTATAATCTGTATGTACTTTTTTTAGAATCAAAAAGAAGGGAATCCACCAGATAAAATCATTAGTTATTAGGGTGTAAATAAATTCAAACGGCACCTCGCCTTTTATATAATTGTAAATAAAACCTAATGGGCCAAATATTTTCCCCAAAAAACCTACCGCAACAATAGGCCAATGTTTCATAGGGTTGTAAGATGCCCACCAATAACCCAAACCATAAACGCCTATCACCATGCCCATGCCCTGCCAAACCATTGGGTGATTTAGCGGTTCCATACCCACAAGATTAAAAAAATGGTTAGGAAGTAACACAACCCAAGCACCCCATAGCAGGTTGTAAATAGCGGCTAAACGCAAGGTTAATTTCATTGCTTTTTTGAACAAAAATAGTAATTGTTTTATTACCGATGTACACTATTTTTTTACTGGTCTCAAAATAGTTAAAACCTCGACCTGCGAATGCGCAGGTATGCATTTTAGAGTATCTCGTTTTAGCTTTAAAAAAAACCTAGCTTTTTTATTTTGGAACAAAGGCTATATGGTCATACAGTTTACAAGTTTAGGGTACTAAGTATCCTTATAGCGTTTTAAAAAGTGATGTTTAAAAGTGCTGTTGTGCTATTTTGATTTAAGTTTGCGATTTTGAAGATAAAATGGTTGTTAACAAGGATCATCTTCTTAGGTTCATCGAGCATTGAAATGTGGATCAAAACAACTTTCAAATAAGTTGTAAGCATTGTAGTTTTCAAAGTGTTTCCTTCTTGTGCTAGTAGTGTAATGCACAACTCTTTTCATAAATAAGTATCTATTACTTGTTAAATTCTTTTTTGCCTCTGCTTGGTTTTGTTGGTTTTGTTTAAAAGCTAATTTCATTATATCATTGACTTTGCTTTCATTATCAAGTGATCATACTGGTATCAATAAATTTTCAATATCTTCTGTCTATAATCTTGGTAATGTAGTAACTGGCTTTAAATACTTTATTTTATCTAAAGCAGTATTGTTTAATATCTAGCTGTTCATTTTTTGTTTTTTAATCCCGTAGGGATTTCAGGTTTTTAGAAGGCGTTTTGTCACAAATCTGCGACTCATAAGGGGTCGTACATTTTCATCATTATCGTTTTTTCTAAAGATTGAACCCCTAAGGGGTTCCACCATTTTTTCTTTTTCTATAAATATTTAAACCCTTAGGGGTTTAATTAACCTATGTCATCACTAATCCATTCAAATAGATGTTTTTCATCATATTCTATTTTGAATTTGTTTAAAAAATAAATATACTCCTGTTTAAATGTAGTTTTTTGTGATGCTCTTTTTGGTTCATTACATATTTATATACATTATCTATGTGTGAATGGCTGTATGAAAATGCTACAAAAACCTCTTGAATTTTGATAATTTATTTTCATATATAAATTCATTACCTCATTTGTTTATTTCTCTAACTAAATCACTCAAATTACAATTGGGCTTCATTCCTATAAATATATGTATGTGGTCTGGCATTCCATTTATAGCTATTAATTTTTGTCCTTTGTTTTGCACAATTCCTGTAATGTATTGGTATAATCGTTCTTCCCATTCAAAATTGATTAAGGTATTTCTGTTTTTTACAGCAAATACTATCTGAATGTAAATTTGTGAAAACGTATTTGGCATATTTTCTGTAATTTTATGTTGATATATATTATTTTTTGGCTGGTTCATGCGACCCATTTGGGGTCGTACTTCATTATTATCTGCCTTTTTCTATAAAAGTTTGGTGCCGATGGCATCTTATATTTATAATTCGGTTTTAGTAATGTGTGTTATAAATTGTTGTAGTTCAATACCAATTTCTATTAATTCGTTGGTCTTTGTTTCTTTTCCTGTTGCATAATAGCCCATATCTTCGGCTATCGCCATAAAAATAGGCTAGTCGTCCAGAAGCTTTTGTTTGGCTTCAAAATACTTTTCGGTCATTTCTGCTTTAAACAAATTTACTTTTTAGGTAAATTGTTGTTTTAAAGTAGTTTTGTTGCCTTTTATGATTGCTGTAATTTCTTTTTTATTTGCGTAGTCCTCTAGCGATGCTATGCAAGTAAAAAAAAACTTTCAAAAGAACAAAAAATCTATAATTTGCGCTAAAAAGCAAAAAGTTTAAATGACTTCTGTATTTAAAAAAAAACACATTTTAAAACCTCAGAAATACGTTTTTTTTAAATCTTCCAAACGCTACACCACCTCATCAATAATCTCCTGCACCACTTCCGGATTAAGTAAAGTACTGATATCTCCTAAATTAGAAATATCATTACTGGCTATTTTACGTAGAATTCTGCGCATAATTTTTCCACTTCTAGTTTTTGGTAATCCGCTCACAAATTGTATTTTATCCAGTTTTGCAATCGGGCCAATAAGTTCGGTGATTTGTTGGTTAATTTCTTTTCGTAAATTTTCTCGGTCTCTGGTTTCTCCTGTTTCTTTCAGCATTACAAAACCGTAAAGGGCATTTCCTTTAATATCATGTGGGAAACCTACAATGGCAGATTCCGCTACTGCTGGGTGTTCATTGATGGCATCTTCGATAGGCGCTGTTCCTAAGTTGTGTCCTGAAACTATAATCACATCATCTACGCGTCCTGTAATTCGGTAATAACCTACAGCATCCCGTAAAGCACCATCCCCTGTAAAATAATTATTCTTGTAGGCGGTAAAATAAGTTTCTCTATACCTGTTGTGATCGCCCCAAATAGTGCGAGCAATGGAGGGCCAAGGAAATTTTATACATAAACGACCATCTACTTGGTTTCCTATTAATTCATTGCCTTGCTCATCCATCAAAGCTGGTTGAATCCCAATAAATGGTAAGGTGGCAAACGTTGGTGTGGTTGGTGTTACATAGGGAATAGGGGTAATCATAATACCACCAGTTTCTGTTTGCCACCAAGTATCAACAATGGGACTATGATTTTTACCCACATTATTGTTGTACCAATGCCAAGCTTCTTCGTTAATCGGTTCACCTACTGAACCCAGTACTTTAAGGCTCGATAAATCGTGCTTCTCAACATACTCTAAATTCTCTTTAGCTAAAGCTCTAATGGCGGTTGGTGCCGTATAAAACTGATTTACTTTATGCTTTTCAATGACTTCCCAAAAACGACCATGATCTGGATATGATGGCACACCTTCGAACATTACGGTTGTCGCACCGTTGGTTAAAGGGCCATAGACAATATAAGAGTGTCCTGTAATCCAGCCAATGTCTGCCGTACACCAAAATACATCATTTTCTCTGTATTGAAATACATTTTTAAAGGTGTATGCAGTATAAACCATATAACCAGCGGTGGTGTGTACCATACCTTTTGGTTTTCCTGTAGAACCGGAAGTGTATAAAATAAATAAGGGATGTTCTGCATCTACAATTTCGGCTACATAATCGGCATAAGCTTCTTCTAATAATGGGGCTAACCACTTGTCGCGACCTTTTTTCATAGCAATTTCAGCATGGGTGCGTTTGGCTACCAAAACCGTTTTTACAGTTGGGCATTCCTCTAAAGCCTTGTCAACAATGCCTTTTAAATCGATACTTTTTGCGCCTCTGTATGACCCATCTGAGGTAATCACCATTTTACAGTCGGAGTCATTGATACGGCTAGATAGCGCATTAGATGAAAATCCTGCAAAAACGATGGAATGTATAGCCCCAACTCGAGCACAGGCAAGCATCGCATACGTTAACTCGGGAATCATGGGTAGATAAATGCACACGCGATCTCCTTTTTCTATGCCGTGATCTTTTAAAACATTGGCCATTTTACAAACTCGTTCGTGCAGTTGGCGGTAGGTGATATGCTGTGCTTCTTCCCTTGGGTCATTTGGCTCGAACAAAATAGCCGTTTTATTGCCACGGGTAGGCAAATGTCTGTCGATACAATTTTCTGTGATGTTTAGCGTAGCACCTTCAAACCATTTTATTTCTGGTTTTGTAAAATCCCACTCCAAAACGGCATCCCATTTTTTACGCCATACAAAATGTTCTTCGGCAATTTCTTCCCAAAAAGCTTCTGGATTACGGACGGATTTACGATAAACTTGAAAATACTCTTCTAAATGTTTAATGTGATAATTGCTCATTTTAGGGTCTAATGTTTTTAATGTCTAATGTTTAATGTCAAAAGTTAAAAAGTTAAAAGGTTACAAGGTTATAAAAATAAAAAGTCAAAAGTTTATTAGTTTCTAGTTCTGTGGGTTAAAAAGTTATAAGGTTAAAAGTAAAATAACCAAAATGATAATTACTTATTGATAATTAATTTTGCCTAGTGCCTAAAGCTTTTAGCTTAATGCCCTGTTGCTTCCCCAGCTCCACTTGGTATTCTAATATCTTCTACAATATCTTGAACATATTGAGGTGGCTCAGGTGTAAAACGCATTACGATAATCGCTACTATAAAGTTAGCAACCATGGCGATACTACCAAAACCTTCGGGCGAAATTCCACCACTTCCAAAATTAAACCAATATTCGTCGGGTGTACCACCACCAAACCATCCAAATTTGAATTTGGTCATATAAAAAAGCATCAATAAAATTCCAACGACCATGCCAGCAATAGCCCCTTCTTTATTCATTTTTTTATAAAAAATTCCGAGAACAATGGCTGGGAAAAATGATGCTGCCGCCAATCCAAATGCCAATGCAACGACGGCCGCGACAAATCCAGGAGGATTTATACCAAAATACCCAGCGATAATAACACCTACCGTTGCAGCACCACGAGCCGCCCAAAGTTCTCCTTTGTCAGAAATATTTGGAGCAATAATTTTCTTTACTAAATCGTGCGATACAGATGAGGAAATTACTAAAAGTAATCCGGCAGCGGTAGATAAAGCTGCGGCTAAAGCACCAGCAGCAACTAAAGCAATCACCCAAGCTGGCAAATCAGCAATCTCAGGATTAGCTAACACCATAATATCATTGTCTATTGTAAGTTCGTTTCTTTCTTTATCGGCTAAATACTGAATTTTTCCATCTTTGTTTTTGTCATCAAATGCTAATAAGCCTGTATTTTCCCAATTTTTGAACCATTCGGGCATATTAACGTAGGGCTGATTGCTTACGGTATTTATTAAATTGGTTTTCGCAAAAACAGCAACTGCCGGGGCTGTCGTATATAAAATAGCGATTAAAAGGAGTGCTAAACCAGCAGATTTTCGAGCATCTTTGACACGTTTTACCGTAAAAAAGCGCACAATTACATGGGGCAAGCCAGCGGTGCCAACTATTAATGCGAAAGTAATGGCAAATATGTCAACTAAACTTTTGGAGCCTGAGGTATATTCATTAAAACCAAGTTCCGTGGACAATCCGTCAAGTTTTTCTAAAAGATACATACCAGAACCATCATTTATGGTACCTCCCATGCCCAATTGTGGAATAGGATTACCCGTCATTTGGATGGAAATAAAAATAGCGGGCACCATAAACGCAAAAATTAAAACGCAATATTGAGCCACTTGCGTATAGGTAATTCCTTTCATGCCGCCTAAAACAGCATAAAATAGCACAATGACCATCCCTATAATAACGCCAGTATCAATATCTACTTCTAAGAATCGGGAAAAAACAACACCAACCCCACGCATTTGTCCCGCTACATAGGTAAATGAAACAATCAGTGCGCAAAATACAGCAACTATTCGGGCGGTATTGGAGTAGTATCGGTCACCAATAAAATCGGGTACGGTGAACTTTCCGAATTTTCGTAAATAGGGTGCTAGTAATAAGGCTAGTAAAACGTAACCTCCAGTCCATCCCATTAAATAAACAGACCCGTCATAGCCCGAAAAAGCTATAATTCCGGCCATGGAAATAAAAGAGGCGGCCGACATCCAGTCCGCTGCGGTTGCCATGGCATTTGCCAAAGGCGATACACCGCCACCTGCAACATAAAATTCTTTTGTAGAACCGGCTCTGGGCCAAATTGCGATTCCGATATATAAGGCAAAAGTTAATCCGACTAAGAGATAAGTCCAAATTTGAACACTCATAATTATTTTGATTTAGGTGGTTGACTTTTTTTTATTCGTTATACCCGTATTTTTTATCTAATTTATTCATTAAATAAACGTAAACGAAGATGAGAATTACAAAAACGTAGATAGCTCCCTGTTGTGCAAACCAGAAGCCTAATTTAAATCCGCCTAATTCAATACTGTCCAATTCTTCTTTAAATAAAATTCCTGCGCCATAAGAAACAGCAAACCAAATAGAAAGAAGTACAAATAAGTATCTTACATTTTCTTTCCAGTAAGCCGTTGCTTTTTTTTGTTTATCAGACATGGTTTTTGTTTTTTATATTTTAAAATCGAATATAGTGATTTGTAGTTAAACTTTGAAAAGTAAAGTGAGGGTAGATTTTCAGATTTGTTAGATTGTTTTAAAACTATTTATAAGGAGTTAGGTAAAAACTTTCGTGCTTAATTTCTACTGACAGTTTAATATTTAGGATCTTTAAAATGATGAGAAAAATTAATTTGTACTATTAACTGCGACTGTTAATTGGTTACGATTATTGGCCACAACCAAAGCCCAACTGCAACAATTTGCCTTGTACTGCCTTTAAATTAATGGTATTGAAGTAATAAATCCACCCGAGTCTAAGACGGCAAATAAACCACGCCACTCGAAGAATCTCTTTTTGCTCCTGTAACTGCGCATAATACGTTTGTTTTATGGTTCACACGCAAAGCGCCCATTAAGGCAAAAATCAAGGCTTCTTTAAATTCTATAATTTTTTTTGGAGGTACAACAACCGTGGCTCTCTCGCCTAAATTCTGCTGTAAAATTTCGATTAAAAAATCGTTAAATGCACCGCCACCAGTAGCTAAAACTGTGTTTTTAGGTTTCGTGGTGTTTTTCAAAATTTCATAGGCTACCTTTTCTGCTACATGCACAATTTGGGTGTGTAAAACATTTTCGAGCTGGTCCTGAGCACCATCAATAATGGGAACTACTTTTTCTACAAACCACTCATACCCGATAGATTTTGGGTAAGGTAAATTGTAAAACTCTAAATTATTTAAGGCGTATAAAAGGGGTTCATTTATCTTGCCTTTTCTGGCTAGTTGTCCTCCATCATCAAAACTAAAACCTTCTTTTCGGGTGCTATAATTTAAGCCCATGTTGGCAAGACCTACATCGTAAGCTGTCCGTGTGCCTTGAAAATCAAACGAAATATTACTAATTCCGCCTAAATTTAGACAGAAATCATAGTCGCCGAAAAAAAGTTGATCACCAATTGGCACTAATGGTGCACCTTGTCCGCCTAAAGCAACATCATTGGTTCTAAAATCGCAAATTACAGGTAATTGCACTTCATTAGCGATATGTTGCCCGGACCCTATTTGAAAAGTGAGTCCTTTTTGTGGTTGATGGTGGGTAGTATGCCCATGACTGGCAATATAGTCCACTTTTAACTTTTGATCTTTAATAAATGCTTTTGCTTGCTGCCCTAGCCAAGTTCCATAATTATTATGAAACTGCAATAATTCATCGGCAGAAAGAAAAATAGAATCTTTTAGTTTCAAGTGCATTTCTTCTGCATAAGGAACACTTTTATTGGCTTTAATATTAAACTTCCAAGTTTGGTTTTCTTCCCAAATATGGCAATAGGCGAGGTCTAGTCCGTCTAAAGAAGTGCCAGACATTAGCCCAATAATTTTAAATATTTTCATGTTAAGGATTTTTAAATTGTTAGGTTGTTGGATGGTTGTATAAATGTTTTATTTTTATTAGCTCCCCTCTTTTTTTGCAGCCGGGAATGAATCCGACTTTAGGAGGAGAAAGGGGAGTTTTTTTGATTCAACTATTTTTTATTTATTGTTAAAGTTAACACCTTTTAACCCTCCGACCCATCGGCTCTGGCCGACGCGCCACCTCCCTTTAAAAAAAGGGAGGAGCTTTTTTGTTTATACTTTTTTCTTAAAATTATTACTTATTTCCATTAGAACAGAACTTAAATCATCAAAAACCATTTTTTTTCAAATCGAACTACTTTGTAACCTAAACTTTCAAGAAATTTTGTTCTTTTTTCGTCATTCTCTAATGCATTTACGTTGTTGTGAACTTCTCCATCTAATTCGATAATTAGTTTTTCAGAAGGACAATAAAAATCAACAATATAAATACCGATACTATGTTGTTTCGTAAAACGTCTGTCTTTAAATTTCCTGCTTTTTAAATGATTCTAAAGAAAAGTTTCTGCTGGTGTTACATTTGAACGAAGTTCTTTCCGATAAACTGCTAATTCTTTTTTGGTTTGTATTTTTCAATTTTCATTTGAATTGGGTTTTAAAAATCACGGATATCGGTAAATTTTCATTATTGTTAACTTCTATGACATCATTTAAAACCAAACCTGCTTTCTTAAAATCAGCATTCCAAGTCTCAAAAGTTCTGGCATACCATTTATGACCATCTGTAAAATTGCCAGACAAACCTTTCCAAGAATTGTCAATCCATTGGCTCTTGTAAGGTAATTGATTTTGAATTAAAAAGAAGGGATGTAAAGTCTGAATGATTATTTCTCCTTTTGGCACTAAACTTTGTTTCAATTCTTTTATCAGTAGAATAAAGGATTTATGATGATAAATGCAAAAATTAAAAATAGCTGCATCAAAAGGAGCTTCGTGAATTATTTTACCTTCAATGATGTTTTCATAGCTTATGTTATGATAAATTTCATCCCCCTTTTGTCGAGCGTTTTGTAAAAGCGATTCGGTAGCATCAATCCCAACTGCAGTTTTACCCATAAGTGTTATGGTTCTGCTCAGCCAGCCCTCGCCACAACCAATATCTAAAACCTTTTGAGCTTTAGAATTTTTTAAAACAGCAACTATAGCTTCATTCGTGAATTTTCGAGAGGCGATTTGTTGGCTGTTTAATACCTTAATCCATTCTTTAGCATTGGTTTCCCAAGATGATTTGATGTTGTTTTCTTTCATTTTGATGATTGGATGATTGGATCGTCGGATTTTTGGATGATTCTATGTTTAGATTTTTATTTCATAATTTTCTCTAGCATAATTTGAAACGAAATCGCCTGCCAGAAGTACAGGTTTTACTAATTATTACAATAATAATTGTTATACTTTTTTATTTTGAACTTGAACCTCGGCTTGAATTTGAATTTGAACTTGAGCTTGAACTTTTAATGGAAACAGGAATCTTTCCTTCCGCAATTATTTCTCCTAAAAAGTGTTGCGCAGCTACTTCTTGAAAAACTTCAAAATTTTGATAAGCGATAACTATTGCTTTTGCACTATTTATATTGATATGATTTAATACATACGGATTGCCAAAAAGATATAAGACCACATTCTTTGTTTCTATTAATTCATTTATAAAATCGATTTGCTCTTTTGGTATATCAAAATAATTAGCAGGTTTCGCTTTTGGAGGATAAAGCGCTAAAAGAATATATTCTTCCTCGATAATTTTATCTTGAATTTCTAGTATTGTTGATGTTGATGTTTTGAAGTGCTGAAATATTTTCTTTCTTTGGATGTTTTCAAAAAAAGTTGTCTGAGTTGCTACAGATGTAATTTGTATTCCTATAAAGTTTTTGTCTTTAAAAACATCTAGATCTCCTTTGAAAAGAGTGATACTTTTATTGGCTATTTTTTTATTTAAAGAATTTACATCACAAAGTTTAGTATTTAAGTTTGAATTTTTGGAACTAAAGGCCTTTTCTTTTAGGTGCCAAAGACGCTCAAAACTAGCTTCTATTTGTTGGTCTGATGCATTTTTATATATTTCTTGAATGCCTTCTTTGATATGTTCTGCGAAGCATAAAACATCATTCCCTGCATCAAAAGCTAACCATTCTAATTCCCCTTTTATTGGGTAGTTTTTAGAAACTGCATGCATATTTAGGGCGTCAGAAATAACTACGCCTTTAAAGTTCATTTGGTCACGTAATAAATCTTTCAGCATTTTTTTAGAAAGACTAGACGGGATTTCATTGCCATCCGCCAGAGCCGGAATAGCTAAATGTCCCGCCATGATACTATCTACACCTTCATTAATCAGTTCTTGAAACGGGAAAAGCTCATTTTCTAATAAGGCTTCTTTTGATTTTGTGATTAAAGGCAAGCCCAAATGTGAGTCCACTTCGGTATCGCCATGCCCTGGAAAATGTTTTAAACAGCTCAGAACCCCTTCGCTTTCTGTGCCTTTTATAAAGGCCATAGCTTTTTGAGTAACTTGCAATTTATCTTCTCCAAAAGAGCGATAGCCAATAACTGGATTGTTAGGGTTATTATTAATATCTACCACAGGCGCTAAATTCCAATGAACACCAGCAGCTTTACAATCTTGCGCTATTTGTTTGCCAACTTCATAAATTAAGTTGGTCTGGTTTTGGGTAGCCCCAAGGGTTATGGCATAAGGATATTGAGGCGTATTTTCAATGCGCATGGCTAAACCCCATTCTGCATCAATGCTGATTAATAATGGATATGTAGCTATTTTTTGATATCGCTCAATCAACCTTTTTAAGGTATCAAAGCTATTTTCGTTATAAATAATGTTCTTTTTGCCTTCAAAATTAGTTGCGGCACTAGCGCGGCTATGAAAAAAGCATAAACCGCCAATATGCTGTTCTCGTATTAGTTCTTCTATTTCTTGAATTTCTTCTTCTTCATCGTTAATAAAAGCAGCAGGCATAAAAAACTGACCTATTTTTTGATGCTTTGAAAGTTTTATTTTGATTTTGTTATAGGGTATTATCTTCATCATTCAGAATTTCTTTTTTACCAAAATCAGCAGGATATTTTAAATATTTCAATAGAAATAGTGCCGGTAAGGCTGCAATAATTACCCAGACGAAAAATCCGCCATAGCCCAGCCATTGCTGCATATACCCACTAATCATTCCAGGAAGCATCATGCCCAATGCCATAAAACCCGTAGCAATAGCGTAATGCGATGTTTTTGATTTTCCGTCGGCAATATAAATCAAATACATTAAAAAAGCGGCAAAACCAAAGCCATAGCCAAATTTTTCAAGAACTACGGTAGCTGATACAGCCACAATATTGGTTGTTTTTGTTAGGGCAATAATCGCATAAAATATATTGGGAACGTTTAGGGACAATACCATGGGAAGCATCCATTTTTTGAGTCCGTCCCTTGAAATTAAAATACCTCCTAAAATTCCTCCAACAGTGAGCGCAATAACTCCGATAGTTCCGAATAAAATGCCAATTTCTTTGGTGGTGTAACCTAAACCGCCTTGTTCGGGACTGTCTAATAAAAACGGAGAGGCCATTTTTACCAACTGCGACTCTCCCAATCGGTACGTTAAAATAAAGGCTAAAGCAATTGCGATTTGTGGTTTTTTAAAGAAAGTAATAAACACTTCCATAAAATTTTTGGGTTTTTGAATAGCCACCATACCCGAAGCTTCATATTTAGGAGCTGCAAAGTAATTTCCAATGGTTAATAATAGCATCAGAATTGCTGCAGCAGTCATGGTAATGCTCCAAGCTTTGGCAGGATCACCATATTTTTCTTCCAAAAATCCAGCACCAAAAACCAATAAGCCTTCCCCTGTAACCATTGCCAATCTATAAAAAGTACTGCGTAAGCCTACAAAAAAGGACTGTTTTTTTTCGGTTAGTCCCAGCATGTAATAGCCGTCAGAAGCAATATCATTCGTGGCAGAAGCAAAGGCAGCCATCCAAAAACAGGCTAGGGTTGTGGTGAAAAACATGCTCGTTGGTGTGGTTAATCCAACTCCGAATAAAGCCAGCGCAACGATGAATTGCATGCTTAAAAACCAATTTCGTTTGGTACTTTTTAAATCGACAAAAGGACTCCAAAATGGTTTTATCACCCAGGGTAAGTACAGTAAACTTGTATATAAACCAATATCTTCATTGCTAACGCCAAGTTTCTTATACATGATTACCGATACCGTAACCACTAAAACGTAAGGCAAACCTTGTGTAAAATATAAAATAGGTACCCAAGCCCAAGCGCCTTTATCTTTTTGAATCATCTGCTCTAGTTTTGCTTTAAAAGTATAAAAATAGGCTCGGTTTCTCGACCAAATTTATCAGTAAATTGTATGACGATTTCTTTGTGCCCTTTTAATACTGACGATGGAATGCTTAGAGTTTTACCGTTTACAAGAGTAAGTGGTAAAATCAAATCGTTCAGTGAAAAGGTATTTTGTTTTTCTTTCTTTTTATAGACTAAAGCATATCTAAAGGGTTCAAGACTATTAAATAAAAGCGCTAGCTCGTTTGCCGTATTATTTTTAGAAATTAATAAAGGAGCTGCTGGAGTTGCTTTTGGTGCCAAAGGAGAAATAGGGCTTAAGGCTATATTTTCATAATAGTTTCTTTTTAAAATCTTAAGCACATCATCATTATTTTGTATAAGGCTTTTAGCACTGAAAAAAGCATTTCCTTGCACTTTATCTGTATTTCTACTTAGTTTTATTTGATTGGGTAATTCCCTTTTCTTGTGCCAAGCCTTATCGTCATTATTTCTAATTTTATAAGGGCCATTGCCCATGTACAAATTTGTATTCGGACTATTTTCAGCCCACCATTCGGTAATTACTTTGTGCGATGCAACAGGTAAGTCCATACTCCAATAAGCCTGTGGGATAATATAGTCTATCCAACCTTCTTCCATCCATAATATAGGATTAGCATATAAATCGTCATAATTGGTTTGTCCCGCTTGTGTAGCTGAACCTCTGGGATCTGTACTTTTGTTTTTCCAAACCCCAAACGGACTCACTCCAAACTGTACCCAAGGTTTTTCTTTTTTGATGTTTTTGTGAATTTTCTGCACCAATGAATCTACATTGCTCCTACGCCAGTCATCTATGGACTGGTTTGGTAAGCCATAGTTTTCAAAGCTTACCGCATCATCAAAAACTTCATTTTCAATTTTATAGGGATAAAAATAATCATCAAAATGTATGGCATCAATATCATATTGAAAGACTATTTCGTCTATAATATTTACTAAATGCTCTTGAACTTCCGGCAATCCAGGATTGTAATAGTACTTTTTACCGTACCTCAACATCCAATCTTGGTGTAGGTTATAATCATGTTTTTCACTTAACGAGTCCGTGTCTAAATTAAAGGTGGCCCTGTAAGGATTTAACCAAGCGTGGAATTCCATGCCTCTTTTATGCGTTTCTTCAATCATCCATTTCAGTAAGTTTTCCTTTGTTTCTGGAGCAATACCTTCTTTTCCTGTAAAGTAGCGGGACCAAGGTGC
>JBGSQM010000174.1:0-3142 GCA_041738035.1 Cellulophaga sp.
TGGGAAACTATCCTCTTGCAAAAAACTATTTAGACAGTATTACTGACTTAAATAATTTTGATTTTTTAATTCGCGCTGCAAAATGGAATGATTATAAGGGGGATTTAACTTCTACCATCAATTATATGGAGCAGGCTACCAAAAAAGCTGAAAACACGAAAAATGAAGCCTTAAAATTGTGGGCCTATACCAATTTAGCAGATTATTACGGACATGCTGGTAATATCAAAAAATCCTACGATTTATATTTGAAAGCCCTGCATTTAGATCCTCAAAACGCCTATGCAAAAAAAGGTATTGCTTGGATTGTTTTTTCACATGAACAAAACCCACAGGAAGCCTTGCGAATTCTAGAGGCGGTGACCAAAAACTATAAAGCACCTGATTACTACCTATTGAAAGCTGAAATAGCAGAGTTTATGGGTAATGAAAAAGAATCTTTTATGCATTTAGATACCTATATCGCTTCGGTGAAAAATCCAAAATACGGAGATATGTACAATGCCTATAACATTGATTTATTTTTAAATAAAACAGAACAGCTTGACAAGGCTTTAGTGCTCGCTGAGCGTGAAGTTGCAAATAGACCAACACCAGAAGCCTATCACTTTTTAGCAGCCAGCTATTTAAAGTTGGGTGATAAAGAAAAGGCATTAGATATTGTTCAAAATTATATTGAAGGAAAAACTTTTGAACCTGCCATTTT
This sequence comes from Cellulophaga sp., assembly GCA_041738035.1. Lineage (GTDB taxonomy): Bacteria > Bacteroidota > Bacteroidia > Flavobacteriales > Flavobacteriaceae > Cellulophaga. The sequence continues at coordinate 707 of JBGSQM010000174.1, forward strand.
ATATACAGCAGCAGAAATTTATAAAGTAAATGGAAAAAATACTCAGGTAAAAGTTCTAAAGCAAGAATTATCAGAAGCTATTTATGAATTGGGTCCATTCATGAAACCCAAAATTGAAGCTTTATAATTTTTTCAGACAGTTGCATTTTTTTTAATTCAAAAGTTTCTTTATAAACCATCATTATGAAAACAATCAATATACTTATAGGCCTTTTGTTTTGCTTTAGCTCTGGCTTTTCTCAGGAGTTAAAAGGCAAATTAGTAAATCAGCAAAATAAACCGATAGAGGGCGCCTATATTTTAAATTTAAATTCGGAAAAGCATACGCATACCAATGAATTAGGTTTTTTTAAGTTAGATGAAAATAGCCTAGGAGATACCTTGCGAATAGGAGCATTAGGCTATGAAAAACTTAATTTTAAAATAGCACAAGAAGATTTTTTAAGCCGCATCGCCTTGGTATTAAACGAACAGTCTTTAGAATTAGATGAGGTAGTTATTCGCCCTAACTTAAACGGATTAAATGTTATTTCTGACATCGATTTAAAAACTACCCCGGTACGTTCTTCACAAGAATTACTGCAAAAAGTTCCAGGATTAATTATCGGTCAACATGCCGGTGGAGGTAAAGCAGAACAATTATTTTTAAGAGGTTTTGATATTGATCATGGAACTGATATTGCTATTTCTGTAGACGGCATGCCCGTAAATATGGTTTCTCATGCGCATGGTCAAGGCTATGCTGATTTACATTTTTTAATCCCAGAAACTATGGATAATATCGATTTTGGAAAAGGTCCTTATTATGCCCATGCTGGTAATTTTTCAACCGCAGCCTATGTTGCATTTGAAACGAAAGATGTGTTGCCTAACAACCTGTTAAAGCTAGAGTATGGTGATTTTGGCTGGAATAGAACTTTAGGGATGTTTAATCTTTTAAAAACAGAAAATAGCAATGCCTTTGTAGCCACAGAGTATATGCAGTTTGATGGTGCTTTCGAAACACCTCAAAATTTTTCAAGGTTAAATGTTTTTAGCAAATACAACACGAGATTTAAAGATGGGAGTACCTTTTCATTAAGTGCATCTCATTTTACGAGTACTTGGGATGCTTCAGGTCAAATTCCTCAGCGGGCTGTAGATAGTGGACTTATCTCAAGATTTGGAGCCATTGATGATACCGAAGGAGGTACCACAGAACGCACCAATCTGAACGCAGAAGTATTAAAAGTGATAGATGAAAATACCTTTGTAAAGTCTAATGTGTTTTATACCAATTACAAATTTTTATTGTACTCTAATTTTACTTTTTTCTTAGAAGATCCTGTAAACGGAGATCAAATAAAACAGCAGGAGGACCGAAATATTTTTGGATTCAATTCTGAGCTTTATAAAAGCTTAAACTGGAAAAATGGAGATGCTGTTTTAAAAGCAGGAGTGGGTTTTAGAACCGATAATGTAAATGATGTAGAACTTTCAAATACCTTAAATCGCAGTCAGACTTTAAATATCATACAGCTAGGGGATGTTAAAGAAACGAATAGTTTTGCTTATGCAAGTCTTGATTATAAGATCAATAAATGGTCAATTATTCCTGGCATACGCGTGGATAACTTTAACTTTAATTATGTAGATGAATTGCAAACGGCATACACCAATTTATCGGCATCTAAAACTGCTTTTTCACCTAAACTAAATTTTTTATATCGTGAAAATGAAGATTTACAATTCTTTTTAAAATCAGGAATTGGTTTCCATTCAAACGATACCCGGGTCATTGTAGCGCAAACAGGAGAAGACATTTTACCGGCTGCTTATGGGTCAGATTTAGGGACTATTTGGAGACCGTTTTCAAAACTACTAGTAAATGCTGCCGCCTGGTACTTGTATTTAGAACAAGAATTTGTATATGTCGGTGATGCAGGTATTGTAGAACCCAGTGGTAAAACAGAGCGTTTTGGCTTAGATTTAGGCCTGCGCTATCAGCTAACTGACTGGTTGTTTTTTAATACCGATGCTACTCTCACCAAGGCCAGGAGCCTCGAGGAGGCAAGCGGAAACGATTCTATTCCATTGGCTCCCAATTTTACTATGGCAGGGGGTTTCAGTGTGCTTGATTTAGGAAGATTTTCAGGTGGCTTGCGTTATCGATTTATTGATGATCGACCGGCTAACGAAGATAATTCTATCATTGCAGAAGGGTATTTTGTAACCGATTTAAATGCGAATTATCAAATCTCTAAAAATTTAAATATAGGTATATCCATCGAGAATTTATTTGATACGGAATGGAATGAAACGCAATTTGCAACCGAATCACGATTAGCAAATGAAGCCAATTCGGTCGAAGAGATTCATTTTATTCCAGGAACACCATTATTTATAAAAGCGAATCTGAGTTTTACATTCTAAGCGAATTATTTTGTTTTGTTTTTA
>JBGSQM010000175.1:0-14433 GCA_041738035.1 Cellulophaga sp.
TATCAACAGGATCAAATCAACGAACTTATTGTTAGTTTGGGTAGCACCAAACATGTAGTTCGGTTGAAAGGTGGGGATCCGTTTATTTTTGGTCGGGGTGCCGAAGAAATGGAATATGCAGCGCAACACGGATTGCAAGTAGCAATGATTCCGGGAATTTCATCATCGATTGCAGTACCTGCAAGCCAGAATATTCCGGTAACAAAGAGAGGAGCAGCAGAGAGTTTTTGGGTGATTACGGGTACCACTAAAGAGCATAAATTATCAACAGATGTAGCTTTAGCAGCAAAATCAAACGCCACGGTAATTATTTTAATGGGGATGTCTAAATTAACTGCTATTCTCGAATTATTTGTAAAAGAAGGCAAATCCGAAACACCTATCGCTATCATCCAAAACGGAACTCGGGAAGATGAAAAAATTGGGCTTGGTACTATTTCAACTATTCAAAAAGAAGTAATAAAACAACAACTAACAAACCCAGCAATTATAATTATTGGAGAAGTAGTAAAACATAGAGTAGCGTTAGCCAATGCAATAGAAAATTATAAAGGGGAAGTTGCTATTGCCGTTTAGGTATTCTATTAAATAGATACTACAAAAAATTTAAATTTTGAAAAATTATAATTAGAAACCCTAATGTCAGTCTGAGCTTGTCGAAGAATTAGTAAAATTAGGAATTCATATTAATAAACAAATATTTGCCGGTAGGTTTTGTAAAAGTTAAAAAAATAGCAAAAAAATTGAAAAAGAAAATGATAAAAACAGACATACTAATCATAGGAGCAGGACCAACAGGCTTATTTACCGTTTTTGAAGCAGGATTATTAAAATTAAAATGCCATTTAATTGATGCGCTTCCGCAACCAGGGGGACAGTGTTCAGAAATATATCCTAAAAAGCCTATTTATGATATTCCAGCATTTCCAGAAATTTTAGCGGGAACTTTGGTCGATAATTTGATGGAACAAATAAAGCCTTTTGAAGCGGGTTTTACTTTAGGAGAACGCGCTGAAACCTTAGATAAATTAGAGGATGGTTCGTTTGTAGTGACCACCAATCAAGGAACAAAACACAATGCCCCTGTCGTGGTTATTGCAGGTGGCTTAGGTTCTTTTGAGCCTAGAAAACCCTTAATTCCGAATATTCAAGATTTTGAAGATAAGGGGGTTAATTATTTCATTAAAGATCCAGAAGTATATCGCAATAAAAAAGTAGTGATTGCAGGCGGTGGCGATTCTGCTCTAGATTGGGCTATTTTTTTAACCGAGGTCGCTCAAGAAGTATCCTTAGTGCACCGAAGAAATGAATTTAGAGGCGCTTTAGACTCTGTTGAAAAAGCATCAGAATTAGCTAAAATAGGAAAAATAAGATTATTTACGGAAGCTGAAGTTATTGGTGTTTCAGGTGAACATCAATTAAAATCGGTAACTATTAGGCATAATGATTTGGCTAAAGGAGAAACTTTTTTAGAAGTCGATAATTTTATTCCTTTATTCGGACTATCTCCTAAATTAGGGCCTATTGGTAATTGGGGCCTTGAGATTGAAAAAAATGCAATTAAAGTAAATAATGCCAAAGATTATCAAACAAATATTCCAGGAGTTTTTGCCATTGGCGATGTAAATACCTACGAAGGAAAATTAAAATTGATACTATCTGGGTTTCATGAAGCTGCGGTGATGTGTCAGTTTGCGTATCAAATCATCAATCCGGGTAAGCGTTACGTGATGAAATATACTACTGTAGGTGGCGTAGAAGGTTTTGATGGCAGTAAAAAAGAAGCCAAAAAGGAAGTGGTTCAAAGTATTTACGCATAAATTTTCACTCTAAGGTCATTGCCTTTTTATGGATCTGTAAGCAGAGAAAATCTTACAGATCATTCTTGTATTATTCTTCAACAAAACCTCATTTTATTTGTTTTTGCCAAGCATGTAACGTTTCTTTGTAGCTATCCAAAATTTAAGGACTTCAAATTAATAATTAGCTTTTTTTAAGCAGATTAATTCCATTAAAAAGCTGGTGTTTCAAAAAAATGAAAAATATAAAAGATGTATTAAAAGAGCGAATTTTAATTCTTGATGGCGCCATGGGAACCATGCTTCAGCGCCATAAGTTTACTGAAGAAGATTTTCGTGGGGAACGTTTTAAAGATTGGGAGCATCCGTTACAAGGAAATAACGATCTTTTGTCTATTACACAACCAGAGGCGATTGCCGATGTGCATCGTCAGTATTTTGCCGCAGGTGCTGATATTGTAGAAACAAATACTTTTTCAGGAACTACAATCGCCATGGCAGATTATTTCTTAGAAGATTTTGTCTATGAACTAAATTACGAATCTGCCAAGATAGCCAGAAAAGTAGCTGATGAATTTACGGCAAAGGAACCTACTAAACCACGTTTTGTAGCTGGTAGTATTGGGCCAACGAATAAAACAGCTAGCATGTCGCCCGATGTAAATGACCCTGGGTTTAGGGCAGTTTCTTTTGATGAATTAAGAATAGCTTACAAACAACAGGTAGAAGCTTTATTAGATGGAGGTGTCGATTTGCTATTGGTGGAAACTATTTTTGATACGCTAAATGCTAAAGCCGCTTTATTTGCCATTGAAGAGGTAAAAGAAGAGCGAAATATCGATATTCCTATAATGGTTAGTGGTACCATTACAGATGCTTCAGGTAGAACACTATCTGGGCAAACAGCAGAGGCTTTTTTAATCTCTATTTCCCATATTCCTGTATTATCCGTCGGATTTAATTGCGCTTTAGGCGCAAGTCAGTTAGTCCCACATTTAGAGGTTTTATCAGCAAAATCAAACTATGCAGTTTCAGCACACCCAAACGCAGGCTTACCTAATGCTTTTGGAGAATATGATGAATCACCCGCACAAATGGCAGCTCAAATAAAAGAATACGCAGAAAAAGGCTTAATAAATATCGTAGGTGGCTGCTGCGGAACTACGCCAGAGCATATTAAGGCTATTGCGGAGGTGGTAGCCCCCTTTCCCCCAAGGGGGGCAAAAATGGAAAATCATACTTGTTAAAAAAGAAAAAATCTTATAATAAGAAAGTTGAGATTCCTATTAAATTCCAAATAAATGTCGATCAGTAATAACGATAAAAGTATGAATATGGAAGTTCCTCCTTCGGGGGTTAGGGGGCTACGTCTAAGCGGTCTCGAACCCCTAGTCGTTACTTCAGAAACGAATTTTGTAAACGTAGGTGAACGCACCAATGTTGCTGGCTCTAAGAAATTCTTAAGATTAATTAAAGAAGAAAATTTTGAAGAAGCTTTAAGTGTTGCTCGCGAGCAAGTGGAAGGTGGAGCTCAGATTATCGATATAAATATGGATGACGGACTTATCGATGGTAAAGAAGCCATGGTGAAGTTTCTGAATTTAGTGATTGCCGAGCCAGATATTTCTAGAGTTCCTATCATGATTGATAGTTCTAAATGGGAAATTATCGAAGCGGGTTTACAAGTGGTTCAAGGTAAATGTGTGGTGAATTCCATCAGTCTAAAAGAAGGAGAAAAAGAATTTAAACATCATTCTAAATTAATAAAGCGTTACGGTGCAGCCGTTATTGTCATGGCTTTTGACGAAACAGGGCAAGCTGATAATTTTGACCGCAGAATTGAAATTGCCAAACGTTCTTACGATATTTTGGTGAATGAAGTACATTTTGCTCCAGAAGACATTATTTTCGATTTGAATATTTTTCCTGTAGCAACAGGAATGGATGAGCACAAACTTAATGCTTTAGACTTTATTAAGGCTACCAAATGGGTGAGAGAAAATCTACCTCATTGCAGTGTTAGCGGTGGCGTAAGTAATGTTTCCTTTAGTTTTAGAGGTAATGATCCTGTTCGTGAGGCGATGCATTCGGTGTTTTTGTACCATGCGATTCAGGCAGGGATGAACATGGGAATTGTTAATCCAAGTTTATTGGGTGTTTATGATGATATTCCTAAAGATCTATTAGAGCGTGTTGAAGATGTGGTCTTGAATAGAAGAAACGATGCAACAGAGCGTTTACTAGATTTTGCCGAATCTGTTGTGGGTACCGCAAAAGAAAGTAAAGTTGATTTATCTTGGAGAGAAGAATCCTTACAAAACCGAATTACAAGAGCCTTGGTAAAAGGTATCGACCAATATATTATTGATGATGTAGAAGAAGCACGAATAAATGCTGATAAACCCATTGAAGTTATTGAAGGAAATTTAATGGCGGGAATGAATGTGGTTGGAGATTTATTCGGAAGTGGGAAAATGTTTTTACCCCAGGTGGTAAAATCTGCGCGAGTTATGAAAAAAGCAGTTGCTTATCTTTTACCATATATCGAGGAAGAGAAGCTGAAAAACGCCCCCCAACCCCCAAAGGGGGAGCAACATTGGCGCACGGTAAATCCTGTAATTTATGGGTTGCTGAAAAAGCATGCAAATCGCATGCGGAATGTACCTACAGACGCTGAAAAAATGCTTTGGAATGGCTTGAGTAACAAAAATATAAACGGTTATAAATTTAGAAGGCAACATATTGTTGGAGAATATATCACAGATTTTATTTGTTTGAAACAAAACTTAATTGTTGAGATAGATGGACTCATACATCAATTACCTGAAAATAAAATAAGTGATAAAGAAAGAACAACTTGGTTAGAAGAACAAGGCTATAAGGTTATTCGTTTTACAAATAATGAGATTTTAGGAAACCTCGAAGAGGTTCTAAACAAAATCCATAAAGTATTGAAAGCTCCCCCTTCGGGGGCGGGGGGGGCTGGCCGCATATTAATGGCCACCGTTAAAGGCGATGTTCACGATATTGGTAAAAATATTGTCAGCGTTGTTTTGGCTTGTAACAATTACGAAATAATTGATTTAGGAGTCATGGTGCCTCCTGAAAAAATCATCAAAGCAGCCATTGAACACAATGTAGATATTATTGGTTTAAGTGGACTGATCACTCCATCTTTAGACGAAATGGTGTTTTTGGCGAAAGAAATGGAACGTCAGAATTTTAAAGTTCCCTTATTAATTGGCGGTGCAACAACAAGTAAAGCTCATACCGCGGTAAAGATTGATACACAATATAGTAACACGGTTGTTCATGTAAATGATGCCTCCAGAGCAGTTACTGTTGTTGGTGATTTATTGAAAAAAGAATCTTCAAACAATTACAAGAAAAATATCAAATTAGATTATGAATCTTTTCGAGATAAATTTTTAAGCCGGACAAAGCAAAAAGAATATAAAACAATTGCCGAAGCACGTAAAAATAAGTTTCAAATTAATTGGGAAAAAACCAAAATTCCGGTACCAAATCAATTAGGAATACAAGTTATTGAGGATCTTGAACTAGAAAAGTTGGTACCCTATATCGATTGGTCTCCCTTCTTTAGAGGATGGGAATTACATGGTAAATATCCAGATATTTTAACGGATGATGTAGTTGGTAAACAAGCGGTTGAGCTTTTTGCCGACGCTCAAAAAATGCTCAAAAAGATTTTTACAGAGAAAAAACTAACAGCAAAAGCTATTTTTGGATTGTTTGAAGCAAATGCAATTTCAGATGACGATATCGAGGTAGTGGCCTCCACCCAACCTCCTCCAAAGGGGGAGGAGTTAGAATCCAGGGTTGCCCAATTTGTGGGAAAGGGGCATTTTTTCAGAACCCTACGCCAACAATTACAAAGGCGAGAAGGTGTTCCTGATTATGCTCTGGCAGATTTTATAGCGCCTAAAAGTTCAGGGATACAAGATTATATCGGCTGTTTTTGTGTTAGTACAGGTTTTGGCGTTGATGAAATGGCAGATGCTTATAAAGACAATTTAGATGACTATAATTCTATTTTAGTAAAAGCTTTAGCCGATCGTTTGGCAGAAGCCTATGCGGAATATTTACATAAAGAAGTGCGAACAAAATACTGGGGATATGCCGCTGATGAAGCGTTAAGTTCCGAAGACTTAATTAATGAAAATTATAAAGGTATTCGTCCAGCTCCTGGTTATCCTGCTTGTCCGGATCACCTAGAAAAGTTAACGATTTGGGAACTGCTGGACGTGGAAAATAAGATCGGTGTAAAACTTACTGAAAGTTTAGCCATGTGGCCGGCGTCATCCGTTTCTGGGTATTATTTTGCAAATCCAGAAGCACGTTATTTTGGATTGGGAAAAATCAAAGAAGATCAAGTAGCCGATTTTGCATTAAGAAAAGGGATACCTTTAGAGGTCGCTACTCGATGGCTGGCAACGATAATAGCTGATGATTAAACTATTTTAAGTTTTGTGAAAATAGGTTAAAATGAACACTAAATTATTTAAACAAGCCTATTAATTTTTCAACTATTTTTATTTTTTAATTTCTCGGCACCCTCTAAAACTATTTGTTTTAGACCTTCTTTATATAAAATAATTTTATCTAAAACACATTTGTCGGATGCGCCAATGATTTGAGCCGCTAAAATACCTGCATTTTTTGCTCCATTTAGAGCAACTGTAGCTACTGGAACTCCGCCGGGCATTTGTAAAATGGATAAAATAGAGTCCCAACCATCAATAGAGTTGCTGCTTTTTACAGGAACGCCGATTACAGGCAAAGGGGTTAATGAGGCAACCATACCTGGCAAATGCGCAGCACCACCAGCACCTGCAATAATTACGTTGTACCCGTTTAGATGTGCATTTTTGCTAAAATCGAATAATTTTTCAGGGGTTCTATGCGCAGAAACGATATCTACATCAACTTCTAAATCAAAACCTTTTAAAATATCAATGGCTTCTTGCATTATAGGAAGATCACTCGTGCTGCCCATTACTACTGCTACTTTACTCATAATTTTATTTTTTCTAATTAAAACAAAAAATTTCTATTTTAAGGTTGAATAGTGGTATGAGCAAAATCTGCACATACCACATTTTCTTCAAGTTCTTTTTCTTTAAAGATATTTTGAATGTGACGGTCAGTAACTGTTCTATAACGATTAAAAATCACGTTTAATTTTATTTTACTTAACCAAACAATTTCTTTGTTAAATTTAACTTCGACATTGGTTTTTTCATCTAAATCTCCATATGTTTCAATTTTATTTTCAAGCATAAAGCTTTAAATTATAGAACTTTAGTTTAATTTCAACCTTTGCTTTTTTTGCAAAAGTTGATTTATTTGCTTCTCACTTTAATGGTTTCTTTCACTTTTTGGGCAATTACTCTAGCAATATCAATATTTTTATTGACGATGGTTACATGTCCCATTTTTCGGAAAGGTCGGGTTTGTTTTTTACCATAAATATGCGGTGTTACACCTTCCAACTTTAGAATTTCTTCCATATTCTGGTAAACCACATCCCCGGAATAACCTTCTGCGCCAACTAAATTCACCATAATGCCCGCAACTTTGCTTTCTGTGCTTCCTAAAGGTAAATTTAAAATAGCTCTTATATGGTTTTCAAACTGGTTGGTAAAACTGGCTTCAATACTGTAATGGCCGCTATTGTGTGGCCTTGGAGCTACTTCATTGACCAAAATTTGGTCGTCTTGAGTTTGAAACATTTCTACGGCCAAAATACCAATATGCTTTAGTTTTTCAGAAACCTTTAAGGCAATTTCGGTTGCTTTTTCAGCTACCTTCTCATCAATCCTTGCAGGACAAATTACATATTCTACCTGATTAGCTTCTTTATGAAATTCCATTTCAACGACTGGATAGGTAACGACTTCCCCCTTTTGATTGCGAACCACAATGACTGCCAATTCGTTTTTAAATAGAATCATATCCTCAGCTATACATTCACCTTTAGGCAAATTTTCCAAATCTTGAAAATTACGCACTATTTTTACCCCTTGCCCATCGTAGCCAAATTGTGTAGCTTTCCAAACGAAGGGAAAAGCGATTCCCCCATTATCAATGCTGTCTTTAATCTCGCTCGCATATGCAAAACGAGAAAAATCGGCAGTAGGAATGTCATTATCTACATAAAACAACTTTTGCCTTGCTTTGTTTTGTATTACTCTTAAAGTTTCTGTTGGCGGAAATATTTTTAAACCTTCATCTTCTAGCTTTTCTAAGGCGTCCAGGTTTACATTTTCAATTTCAATCGTTAAGACATCTACCTTTTTTCCGAAGTTATAGACATCATCAAAATGCATTAAATCGCCAATTATAAATTCATCGCAAGCAATTTTGCAAGGTGCATCTTTCGAGCTTTCTAAAACCTTAGTATGAATATCAAATTTTCGCGTTTCATAAAGCAACATTTTTCCCAATTGTCCACCTCCTAGTATTCCCAGTTTAAAATCCGAAGAAAAATAGTTTGTTGAATTTTGATTTGACATAATTTTGATTGAATTCTATGATATCTACAAAAATACACCGAATTCTTAAAACCAGCATAGTTACGCTCAAAAAGAGAAATCTAAATGCTATATTTGTCCTTCCTAAAAAAATAAAGGTGATAAAGCTCCACGACAAACATTTTAAACCATTTTTAAGTGAGGAACTAGTGCAAGCTGCTGTTAAAAAAGTAGCTTTAGCAATTGCTGAGGATTACAAAAATGAAACGCCTATTTTTGTAGGAGTTTTAAATGGTTCTTTCATGTTTGTGGCAGACTTTTTAAAGCAATACCAGCACCCATGCGAAGTATCTTTTGTAAAATTAAGTTCGTATAGCGGCTTAACCTCTACGGGGATTGTGGAAACTTTACTCGATGTTCCCGTGAATATAAAAGGTAAATGTGTCATTATTCTTGAAGATATTATTGATACAGGGAGAACATTAAAAGAATTAGTACATCTTTTTTCAGATACTAATGTTCGCGAATTTAAAATAGCAACTTTATTCTATAAACCAACAGTATATAATGGGGAATACCATATTGACTATGTGGGGATGGAAATTCCTGATAAATTTATAGTGGGCTACGGGCTAGATTATAAAGAATTAGGAAGAAATTTAAATCAAGTGTACCAACTAAACCAAAATACTATGATTAATCTTGTACTTTTCGGAAAACCAGGTGCTGGCAAGGGCACACAGGCAGAATTTTTAAAATCGGAGTACAATTTGAAACACATTTCGACGGGAGATGTTTTTCGAAACAATATTAAAAATGACACTATTTTGGGTAAATTAGCTAAATCGTACATGGATAAAGGCGATTTAGTGCCTGACGAAGTAACCATTAAAATGCTCGAGGATGAAGTAGAGCAAAATGCCGATGCTAATGGTTTTATCTTTGATGGTTTTCCAAGAACAACGGCTCAGGCCGAAGCATTAGATGCTTTTTTAGATTCAAAAGACATGAAAATAAATGCGACCATTGCGCTTGAAGCAAATGATGAAGTTTTAATTCAACGGGTTTTAGAACGCGGAAAAGTAAGTGGCAGACCAGACGATCAAGACGAAGCTAAAATCAGAAATCGTTTTGATGAATACAATCAAAAAACAGCACCTTTAATCAGCTATTACCAAAGTAAAAGCAAATTTTATAGCGTAAACGGAATAGGAGCCATAAATGAAATTACCCAAAGGATCAAGGCAGTTATTGATAAGCTTTAATCCTTAAAATTTTTCAAGGTTTTGCTTTGGTATAACATTTGACTGATGAAAGAATCAAAACTCTGGAACTAAGACAGAAAAAGTCTAGCCTCCTTGCGCTATTATCGTGTTAAATGATTGTAGTCAAAACCGAGCAGTCTTTTTTTAATACCTCACGGGCGCTGCCATAAATAGTTATTTTTACAGTTTACGTTAATAAAAACAATACATTTAAAACACCATGACAGAAGGCAATTTTGTAGATTATGTAAAAGTACAATTAGAATCGGGCAACGGTGGCAAGGGTTCAGTGCATTTACATCGTGAAAAATTTATAACCAAAGGTGGTCCTGATGGGGGTGATGGTGGTCGTGGTGGTCATGTAATTGTCCGTGGCAATAAAGATTTATGGACCTTATTGAGTTTTAAATTCAGCCGTAGTTTTAGAGCAGGTCATGGCGAACATGGCGCAAAAAGTAGAAGTACAGGTGCCGATGGTGAAGATGTATATTTAGATGTGCCATTAGGAACCGTAATTAAAGATGCAGATACCGAAGAGATTATAATGGAAATTACCGAAGAAGGTGAAGAAAAAATAATTCTTCCAGGCGGTTTAGGAGGTCGCGGAAACTGGCATTTTAGAACAGCAACCAACCAAACCCCAAGATATGCACAACCGGGAATTCCAGGTCAGGAACTTTCTATTATTATGGAGTTGAAATTATTGGCAGATGTAGGCTTAGTAGGTTTCCCCAATGCCGGAAAATCTACCTTACTTTCGGTTTTAACCACCGCCAAGCCAAAAATTGCAGATTATGAATTTACCACCCTAAAACCAAATTTAGGAATTGTAAAGTATCGGGAGTTTCAGAGTTTTGTCATGGCAGATATTCCCGGAATTATTGAAGGAGCAGCGGAAGGCAAGGGTCTAGGCTATTATTTTTTAAGACATATAGAACGCAACTCGACTTTACTTTTTTTAATTCCTGCGGATAGTAAAGATATTAAAAAGGAATATGAAATTCTCTTAGATGAATTGCGTAGGTACAATCCTGAAATGTTAGATAAGGAACGTTTGGTGGTGATTTCAAAAAGCGATATGCTTGATACAGAATTACAAGCTGAAATGAAAGCTGAATTAGATTCTGAACTTAAAGATGTCTCTTTTATGTTTATATCTTCTGTAGCGCAAATGGGTTTAACAGAGCTAAAAGATAAGCTTTGGAAGATGTTGAACGATTAAATGTAGATTTGTTTGACCCTCCAGTTCTTTTTGTTTAATTTTAAATCCACTAAATTCCTAAAAATGAAACAACTAGTTTACATTTTGATCCTTATTTCAATAGTTTCCTGTGCTGCGGTTCGGGTAAATTATGATTTTGATAAAAAAACAGATTTCTCTAATTACACTACTTATGGTTATTATCCAGAAATGGAGACTGGTTTAAGTGGCCTAGATGCTAAGCGATTATTAGTGATTATTGACTCTACAATGCTAGCAAAAGGGATATTGTATTCTGAGGACCCTGACTTTTATATCAATATTCAGAGTAACTCATTCACTAATCCACAAAATAATAATATGGGCGTCGGATTAGGTGGTGGTGGTGGAAATATGGGTGGCGGAATCTCCATTGGTATTCCTGTGGGCCAAGCAAGAGTGGAACGTGAAATTAAGTTCGATTTTATAGATAGTGAAAAAGATGTCTTGTTTTGGCAGGCGGTTAGTGCCAGTCCGTTTAAAGAAAACGTTCCTCCCGAGCTCCGCGAAAAAAATTTGAGAGCAGTAACTGACAAGGTTTTTGAAAATTATCCACCAAAGGTTAAAAAATAGTATTATTACTTTATCATTAAAGATTTCGATCAAGGTCTATAGGGATATTTACTGAAAAAGCCAATAACACTTTGCAGGTAAAATTAAGTTATGGTTTTGACCTTTTTTTATCTCTTTTCTCTACTCGTTTATTCTTTTTCTTAAATTCGACATTCGACTCTTTCGTTTCCTCTCCCTATTCTTTACTCTTTTTTCTTAAAATCCCCGTTCAGTCATCAAATTCTACCGTTGGTCATATAACGATTTCAAAAGCTTCACTTTCCCTGTAGTTTTACATCAGAAACAAAAAACAAATAGTAATCTTTTAAAATTAACAATATGAAAAATTCAGTAATTACCTTAAGCATCGTTTTAAGTATGGCATTCTCTAACATGAGCAATGCAAATGTAAACCCAACTACAAAAAATGTAAAAATTGCTACGACAACCATTAAAGATGTTGCTCCACTTAGCATTGCCGTAGCCAAGAGCGATCTAGAAACGGTAAAAAAGTTTTTAGAGTTCGGATCCGATATTGAAATTAAAACAGAAGTAAACGGTATGACGCCTTTAATGTATGCGGCACGCTATAATAATGTTGACATGGTAAACTTATTAGTATTAAATGGCGCGGATATAAGCGCTACCTCAAAATTAGGCTATACCGCTTTAGATTATGCGGAATTATCTGGAGCCACCGATGTAGCTTCTCTTTTAAAATAACCAACACCAATTCATATTTCATGAAGAAACAGGCCGTCTCAACTATTGAGATGGCTTTTTTTGTAAGATGGTTAAGTTTCAGGATTTTGTTTTCTGAAGGTAGCGCTTCTTGTTTTAGTTAGTTTTAATGTTGTGCCCTATCCGCGACCTTTAAAAGCGAAGTACCCCTAAATCTTTAGCGCCTCTAAATAACCTCACAAATCGATTTTCCGTTCTACCGCCAAATTTTACCGTTCATCATAATTGGGTTTCAAAGTGTTGATAATCAGCCTAAATTTATAGTATCTAAAAAAATAACTTAAAAATCAACAAGATGAAAGCAACAACAAACAGTACCAGTATTAAACAAAAGGAAATAATTAAAGCAACCCTATTTAGTATTATAATTGCAGGATATGTTATCTATAATCTAGGACATGCAGTAGGTAAATATATCGCTCAAATAGGATTTTAATTAAAATTGTTTTCTATTAAAATAATCACCATGAAAAATACCTTTAAACTTTTTACCACTTTAGTCAGTTCAATGCTAGTATTTGGTTGCACGAGTGGCACGGATTCTTATGATAAGATTGCCGAGCTGATAAAAAATAATTGTGACTGCGCAACGGTTGAACCCATTATAGCCGCCTACGGAATTACCTTTTCAAAAGAGGATGCTTCAAGCTTGGGTCAGCGCTATGAATTTCAAATGACAGATTGCACTATTGTAAATTTTGAAGCTCAAATTGATACCATTATAAAAGCCTTAAATGATTCAAAACTATGTGAAGATGCTCTTATTATTTTAGAATTCGAGGACTCCCAAAATTTTACGAAAGCGAGTATTGAAGATTGCGTGCGATTAAAATAGGATGAAAAACATTTTTACCCTACCGTTCACTAGGTCGTATTTACCGTTCGCCATAATTGTCACTAAACTGAACCGAATACCTAGTAGTTTTAAGCGCTGGTAAAATATTAATTTTAAAATTTAAAACCATGATTACTTTAGCTAAAATTATCTTAGAACTTATTTTAAGTCTTATCTTGCTTTAAAAGACAGTAAGCCAACAATAAGCCCCAATGTCTTCAGTAATTAAAAACCATTAATGCAACGATTTTTTTCTAAAAATTTATTTTGGATCCTTCAGTTTTTGGGTTGGGGCGCTTTTTCCTTGTTTTTAGCATTCGTTGCTAATTTAAGTGAAAATTGGAAGGGCATTTTGGTGATTACCATAGGGAATATGGTGGTATTTATTGGGATAACTTCTTTCTTGCGTTGGATTTTAAATAAGGTTGCACCGCTAGAAAATTTTAAATCTATCATGTTGGTGAAGATAGTTGTTGCCGTCTTTATAGTAGCCATGTTAACGCCTACAGTCACCTATTATGTGGGTTATGGTGTCGGAAAAATTGCCAAGTTTGTTTTTGTGGATAGTAAAGAAATCTTCAACAAACCACCTTCCGAACCCAATAGCTATGGGAAGTACATTATTTATACGATTATTTTGGGTGGGTGGACAACTTTCTTTTTCATCATAAAACTCATTCGAAATTCTAACAACGAAAGACTACGGCGTTTACGTTTAAAAGACCAGGTAAAACAAGCACAACTAAATACCTTAAAGGGCCATATTAATCCACAATTTATTTTTACCGCATTAACAAATATAAAAGGCTTAATGTTAGAAGACGTAAAACAAGCGAGAGCCATGCTGACCACCCTATCTGAATTGCTTCGGTACTCATTAACTAAAACCGATATCAATACTGTTATTTTAGACGAAGAAATAGTCATTACCAAAAGCTATATGGACTTATTAATGATTGATAATAAGAAAGTATTGCACACGAAGTACGATATAGCTCCCGAGACGCTATCCTTACAGGTACCTCCTTTATTATTGCCAAACTTGATAGAATTAGCCACAAGATATGGTGTGCTTTCTACTAAAAATGAGGACACGATTAGTTTGAAAAGTGAAGTAAAAAACCAGAGTTTAAAAATAAGTGTTTTACATACAGGGCCTATGACCTTAAGTAAGCCTCGTCAAGTATTAGAAAACACATTAAAACAGCGGCTAAAATTATTGTACGGTAATGAAGCTAGTTTTATGTCGAATCACGAATTAGACACCCATACCTTATGGGTGGTTTTGCCTGTAAAGGCCAACACAAAACCACAGGCTTAGATGGACTTAAAAAATAAGTATGCTGAATTACTTTTTTGGGTGCTGCAACTCGTGGGTTGGAGTATGTTGAGTTCTGTGATATTCATTATTCCAGAACTTACAAATACCTATAAGATCTACTCTTTTTTCACCGGAACTGCGGTAGCTATTCTTGCAACAAGTGGGTACCGCTATTACTTGAAACAG
>JBGSQM010000183.1:0-25924 GCA_041738035.1 Cellulophaga sp.
TTGTTTAAGGCGATAGTCTGGGCATCGGTGTTCACTTGTGCTGCGATATCCGCTAATGGAACTGATACTGTATTATTCTCTGAATCCGTTATAACTAAACTAGTACCTACTACTGCAAAAGTTGCATTCGTAGTATTGGTGTCAGTTGCTGCTGCAATATCTGCTAAGGCTAAAGTAACCGTATTATTTTCACTATCCGTGATGACAAGGTTCGTACCGTCTTCTGTTAAACTTGTATTCGTCGTGTTCGTATCGGTTAACGAATCACTTAAACTACTTAAATCAACAGTAATAGTGCCACCGTTTTCAATAGCTAGTGTCAATTGATTTGTTGCTGCATTAAAACTAAAATTTTGGAGTTGCTGATTATCGGTACTCGTTAATTCCCAAGAATTCCCATCCCAAAAATAGATAACACCTGTATTTATGTTTACATAAATATCACCTATTTCAGCTCCCGTAGGAGTTGAAACGCCTGGAGCATTTACAGCTGTACCACTTAATACCTCGCAATTACACTGATCTTCTAGCGTAACAGTTGTTTGTGAAATCGCAAATGTTGATAGTAGAAGAAAAACTAATAAGAAGAAATTTTTATTCATGATTTAGGTTAACTTTAATTGTAGTTTAAAACTGGTTATTTACTGCGTAAGTCTTTTTATTAAATGCTTAGGTATCCTTACACATTACAAATTTAAGATTAGCTTAGGGTAGAGAAAATAAATGTTGTGTATGTATAATTTTTATGGGTATAGCTACTAATAAATGAGGTTATAATATTTTAAATACTAAATTTTAAGGTCTCTTTTTATCGATAGCATCAATAATAGTAGGCATTTTCAATTATATTTTTTTTTGATTTTTATTAAAATACTCTGTTTAAAAACCAAAGCTTAATGCCTCACTTTATAAATTAAAAACAAGAATAATTTTTAATTTTGGTTTACACGATAGGTAATTCTTCTATTGGTAATTACCGCATTAGGCCTTGCTATTAATAAGGCAGAATTAGATATTACTGGGGTACAACCAGATGCGGAGTTTGAAACCAAAACTCGGTATAAATTACCTGTCAGCACTAGGCTTACATTTGTAATATTTAAGGTAGCATTGGTAGCACCTGAAATGTTAGCATAACTAGTACCATTGTTGCTACTTACTTGCCATTGATAGGTATTTACATTTGTTGCGGAAACACTAAAAGTTGCATTTTGCCCTACGGATAAAGATTGGTTGCTTGGTTGCATTGTTATTAAGATAGGATTAATCCTGATTAATTGGGTGATATTTATACTATTACCACAAGCATCGCTTACTGAATACGTCCTAGTTATGGTTTCTGGATTTGAAAGTCCATTACTTACATCGCTAACAAAAGTAACCGTTGGACTAATGGTACAATTATCTGCTTCGTTATTCACCAAACTTATATTTGGTGCGGGAACATCTGAACTACAGAAAACATTAATATCTGGTAGGTTGCTAGCGGTTGGCGGGGTAGTATCATTTACCGTAATCGTTTTTACAAATAAAGAACTTAAATTACCACTGCTATCTATGGCTTGATATGATATAGTTTGCGTGTAATTATTAGCACAACCATTATTAACAGTAACATTACTCACTTCATTGACGGAAACAACGCTACAATTATCCGCTGCAACTGGTAAAATATTTGGTAAGGTGCCACAAAAAATAGAAATTCCACTTGAGGTGGGACTAAATCCAAAATTAACTCCTGACCATTCTATATTTCCACCGGGAATTGAACCGAAAGCGGGAATAGCACTTGTTCCTTTTAGAATTAAATTAAAAGTACCATTTCCATTATTAACTGCACTATAGGTAAATGCCGATTGATTTGTTAGTTGCGAAGCGTTCAACTGGTAATTTGCATTATTTATTCTGATTTCCCAATTTGGAATTGCTGCACCAGTAGTATTTTGAAGTCCAAAACCCCACGCAAACTGCTGTTGGTTAAAAAAGGTTGTATTTATGCTAGAACAAGCGCCAAGGGATGGGATATCACCTGCACATTGGTAATTTTCATTTAAAGCACCTACTGCTGTTAACCATGTTGGTGCCTGATTGTCCATCTGAATTGAAGTTGTTGCAGATATGCTTAAAATAGGATCTCCCGATGACCCGCCATATTCTACAATATACCCTTGGGGTTGATAAGGACCGCTACCTGCTCCTGTGTTACTTAAATCGTTCCATGAACCTAGACCTCCGGGACTTCTTACAACAGAGGGGTTTGTAATATGCGCATAGTCCTCATTTCCAGAATTATTGGGCTCTCCTCCATTCCAATAGGCAAAGTTTGTGGGTGCTACCGTATTTCCGTTAGCCAATCCTGTCCAAAATGGAGTTCCAGCCTCAGGCCCCGTTACCCAGCGCCAATCGCCCTCAATTGCTGCATCAGAAGCTCCTATCCATCCTGCGCCTTGTGCTTGAGAACCTGAGAAATCTGCCTCAGCCTGTGAGGTCAAAGTTGCCAAATATCCGCGTAACCCGTAATAGGTTCTTAATGCTGCCGCATCTCTTGCCGCAGTCCAAGTAATTCCTAAATTAGGCACAAATTCATAAAAATGTCCTGTAGCCGGCAAAAAATTAGCATCCCCGACAGTTATAGAAAAATTTCTTGTGCCAGTAGGGTTCGGGGAACTACTGGAATATCTTATAGCTAAAATGGCATTTTGAAATGCTACCAAAGTTGCTGGGCCATTTAAAGTAAGCTTTCCCTCGACTGCACTCCAAGTTGCCGTTATTGATGGATGTGCTCCTGTAAGTGTTAATAAATCTTGACCATTGATATAACCAGATGATATTTGCACTGAGGCCCTTTGCGCAGTAGTATTATCAGGATCCGTAATACTGATGCTTTGAACAACTGGCGCGCTAGATCCACCACAATAGGTTTGATTTCCTGTGGCAGTAATGGTGGGCGGTACATTTGTAGAGGCAATACTAAACGAAACTGTACTTGTTGATCCGCTACTTAAATTTGATTGAATAATTAAATTGCCATTTTGAAATACACGAACATAAGATGCAGCACCATTCCAGCCATCGCCCCAGGTGTCTTGTAAAATTAAGGAATAACCTGATCCAGCAATTAAACCTGAAATGGTGGTAAGACTAGAATTATTATTATAGGGAGTATTACCAACGCCGTTGTAGCAATTGGAAGGGTTACAAATAGAACCAATTTGTGTATTTGAAGGGTTTCTGACCAGAACTCTATTTTCAGATGACCAATTAGGCCAATTGACCTCTATAGTAATGGTTTCTTGACCAAAGGAAGTACATACAATAAGGAGTATAAAAAGCGTTGCTATGTGCTTAAAAAATAGAGCCATATTAAGGTTGGGGTATTTATCTAATATTTAAAATTAAATTTAAAAACATATAAAATTATAATTAACAAAGGAATTGATATAAATTATGTTGTATAACATCTTATTTACAGGGTGAATAAGAAAAATAAGATCATTTGAGAAGACACAATTTGAAAGTTAGGAATAAAAAAAGCAGTTGCTAACTTGCAACTGCTTGGTTATTTTTAAAAAAGAGTAATTATTTTATTCTAAAATTATAAATTCCGACCTTCTATTTAATTCATGTTCCGTAGCAGAACATTTTGAATTATTACCACAATCGTTTACCAATTTAGTTTCTCCAAAACCTTCTCCTTCGAGTCTTTCTTTAGATATCCCATTTAACACCATATAGGCTACGGTTGACTCTGCTCTTTTTTGAGATAACCATAAATTATAAGCATCTTTGCCTCTACTATCGGTATGAGAATTTACTTTTATTTTTAAACTTGGATATTTATCCATCGCCGCAATTACTTTCTGTATTTCAATTTCAGCATCTGGTCTAATATTAAATTTGTTTAAATCAAAATAGATGGTGCTTAATTGAAGTAATTTGGCTAAATCATCACCGAAACCAGCAGTAACTGTATTGCGCTCCAGATAAAAATCGATGATCTGTGGCTGTCCGTCAGATTTACCCATATACACTTCGGCAGGAACGTAACCATCTGTCAAAGCACGCACAAAATTGCCTTTATTACAATCCATCATCAACTTATAATCGCCATTAGCATTGGTTAAAGTCTTAGCTATTTCTTCGTTATTTTCGCTGATAACCTTAATTGTTGCCCCGACTAAAACCTGATTGGATATTTTATCTCTAACCGTTCCAGTAACTATTTGCTGACATTCCAATTCCAAAGGAATATTTTCAACAAAACTGTAGATATCATCATAGCCTAAACCACCTTCCCTGTTTGATGCAAAGTATCCTGATTTAGTATCCTCCTTAAAAATAAAGGTAAAATCGTCCAAATTACTATTGATAGGCTCTCCTACGTTCTTCACTATTCCGGAGTACGACTTATTTTTAATTCTTGTAGCGAAAATATCTAAGCCGCCTAATCCTGGATGCCCGTCAGAAGAAAAGTAAAGAATTTCTTCACTTGTTACAAAAGGAAAAGTTTCTCTAGCTTCTGTATTAATCGTATTTCCTAGATTCTCTGGTGGTCCAAAAGTACCGTCATTGTTTATCGCTACTTTAAAAATGTCAGATTCGCCATAACTTCCTGGCATATCGGACACAAAGAACAATGTTTTTTCATCTGGACTTAAGCTTGGGTTTGCCACAGAATATTCATCACTATTAAACGGAAGTTCTTCTAATTCTGTAAAATTACCATCCTTAAATTTTGCTCTAAAAATTTTAAGTCGTACTATACCCTCTTGATCCTTGATAGTTTTCCCATCTACAAAATTATTTCTGGTAAAATAGACTATTGAACCATCTTTGGTGGCCGCACTAGTAGATTCGTGCAATCTAGTATTAATACTTTTGTTTAATTTTATAACCAAATTTTGAGATACGGTATCCGCATTGACTTTATATAAATCCAGAAAGTCTTTGGAATTCCAGGTATGTCTGTATTTTGCCAAGTTACCCGTATCACGATCGGAAGAAAAAATAAGTCCGTCTTTATAATAGGATGGCGCAAATTCTGAGTAAACAGAATTATAATCGAAATTTCCAATAGTGTAGCGTCCTGAATTTTCTTTTATTTCTTCTTTATAATCTCTTTTATTATCAAAAGTATTGGCCCTAACATCACCTGAGGTTATTTCCGAAAATTTTCGCATGAGTTCATCAGCCTTAGCGTATTCAGTAAGACTTCTTAAAGTTTGGGAATATCTAAAATAATAATCAGGAGTTACCTCTGCTTCATACTCCCTAATGAGCCTTTCGTAAATTGATGCGGCTTCTTTATAATCCGCATTAAAATAATAAGAGTTGCCTAATTTTTTTAATAAATCAGCAGACACATAGCCTTTATCTAAGACTTTTTTATAAATATCTATTGCAGGACTAAAAGAGTATTCATTGTATTTTTCATTTGCTCTTTCAAGAATTTTTTCTTGACCTACAGTGTTTTCAACCGTAACAAATAGTATGATAACCGTAAATAATATTTTTTTTAACATACCCATTATTTAGAAGAAACGAGGTGATACTAATTTTCGGAACGATTTAACCAATTCAAATCTTAAAAATACTTCAAATGAACCATCATTAAATCGGGTAGAACCTAAAGCCGTTGTTTCTTTATCATAAGCCAAACCAATCATGATTTGATCACTAACTTGAAAACCAGCTAAGGCGCTAACAGCAGCATCCCAACGATAAGCACCACCAAATGTAAATTTATCATTATACATGAAGTTTGCAGAAAAATCTACCTGTAAAGGTGCGCCACCCACAACCTTCGTTAATAAGGCTGGTTTAAATTTAAATTCGTTAGACAAATCAAAAACATACCCCGTAATTGCGTAAAAATTAATACGTTCTCGCGATAAAAAATTTACATTGTTGGCATCTCTATTGGAATTATCAAAATTGTCGGTTTCTAATAAATTTGGTGCTGATAATCCCAAATAAAATTTATCGGTATGATAATAAGCTCCAATACCAAAATTGGGTGCAAATCGATTTTCAATATTATCCGCTGAAATGGCTTCACTATCAAAATTTCTTAACTTATTAAAATCTAAACTTAAAAAGTTACCTCCACCCTTTAGACCGAAAGATAATTTTCCAGTTTGGGAAACATCAATAGTATAAGATATCACCGCATCTAAATAAGTCTCCTGAACAGTACCATCACCAATTTCGTCATTCACTACTGAAAAACCATAACCTAATCGACTATTTCGTATTGGAGAGTGTAAATTTAGTGTTTGTGAAGTTGGAGCTCCGTCTAATCCCACCCATTGTGATCTATACAATGCAGCAATACTTAACTGACCTCTAGAACCAGCATAAGCGGGATTAACACTCATTGTATTAAACATGTATTGGGTATATTGCGCATCTTGTTGCGCGTGGGATTTACCCGTATAAAACAATGTAAATACTAATAATAATAATATTGGTTTGTTCATAACATATAGTGTTCTCAGTACTATTCTTTATTTACTTATATATATATAACCATTATCAGTTATATTTTTATCGTCTATATCTTGATATTCAAAGATATAAAAATAAACTCCCGCTGGTAAATACTCTTCTTGTGAAATAGTAGATCTACCTTTTGAACGTCCATCAAAAACATTATTTTGATTATTATAACCTGCTCCTTCGTAAACTGCTACGCCCCATCTATTAAAAATTCTAATTGAATTGTTAAAAGCGAAATCTACATTTCTAATAAACAAGAAATCATTTTTACCATCAGAATTAGGTGTCAACATCTGGTTTACTTCTATTTTCATTTCCCTATCATCGGTCGGGTCTAAGTAATCAGGCGTACCATCATTATCAGTATCGTCGTTTGTTGGATTGCCATCGCCATCTGCGTCTTCGTTTGGCGTGGTAATACCATCGCCGTCATCGTCTAAATCTCTATAGTTGACATCTTCAGTGCCATCGGTATCAGGTAAATCGTTCTTTGGATCGTTGATTTCATCGTTAACATCAAAACCGTCGTTTAGGTTTGTGCCTTCGTAACCATCGTCTAATCCATCACCATCAGTGTCAACTCCTCTAAAGGTTTGATCGGGAATACCATCGAAGTTAAAATCGTTCCCTTCATTGTTATCAGGTACTAAATCATTATCGCTATCTAAATCAATATAATCTAGTGTGTCGGCGCCATCAGTGTTTACTGGAGTTAAGCCTCCTAAGTAAGCACTATTCACACCATTGTTCGCTAAATACGTAGCTGCATTGTCATTATTTGGCGCTATATAGCCTGCGGTGGTTTGCGCTTCTACGTTGTCTGGAATACCATCGTTGTCCGCATCGATATCTAAATGGTTGGGTTTGCTATCGCCATCCGTATCGGTCGGGTTGGTTAATGGGTTATTGTCGCCATCTGTATTCGCATCTTCTACGCTATCTAAGATTCCGTCATTGTCATCATCTAAATCTACCGCATCTGGAACACCATCTCCATCGGTGTCTGGACCTCTATCATCCTTTGGATCTAAATAATCAGGCGTACCATCATTATCAGTATCGTCGTTTGTGGGATTGCCATCGCCATCTGCGTCTTCGTTTGGTGTGGTAATACCATCGCCGTCATCGTCTAAATCTCTATAGTTGACATCTTCGGTGCCATCGGTATCAGGTAAATCGTTCTTTGGATCGTTGATTTCATCGTTAACATCAAAACCGTCGTTTAGGTTTGTGCCTTCGTAACCATCATCTAATCCATCACCATCTGTGTCAACTCCTCTAAAGGTTTGATCGGGAATACCATCGAAGTTAAAATCGTTCCCTTCATTGTTATCAGGTACTAAATCATTATCGCTATCTAAATCAATATAATCTGGTGTGTCGGCGCCATCAGTGTTTACTGGAATAATACCTGTACTTCCTGAGTTATCATAGGCATTGTCAAGGCCATCATTATCGGAATCATATCCAGAAGGCGGAATATAATTGGCTGTTGTTTGCCCTTCAACATTATCAGGAATTCCGTCATTATCGGAATCAATATCTCTGAAATTTGGATTTGTATCGTTATCAGTATTAATAGGAGTTAAACCTTGCCCTGCACCAGGAGTCGTTTCATAATGGTCATCTAAACCATTCCCGTCCTTATCAATTAGACAAGGAACTACATAGTTTGATGAGTTTTGTGCTTCACGATTATCTATAATTCCGTCGTTATCAGAATCTATATCTCTAAAATCGGGCATTCTATCACCGTCCGTATCAACTGGAGTGATTCCTATAGTAGTACCATTTTCATAATGGTCATCCAAACCATTATTGTTGGCATCAACACCACATGGTGCAATAAAACCCGTTGAAGGTTGCGCTTCAACGTTATCTAAAATGCCGTCATTATCTGAATCAATATCTCTATAATCGGGCTTTCCATCTTTATCGGTATCCACAGGGATTAAACCACCACAGGCGCCTGGACTTATTTCGTAGGCATCATCCAATCCATTACAATCAACATCTTTACCACTTGGTGGTTTGTAACCAGCAGTAGTTTGGGCCTCTACATTATCTAGAATTCCGTCATTATCTGAATCGATATCTAAATAATCCGGAATCCCATCTTTATCTGTATCTCTAGGATTTGTAGCATGATAGCCTTCGTTAGTATCAATAATACCATCACCATCGTCATCAATATCTGTAGTATCTGGAATACCATCACCATCGGTATCTAAATACGTAGGTGTTGCATTACTATGCGGATTATCCGTCTCGGATGAAGCAAAAGAACTCAACACAAAAAGCATTAACAATAAGCTTGTCAAAACTTTAGGTTTACTATTCTCAATAAATTTTAAAAAAGTAAAAATCTCCATATGGTTAGCTTTTTATTCAACTAATCACCATGGCTGTAGGTTTTAAAATATTTTGTTAGTAAGAAGTTGGGGCTTCAAGCTAAATTATGCGATGCAAGATATGGCAAATATTTAAATGAAATCTATAATCAGCTGCCTGAACTATTAAAATTCTACCAAAAACATATTTAATCGTTAAATAACTATCATCACTATTTTCTAGGTACGATTTTATCGATAAAACGGATTTTTAGTTTTTTATTTCATCGCATAAATTTAAGATTAAACGGAAAACAAAAATGATAAAAGGAACTAAATATCAAATACTTACCGCTATTTTAAAGCTAAAAATATGGAAAATAAAAATTACTTTTTTTAAGATTGATGCTCAATGTATTTTACCGTATTTTTGCCAAAATTTTGAGTATGAGTTTTGAGAGCGAAATAAAGAGAAGAAGAACCTTTGGCATTATATCGCACCCAGATGCTGGAAAAACAACACTAACCGAGAAATTACTTTTGTTCGGAGGTGCTATTCAAGAAGCTGGTGCGGTAAAAAATAATAAAATAAAAAAAGGAGCTACGAGTGATTTCATGGAAATTGAACGTCAGCGTGGAATATCTGTTGCAACATCGGTTTTGGCTTTTATTTATAGAGATAAAAAAATAAATATTTTAGACACCCCTGGACACAAAGATTTTGCTGAAGATACCTTCAGAACCCTAACTGCTGTGGATAGTGTTATCGTTGTTGTGGATGTGGCCAAAGGGGTAGAAGAACAAACAGAGAAATTGGTGGAAGTTTGCCGTATGAGAAACATTCCTATCATCGTCTTTATTAATAAAATGGATAGAGAAGGTAAAGATGCCTTTGATTTATTAGATGAAGTAGAACAAAAATTAGGACTCAAAGTAACTCCTTTAAGTTTCCCGATTGGAATGGGGTACGATTTTAAAGGAATTTATAACATTTACGAGAAAAACATCAATCTATTTAGTGGTGACAGTAAAAAAAATATTGAAGATGTAATCGCTTTCAACGATATTACCAATCCTCAATTAGAGAAAATCATTGGTGCTAAAGCAGCGAAAGAATTAAGGGATAATCTTGATCTTATTCATGGCGTTTATCCTGAGTTTGATAGAGAAGCCTATTTAGATGGGAAACTACAACCAGTATTCTTTGGGTCTGCTTTAAACAACTTTGGAGTTCGCGAACTTCTCGATTGTTTTATCGATATTGCGCCTACACCAAGACCTAAAATGTCCGAAGAAAGACTGGTAAAGGCCAATGAAAAAGATTTTACAGGATTTGTTTTCAAAATTCACGCTAACATGGATCCTAAGCACAGAGACAGATTGGCTTTTATTAAGGTAGTTTCGGGAACTTTCGAAAGAAACACCCCTTATTTACATGTGAGAAGCAATAAAAAGTTAAAATTTTCGAGTCCTAATGCTTTCTTTGCCGAAAAAAAAGAGATTGTTGATATATCATATCCAGGAGATATTGTAGGATTGCATGATACGGGCAGTTTTAAAATTGGAGATACTTTAACGGAAGGAGAGATTTTACACTACAAAGGCATCCCTAGTTTTTCACCCGAGCATTTTAGATATATTAACAATGCCGACCCAATGAAGTCCAAACAATTAGAAAAAGGCATCGACCAATTAATGGATGAAGGTGTTGCACAATTGTTCACACTAGAATTGAATGGTAGAAAAGTAATTGGCACTGTTGGCGCCTTACAATATGAAGTTATTCAATACCGCCTTGAACACGAATACGGGGCAAAGTGTACCTACGAAAATTTCCCCGTTTATAAGGCTTGTTGGATTGTCCCAAAAGATAAAAATAACGAAGAATTTAAAGAATTTAAACGTGTAAAACAGAAGTTTTTAGCCAAAGACAAAAGAGGTCAGTTGGTGTTTTTAGCGGATTCTCAATTCTCATTACAGATGACACAACAAAAATACCCCACTGTTGAACTAAAATTCACCTCGGAATTGGTGTGAAAAAAGGAAGCTAGAATTTAAATTCTAGCTTCCAAAAATTTGGACTATTTATCCTTTTTTAGGAATATTTTTTAAGATTTCTAAGGTATATTTCCAGAATTTTTGTACAGAAGAAATACTAACTCGCTCATCGGGAGAATGCGCTCCTTTTATGGTTGGTCCAAAACTAATCATATCTATATTAGGGTAATTTTGCCCCAAAATTCCACATTCTAACCCGGCATGGCAAGCCGCTACATGAGGCTCGGCATTGAATACTTTTTGATATTGCGTTTTTAAAACTTCTAAAATATCAGAATTTGGATTCGGATTCCATCCTGGATAATCGCCACTAAAAGTAACTTTACAATCTGCCAGTTCAAAAGTGGCACGAAGGGAATTTGCTAAATCTATTTTAGCCGAGTCCACAGAAGAACGGGTTAAACAGGCGATACTTATTTTGCCATTATACACCTCAACTCTAGCAATATTATTTGATGTTTCTACTAAATTATCAAAAGCTGCACTCATGCCATACACTCCGTTTTGAGCTGCATAAATTGCTTTTAAAAGATTGTTCTGAGTTTTTTTAGGCAATACCAACCTTGGTTTCTTGACTTCAATGCTTGCAATTTTTAAATTAGGTTCGGTAAGCGATTTTTCCTCTTTGATAGTAACTGACCAAATCGCGATATCTTTTTTAAAATTATCAGCTTGATTTTTATCTACAACAACTGTGGCGATACTTTCTCTAGGAATCGCATTTCTAAGACTTCCCCCATTTATTTTGCATATTCGCATTTTATATTTTTCAGAACCCAAATACAACAGCCTATTCATTATTTTATTGGCATTCCCCAAACCCCTATGAATATCCATACCACTGTGTCCACCTGTTAAGCCCTTTACACTGATCTCAAAAGCTAAAGCATTTATTTGGGATGACTTTTCTTTATACCTACCTTCTGCGGTAACATCAATGCCACCGGCACAGCCGATACCTATTTCATCATCTTCTTCGGTATCTAAATTCAAAAGAATTTCTCCTTTAAGCACGCCAGCTTTTAAGCCTTTAGCACCCGTCATTCCCGTTTCTTCATCAATAGTAAATAAAGCTTCAAGAGCGGGGTGTGGAATAACAGTACTTTCTAAAAGTGCCATAATGGTGGCAACACCTAAACCATTATCCGCACCCAAAGTAGTTCCTTTGGCACGTACCCAATCTTCGTCAACATACATTTGAATACCTTGCGCATAAAAATCAAAATTGGTATCATTATTTTTTTGGTGTACCATATCTAAATGCGATTGCAAAGTCACCATTTTTCTATTTTCCAGGCCTTTTGTAGCGGGTTTTCTGATAATTATATTACCTACCTCGTCCTTATAAGTATCTAATTGAAGTTTTTTACCAAACTCGAGTATAAACTCAATTACACGTTCTTCTTTCTTTGATGGTCGCGGCACTGCATTCAAAGCGGCAAAATTGGTCCAAATAGCTTTTGGTTCTAATTCTTGTATATTTTTAGTCATAGTGATTTTATTCTTCTTCAAAAATACGCATACTTAAAGAAAACCTTATTTTTGAAATAGAAAAGTTTTTTTGAATGCGAGAAAAAATCAAAAACGGATTGGCCTTATCCTTAATCCCACAAATAATTTTAGTAAAATGGCTTAGCTTTTACCCTGAACTTATCGAAAAATATTATAGCCTTGGGTTTTATAGTTACTCTTCTAAATTTTTTAGATTTTTATATGGATGGATTCCTTTTTCAATCGGTGATATTCTTTATGCCGCTCTTGGTTTTTATACGATTAGATATTTTATTATAAAAAGGAAATGTATTTACAAAAAACCGCTTCATTTTATTAGAAACATTGTCGCAGCAATTGCGGTAGCCTATTTTACTTTTAATATATGTTGGGGACTTAATTATCACCGTCTGCCTGTTTCTGAAGCTTTGGGAATCCAAGAAAATGAGGATAGAAAAGCTTTATTGGCTTTTGTTAACGAATTAATTGTTAAAACAAATGAAACTCAAGTAAAAATTGCGGGAGATAGTACTTTAATTGTTAAAACGCCTTATACCAACCAGCAGATTTTTGATAAAACTATAAAAGGCTATAAAAACTTAGCGCAAATTCATCCTTTTTTAAAATACGAAATTCCAAGCTTAAAAAATTCATTATTTAGTACCCCGCTCAGCTACATGGGATATGGCGGTTATTTAAATCCGTTTACTAATGAAGCCCAAGTAAATAGACTTACTCCGCCATTTAGATTGTCGGTGATTAGCGGGCACGAAGTGGGACATCAAATAGGGTATTCGGCTGAAAACGAAACCAATTTAATTGGATATCTGGTAACAGTTCACAATGAAGACATTTATTTTAAATATGCCGCTTATGCTTATGCGCTGGGTTATTGTTTAAGTGATATAAAAGAAAATGATAAACAATTATTTGAAACTTTACTACCCAAAATTAATGCCGGGGTAAAACAAAATTATGGCGAATTAAATACATTTTGGCTGCAATATGAAAATTTTACAGAACCCATTTTCAAAGCTATTTTTAATTCGTTCTTAAAAGTAAATAACCAAACAGATGGTATAAAAAGCTATAGCAAAGTGGTCTTATTACTGGTCAGTTATCATCAAAAATATCCATTCTAAATTTAAGAGCATTTTTAAAAATAAAAACGAAACCAATATGTTAAAAAAAGTATAATAAAACTCCAAATCAATTCATTTCACTTATTTTTAAGACCGACTAATTAACTAAAATTTTATTTATGAAAATGAAACTCCTCTTGCTCACCTTGTTAGGGTGCAGCAGTTTTTTATTTGCGCAAGATTACTTCCCAAAAAACGATGGTGTAACATCAAAAAACAACAATTACACGGCATTTACCAATGCCAAAATTTTTGTAACGCCAACACAAATCATTGAAAACGGAACACTACTTATTCAAAATGGAAAAGTAATGCAAGTGGGTAAAACAGTTGCCTTACCCAAAAATACCCTAACGATAGATTTGAACGGAAAATCTGTCTATCCTTCCTTTATAGATATTTATTCTGATTTTGGTGTTGAAAAACCAAAAAGACCTTCTGGCGCTGGAAGAACAACCCAATATGAGCCATCTCGCGAAGGTTTTTATTGGAACGATCATATTATGCCAGAAAATAACGCCATCTCAAAATTTGAATACGATGCAAAAAAAGCAAAAGAATTACGTGAAGCTGGTTTTGGGGTTGTAAACTCGCACATACAAGATGGTATTGCACGTGGTACAGGAATTTTAATCACTCTAAATAGTGAAACTACCAATGCTACTCGTGTTATAGATGGTAAATCGGCTCAGTATTTTTCGTTAGAACGCGGTGTGTTAACGAACCAAGCTTATCCCAGTTCTTTAATGGGTACAACGGCATTATTACGTCAAATGTATGCTGATATGAATTGGTACGCTCAAGGAAAATCAGATACCAAAGACCGTTCTTTAGAAGCCTTAATCGCCAATAAAAATTTAGTGCAAATTTTTGAAGCAAAAGACAAAGGAAATGACATATTAGCTGATAAAATTGGAGATGCTAATGGTGTTCAATATGTACTTGTTGCGGGTGATAATGAGTATGAAAATATCCAAGAAATTAAAGCAACCAATGCAAAATATATTGTTCCATTAAATTTTCCAAATGCCTACGACGTTTCTAATCCCTACCAAGCGGGTTATGTGTCTTTAGAAGATATGCGTCAATGGAACCAAGCACCGAGTAATCCAAAATCGATGGCAGACAATGGGATCGTGTTCTCGTTTACCATGCACGATTCAAAAACCGCAGCAAAATTTAAAGAGAATTTATTAAAGGCGATTACTTACGGACTCCCAAAAACCAAAGCACTTGAAGCTCTAACCACGATACCTGCTCAAATTTTAGGAAAAAGTGCTCAAATTGGTTCATTACAAGCCGGTTCTTACGCCAACTTTTTAATTACATCGGGAGATATTTTTGACAAAAACACAACGCTATTTGAGAATTGGGTTCAAGGAAATAAGAGTGTAATTAACGATATTAATTTAAAAAACATTCGTGGAGATTATGATTTAACTGCCGGTGGCAATTCCTATAAACTATCTATTACAGGAGAATTGAGTAAGCCAAAAGTAGAAGTAAAACAAGATACCCTAAAATTAAAGTCTAAATTGAGTTTTGCAGATGATTGGTTAGATTTATCATTTTCTACCGATGAAGGAGAAAAAATATACCGAATGACGGGTATGACTGCGAAAACTACTGATGACATTACGGGTAGATTAATACTTCCTACAGGCAGAGAATCGTCATTTAGAGCAATTAAAACAAAAAGTTTTACCGAAAAAGAAAAGGAAGAAAAAACAGAAGAAGCACCAAAAATAATGCCTGTTACCTATCCTAACATTGGTTACGGAAACGTTTCAAAACCCTCGCAAGAAACTATTTTATTTAAAAATGCAACGGTTTGGACAGGAGAAGATGAAGGCGTTTTACAAAACACAGACGTACTCATAAAAAACGGAAAAATCACTAGAATTGGTAGTAATTTAACTGCTTCGGATGCCAAAGTGATTGATGCTACAGGAAAACATATAACCGCAGGAATTATTGATGAGCATACCCATATTGCCTTATTATCTGTAAATGAAGGTGGACAAAATTCTTCCGCAGAAGTAACTATGGAAGATGTTGTGGACCATGAAGATATTAATATTTACCGCAACTTAGCCGGTGGTGTAACCTCCGCTCAATTATTACATGGCTCTGCAAACCCTATTGGTGGGCGTTCGGCCATCATTAAACTAAAATGGGGAGAATCACCAGATAAAATGATTTATTCCAATAGTCCAAAGTTCATAAAATTCGCTTTAGGTGAAAACGTAAAACAATCAAACTGGTCAAGTTTTAGTCGTTTTCCGCAGACCAGAATGGGTGTTGAACAGGTATTTGTGAATTACTTCCAAAGAGCCAAAGAATACGATGTGTTGAAAAAAAGCGGAAAACCATTCCGTTATGACCAAGAAATGGAAGTATTGGCCGAAATTTTGAATGGAGAGCGCTATATTAGTTGCCACTCTTACGTTCAGAGCGAAATTAATATGTTGATGAAAGTGGCTGAAAAATTCAATTTTAAAATCAACACCTTCACTCATATCCTTGAAGGCTACAAAGTAGCAGATAAAATGGCAGAACACGGTGTCGGCGGTTCTACCTTTAGTGATTGGTGGGCTTATAAATATGAGGTTATCGATGCAATACCATACAATGCCGCTATTATGCACAGTCAAGGAGTTACCGTGGCCATCAATAGTGATGATCGCGAAATGTCAAGACGATTAAACCAAGAAGCTGGCAAAATTGTAAAATATGGT
The DNA here is from genome assembly GCA_041738035.1 of Cellulophaga sp. Taxonomy (GTDB): domain Bacteria; phylum Bacteroidota; class Bacteroidia; order Flavobacteriales; family Flavobacteriaceae; genus Cellulophaga. The sequence continues at coordinate 16,258 of JBGSQM010000183.1, forward strand.
GGTGTTTCTGAAGAAGAAGCCTGGAAAATGGTTACTTTAAATCCTGCTAAATTATTACATATTGAAGACAGAACGGGAAGCTTAAAAGTGGGTAAAGATGCCGATGTTGTGTTATGGTCAGATCACCCCTTATCCGTATATGCAAAAGCTGAAAAAACCGTGGTTGATGGTGCGGTTTATTTTGATATCGAAAAAGACAAACAACAAAGAGAAACTATTCTTAATGAGAGAAACACCTTAATTGGTATGATGCTCAACGAAAAAGACGGCGGAAAACCAACACAAACACCCGTTAAAAAAGACAAAGAAGAATTTCATTGTGATAGTAATTGATTTTATTGATGGTTGTCAGTTGATGGTTTATTGAAGAATAAAGAACAGAGAGAAAAGAAAAGAGAATAGATAATAGAGAACAGATAAAAAATTTAGTTTTTAGTCTAGTAGCCAAAAAGCTTCAAAAAATTAATAAAATAAATAGCTTGCGGCTTAGCGCCTAAAGCTTAAAGCCTTAAAAAATGAAAAAAAACTTATATACAATTTTGCTATTTTGTTGGTCGTCCTTAGCGATGGCACAACAAACTCCCGCGCCTGAACAAAAAGGAGCCATAAGTATTGAAGGTGCAACGGCACATTTAGGCAATGGGCAAGTAATAGAGAACGCACTTTTAATGTTCGAAAACGGTAAAATAACCTTCGTAGGCAGTGCCAATGCTAAAATCGCTCGCAGTGGAACAATTATTAATGCCAGTGGAAAACATATTTATCCAGGGTTTATTGCTCCTACAAAATCTTTAGGTTTAGTAGAAGTAGATGCTGTACGTGCAAGTAATGATGAGGATGAAATTGGAGAGATGATTCCGAATGTTCGCAGTTTAATCGCCTACAATGCGGAATCTAAAGTGGTAGAAAGCATGCGCCCAAATGGCGTTTTAATTGGGCAAATTACCCCTCAAGGTGGTCGTATTTCAGGTACATCCTCTATTGTACAATTTGATGCTTGGAACTGGGAAGACGCTGCAATAAAAGTGGACGACGGCATTCATTTAAACTGGTCTAACTCTTTTAGACAAGGGCGTTGGTGGGCTGGTGAAGAGCGCGGCTTTAAACCTAATGATAAGTACAAAGAAGAATTAGATGAAATTGCCTTATTTTTAAAAAACGCTATGGTTTATGGACAAGAAACTCCAAAAATAGAAAATCTAGATTTTAAAGCGATGCAAGGTTTATTCAATGGTACTCAAAAGTTATATATCTATGCCGATGGAGAACGAGAAATAATTGATGCCATCACTTTAGTAAAAGCAAATGGCGTTAAAGAAGTGGTGCTAGTTGGCGGTTATCAAGCCTACAAAATAACCGACTTTTTAAAACAAAATAATGTCGCTGTTTTAATTAATTTTACCCACAACGTCCCAGAATATGAAGATGATGATTATGACTTGCCTTATAAAAACCCTAAATTATTAATTGATGCAGGACTTTTAGTAGGCTTACAAAACGCTTCGGCTGCAAATTTTCAGACCAGAAACTTGCCTTTTTATGCAGGTCAGGTTGTTGGGCAAGGGCTAGGCAAAGAACTTGCTTTGCAAATGATTACGGGTAACAACGCTAAAATCTTAGGAATTGATGCTGATTATGGCACCTTAGAAGTGGGTAAAAGCGCTACCCTATTTGTATCAGAAGGTGATGCTTTAGATATGCGCACCAACCAGTTAACAAATGCCTTTATTGACGGTAGGACTATTTCTTTAGAAACCCACCAAACCGAACTTTGGAAACGTTACATGGGCAAGTTTGAAGGGGAATAAATTTTAGAGTATAAAACTATAACAGAAAAGCATCGATTTCAAAATTGATGCTTTTTCTATTTCACTGCTATAAAAGCCACCAAATCTCCTTTATCGTATGGTATATCTCGGGGTGGTAAACAAATAAAACCGTCAGCATCCGTCAAACTTGTTAAGTCGCCAGAACCATTATTTTCTATACTACTGGCATAAAGCGTTCCGTTTTCCCAATTGGTTTTTACCAAATTAAATAATGTTAAGCCCACATTATTCTCAAAGGTATTATTCAGTTTTATAAATTGATCGCTGTAGCCTAAACCATTCGAATTTTTTAACCAAGGAATAAAATATGTATAATAATTGATAAAAGTAGAAACTGGGTTTCCTGGAAACGAAAAAACAACAGTTTGTAATTTATCATGCACCCCAAACCAAAAAGGCTTTCCAGGGCGTTGTAATACTTTGTGGAAAACTTTTTCCACGCCTAAATCATCCATCACTTCTGGAATAAAATCGAATTTTCCTTTGGATACACCTCCACTTAAAATCAAAACATCATTTTCCTTTAAAACCCTTTTAATTTTCTTGGTGATTGCCCTTTTGCTATCAGAAATATGAATATGACTTGCAGTAATATTTTCCATACTTAAAGCGGCTTGTAATGAAATAACATTCGAAGTTCGTATTTGATGCGGTTTAGGGGTATCCGCCACATCAACCAACTCGTTTCCTGTGGAAACTACTACTACTTTAGGCAGTTTATAAACCAATACCTTTTTTTTGCCTACCGAAGCAAGAATGCCTATTTCGGCTGGGGTAATTTTCATGCCTTTTTCTAATAAGGCCGCTCCTTTTAACTTATCAGCGCCTTGTTGGTGAATATTTTGACCTTCATTGGGCGCAGTTAAAATAGTAGCAAAACCATCTTTTAGCTCCAAATCTTCGTACATGACAATAGTATCTGTGTTTTTAGGCAAAACAGCTCCGGTCATAATTTCTAAGCAAAATTCAGCATTTTTTAGTTCTTTTTGAGGCTTACCAGCAGGTAAAACACCTTCAATTTTAAAAGTGCTTATGCCTTTTTCAAAAGAGGAAAAGTTTATCGCAATACCATCTTTTGTAGCCCGGTTAAAAGGTGGGAAATCTCTATCAGCATGAATGGTTTCTGCTAAAATCCTGAAATTACTTTTTAATAAGGGAACAGTTTCAATACCGTATTCTTTGGCGTAAAGCATAACTCTTCTAAAAGCCTCATCGTGTGTAATCATACTATTGCTAATCCATTTTTTAATAAAACTCTTAATCCTACGAATAAAACTAATATAGCTGTTACTCGTTTAATACCGTTTGGAGTTAGTTTTTTTAAACTAATTCTGATGCCTAGTTGTCCCCCTAAAAAAACAACAGCCATTAAAATTAAGGTTTCTTTCCATGGCAATACTAAAGTTCCTGAATTAAAATAGCCAAATAAACTAGAAAGCGAATTCACTAAAATAAAAAAACTTGCTAAAGCTGCTATTTTTATGGGGATATTCCATTTAAAATGATTTAAGATAGGAGATAAAAAAATTCCGCCGCCTATACCTACTAATCCGGATAATAAGCCAATACATCCGCCAATAAAATAACTAAAATACGATGGATATTTTTTAACTTCTAAACTCGTTGTTGTATAGGTTTGCCATGCTAGCGCAAGTGCTGAAATGATTAAGGATATCCCTAGTAGAATAAAAAATACTTTTTCACTTAATTTAAATGATGCCCCAAGATAGGCGAGCGGAATACTAGTTAAAATAAACGGAAAAAAGTCTTTAAGTCTTGCATGACCGTGTTTAAAATATAAATAGGTGCTAGTAGTTACGACCACCAAATTACAGACCAAAGCGATGGAACGTATCGCAAAAAAACTTGCAAAAAATAAGGTTAATAATGCCAAATAACTAGAGCCACCCCCAAAACCTACAGATGAATATAGTGCAGCTACAATAAAGAAGCCGATACAAAGCAAAATCAAGTTTTCAGGATTTATCAACATAACTTTTTAGTTTTTGAATTCCGCCTGATACTTTGATAAAATTAGACTTGGGATGTCTTTTTTGTAATATTACTATTGCTTGTTGACTTCGAATTCCTGAAGCGCAGATTACATATATATCTTTATTGAAATCTAGCTTAAAAATTTCATTTTCTATGTCCGAAAGTGGAATATGAATTGAATTTTTTAATTGAAAGTTTTCATACTCTTGTGCGGTACGAACATCTAATAACTGAAGGGCTTTTATTTTTAATAGTGCTTCAAAAGTAAGGGTATCTATAGTAGAAAATGATGTCGCACATTCAAAGCTATAGTGGTTTTTAAGAGTTGTAATCTTTGCATTTTCGACTACCTTTTTGAAATTTATTTTTTGATAGTTTTGTGTTAGTCCATCAAAAAGCAATAGTTTTCCTGAGAGCACCTCTCCTACTCCAGTGATTAATTTTACCACTTCTAAGGCTTGTAAATTACCAATAATGCCAGGTATTATACCAAGAACTCCATTTTCATCGCAATTAGGCACCTCATCTACTTTTGGCATCTTTGGAAACAAACAGCGATACGTTGGGCCATCCTTATAATTAAAAACACTTACTTGTCCTTCAAAAGCATGCAATGCGCCATAAACAAAAGGTTTGTTCAGAATAACACAAGCATCATTTATTAAATAGCGCGTTGCGAAATTATCGGATGCATCTACCACCACGTCATACAAATTAATAATTTCTAGTGCATTCCCCGTCCTTAATAATTCAGGGTAACCGTATATAGTAGTTTCCGAATTTTGAACTTTTAAGGTATGGACTAAAACCGCTACTTTTGACTTTCCAATATCGGTTTCTTGATAAGCGACTTGCCGTTGTAGGTTGGCTAAACTGACGATATCATCATCAATAACGCCAAGAGTACCAACGCCCATCGCATTTAAATAGGTGAGTACTGGAATTCCCAATCCGCCTGCGCCCACCACCAAAACTTTCGCGTTAAAAAGCTTTTGTTGTGCTTTTTCACCAAATGCTGCGAGTTGGGTTTGCCTTACATAGCGTTCAGCGTTCATTGGCGGCAACAATTTTTAAGGCTTCTAAGTAATCAGCCTCTGAATTTGCATTCAATACTACTTTTTCATTTGTAGGAAAAAAGAGTTGAACATCGTTATGGATCAAAAATTTACGCGGACAAGTGCCCTTTAGACTTTGCATAAAATCAATGGCTAGAGACAAGCCTTTAGCTTCCCAAATAGCGGCCAAAGGTTCTGGCAAAGGGTTTTGTTTTAGGGCAAAAGCAGTGGCCAATTTGCTGGGATTTCGTGCTACAATCAATTCTCGCAAAGCTTCGACTGACATCAATGGTAAATCACAGGCCAACACTAACCAGCCTACTTTTGGGTATTTTTTATGTGCGGAAAGTATACCGTTAAAAGGGCCTTTAAACTCGTCTTCATCTAAGATGGTTTTAAAATCATTAGGAATTTCATCAGCCTGATTTTTTCGAATACTTAAAAAGGTTTCATCACAAACTTGGCTTAATAAATTATAGGTATAATCTCTCTGTGGCATTCCGTGATAATCCATTAAACCCTTATCTTTTCCCATTCGGGTACTTTTTCCGCCAGAGAGTACTAATCCGTAAAGTTTATCGGCCAAAATCATTTTGCCCTCCCGTTTTTTTATCCAGTTGAATATCCGTGATACTAATATCATGTGATAAGGCTTTGCACATATCATAAATAGTTAAGGCACTCACTGAAACCCCAGTTAAAGCCTCCATTTCTACTCCGGTTTGCCCAGTGCACTTTACCGTGCAAAGAATAACTAAACTATTTTCCTTAGGTTGAATATTAATGGCAACTTTCGACAAGGCTATTTGGTGGCAAAGCGGAATTAATTCTGAAGTTTTTTTCACTGCTTGAATTCCCGCGATAATCGCTGTTTGAATAATACCGCCCTTTTTACTTAGAAAATCTTGTTCGGCAAGCGTTTTAAACACATGCTTTGGAAGGAGTACTTTTCCTGAGGCGCTGGCAGTTCTTGAAGTAATTTTTTTATCAGCAACATCCACCATATTGGCATTGCCGTCTTTATTGATATGTGATAGTTTTTTTACCATTATCCCCCTATTGAAGTCATTGATTTCGAAAAAATATCCTGATTATTTTGTTGTGCTTCAAAACCTGTTTTAGCCCTGCTGCCAATGGCTTTTAGAATTTTCGTTTTTACATTTTCTTCTGTATTTTCTTCACGCATGAGTTGTAAAACATTGGCACTAGGTTTTCCGTATAAACAAGTAATTACATCACCCGTTGCCGAAATCCGCAAACGATTGCAAGAGCCACAAAAAGTTCTGCTAAAAGAAGGAATAATTCCAAATTCGCCCTCAAAGCCTGGTATTCTATAATTGAGAGAAGTAGATGTTTTAGGTGCTGGTAAAGGATAATAATCAGGATATTTTTCGGCTATATGTTTCAAAATTCGTTTGTAATCCCAAGCGATGGTATTAAAGCTTTTGCTTCCACCATTAAAAGGCATTTCTTCAAGAAAACGAACAGATACCTTGAAATGCCTGGCAAAATCGAGCATCGGAATAATATCGTTGGTATTTTGTCCTTCTAAAACAATAAAATTGATACGTACATTAAATCCTTTGGTAATTAAATGCAGCATATTTTCATGGACAATTTCGTACTGGTCGCGACGGGTGATTTTTTCAAAAACTTCTTTCGTAATTGCATCCATACTTACATTAATGTTTTTGATGCCTAATTGCTTCAATTCATCAATATAAGGACCAATCAACGTGGCATTTGTGGTTACTGAAATATCCTCTAATCCGTCCAGTTTAGATAATTTCCGAAATAAAAACATCAGATCTTTACGTACAAAAGGTTCGCCCCCTGTAATTCTTATTTTATTGATGCCTTGCGATACCATAATTTCACTCAGTCGATATAATTCGTCCATCGTAAAAAGATTTTCTTTATTGGCAAAATCTATTCCTTCCGCGGGCATACAATAATTACAACGCAAATTGCAACGGTCAGTAACCGCCAATCGTAAATAATTAATTACTCTATTATGATTGTCTATCAACATAGTTTAAGGATGTGCCGAAACCCAAACGGATTTATTACTAAAAACTTCTTTTTTCCAAATTGGAACGCGTTTTTTTAAGGTGTCTATTAAAAACCTGCATGCTTCAAAACAAGCATCTCTGTGTGCTGACGATACGCCCACAATTACCACAGCCTCGGTTACTTTTTTAAGTCCGACTGCATGGTGAATGACCACTTTATTCAAACTCCATTTCTGCGTCGCTTCTTCTGCAATTTTTTGCATCTCGTTGATGGCCATAGTTTTATACGCTTCAAATTCTAAGGAAATTACCTGTTCATTGTTGGTAAATTCCCGAACAGTACCGACAAAAACACAAATACCACCACTGTGAGCATCTATTAAGTGCGTATAGACTTGGGCCGTATCAATTTCATCTACAATGTCTATAAAAGTGTTTTTCATTAGCCTCCGCTTACTGGTGGAATTATTGCTATCTCATCATTTATTTGTAAAGCTTCGTCATCATGCGCATATTGGCTATTTACAGCAACGGCAAACGAAGATAATTTGGCAAATTCTGGAAATAATTGAACCAAAATATGCTTTAATTCTAGTACATTCTTAGGATGTTTGGATCCAGAAGGCAACTCAAAAACGGAGCCTCCAATAATGTCTTTTGCAATTCCGAATAACAATAGTTTCATTCTGTTTTTTAAAAGCAGAAAGTTAAGGATATTCATTCGCAATAAAAACCTTAAAATGGTAAATATTTGCTATTCCTTACCAGTTACCACTTTAGCTGTTGTTTGCATGGCATAAAAAGCATCAGGCTCTGCTTGTTTAGACAGCTTTATGTTTTCAAAAGTAACCGTATTTTTAGCCTCTTTGATACTGCCATCTTCATAAACGTGCCAAGTCATTGATTTTGGTAAAAGAATATCTTCCACTTTTACCCAATCATTATACCTAATCCAGCTTAATTTATCTGATTTTTCACCGCTTCTATACGTAACCGTATAGCCCAACCAAGCCATTTGGTATGTTTCGGGATCATAATATAAATAATATTCATCTTTTGAGGATACTCCTACGCCATCATTATAACTAATTTTAATTCCTGGGTAAGATATATTTTCAAATACTAGATTCGGAGCCTCGCTATAATTAATACCCTTATCTGCTAGAACAAAAGGCATTGCATAAAAATAGAACATTAAATTATGGTAAAAAACAGGATCGCCTTTATAGGAATTCTCAGAATCCAAAAGCCAAACATTTTTACCATCAAAACCCATTTCAACAGTTCCAATCATAATTTTATCTTTTCTGGACTGTAGATCTATAGTCTGTAGTTCTTCGCCATTAGTTTTTGGCATTGAATAACTTAAGGTTTTATAATTATTCCATTGCGCTAAACCTCCATGAGCATCAAAAACTTTTGCTAAAGCTTCTGGATAATTCGGTGGGTCTGGTGCGGTAATTTCTTGGGCTGCTACTACTTCAATACTAGTTTTTTTGTTTTCTTTACACGAAAAAAAAACTAAACCCAAACAAAATAAGGCTATTAATTTAATCATTAAATGTTTTGTAAGTTCACTTTTGTTTGGTGGTTTATTGTTAGATTTGATTACAAGATTCGTTATTTTTGCTCCCATGACTCCCGTAAAAGAAATTAGTAGTGTACAAAATCCTTTGATTAAAAAGATTTTGGTTTTAAAAAACAAATCGCGTGAACGCAAAAAAACAGGCGAATTTGTTTTAGAAGGTTTACGAGAATTTCAGTTAGCTATAAAAGGTAATTATAAAATAAAGACTGTTTTTTTTTGTGATGCAATTTTACCCGAAGCAAAACTACAAGAATTAGTTGAACCTTTAAAAACAGCTATTGAACTTATAAAAGTGTCTAAAGACGTGTATCAAAAAATAGCGTATCGAGAAAGTACAGAAGGGATTTTGGCATTGGCTGAAAGTAAATCGCACTTACTATCAGACTTAAAATTTACGGCTAAGAAACCCCTTATTTTAGTGGCCGATGCTACCGAAAAACCTGGTAATATTGGTGCACTTTTACGCACCGCAGATGCGGCAAATTTAGATGCCGTGATTATTGCAAACCCTAAAGGCGACATATACAATCCAAATATTATCCGCTCGAGTATTGGATGCGTTTTTACCAATACTATTGCCACCGGAAATACAGAAGAAGTGATTGAATTTTTAAAAACCAATAAGGTTTCTATCTATTGTGCTGCGCTTACGGCCTCTGAAAATTATACAAAAATGGATTATAAAAATGCCACAGCGATTGTAGTCGGCACTGAAGCAACTGGCTTGCCAGAGGAATGGCTAAACGCTAGCAATCAAAATATAATTATTCCTATGGAAGGTGAAATAGACTCCATGAATGTATCGGTCTCTGCAGCAATCATTATCTTTGAGGCGAAAAGACAGCGGAAACAGTAAACATTTATTAGTCAACAATGAACATAAAACAGTTATTGGTTGATTAAAAAAATTCAAGTCATAAGTTTTAATTGCTTTGTTAAGTTGAATAATACAACACAAAGTAAACAAGACAAAAGCGAATGGCGTAACCAATTTTTAGTCGATAGAAAAAAAGGAATAGAAAATAATAAAAAGCTAAATATATATTAATACCAATTATGAATTTAAATAGGTCTAAAGAATTTGAATTATATTGTGTTCAGATGAAATAGAAAATCAATGCATAGCATTAGCTACGGTTTTATTTTTTATTGAAATATGGGCGCAATAGAAACAAATTATTGGGCTTA
>JBGSQM010000237.1:0-2456 GCA_041738035.1 Cellulophaga sp.
GATTAAATCTATCGATATTTTTGAGCTGGAGCAACGTGAAAACCCTAAAAGCAGGCACAAATTAATCTTTGTTCGTGTAAAACAAAAAAATAGTACTAAGGGAAAACTAAATAGGTAATTGGGTTTTGGGCGATGGTTAAAGAAGTTTCAAGTTTAAAATTGTTTAAAGTTTAAAAAAATCGTTTATGCCTGTTCGTTGATAGTTGTTGGATACTAAGTGTTGGTTAAAAGAGTTTCAACTTTCATGTTCGCCTCAAATTATGCATTTCTCTGATTTATTTGATATATAATTTCGAATGTCGAGGGCTTACCAAAATCAATTAAACAGACCAGGTTATCCCTACGCTCCGCATTTGAGGTATGAAAGACATGGTGAAATTGTATTCAAAAAAAAAAGCAACAAGATTTTATGTAGTGTAAAAAGTGGTTTCTTCATAGTAAAGATGCTAAGCTCTGAGGACTGGTTTGAGGAATTATAAAAAACTATTTATAGACTGCTGTACCTATTATTCACGGTGAAATGAAATCTATTTAAAGGTGTGTTCAGTGGCTCTTAAAAATTTTCAAAAGGATCGAGCCCTTCATCAAGAGTCGCCTAGTATAACATAAAAGAAATAAAAATTACTCCAACCATAGCAATAGGCAGAACAATCAGCATATAAATAAAAGAAATAAAACTAGCCTTAAAAAATGCTCCTATCCAATTACTTTCGTAAAAAGTACGCAAGGCCAACATTAAATAGATAATGAACGAAAAAAATACGAGCACCTCAATCAAAATGGGGATATCTAAAAATCTATTTGCCACAATGAGTAAACAAAAGGTGGTGAATAAAAAGGTGAAAAAATAAAAGCTGAATACGATATGATGGGCAAACGTGCCGCGTTTCCAATAAAAAAACTTCAATAATAGCGCAAATAAGGGCAACATAAAGAACATGGCGATTGGAATGGTATCATAAAGTGCCTGAAGAATTCCACCTCCCCTTTGCTCGTATAATTTTAATAATTGTATATAGACCTTGGTCAAAAAAGCACCGGTATCTTCCTTCTTACCCATGGCCTTTAATTTTTCAGCCTGCGGAGCCCCACTTGCAATCAGGGAGTCCAACATATTTTTTTGAAGGATCAAAGAGCTTCCAGAAATTTTTTGAGTACCTACAGTAATGGAGTCAATTTTTCTAAATTCCTCGGGAGACATTCTAGCCTTTTTCTTTAATGTCTTTTTAGCGGCTTCAACATCTAAAGAATCTATTTTAACGGCTAATGAATCTAGCGCAATTGGTTGGTTGAAACTTTGCGCTATTGCTTTTGACATCTCATCATCCACCTTTCGTATAGTAAAAGAGAAGAAAAAGAAAAAAACCACGGAAATGAAAAGATAGAATTGTGCGGGATGCAGATACAACAGTCGTTTCCCATTTACAAAACGTTTGGCCAATATTCCGGGTTTTGTCATTAGGGGAAAAAAGCTCCTGAAAAAACGAGCATCTATAGAAAAGTAATTGTTGATTGTATTTTTAAACAGCACACCAAAAGTCAGCGTATCTGCGGTTTCTTGTCCACAATAAGGACAATAATCGAAGGAAGTGTCTATAATTTCCTCACAGTTTTTGCATTGGTCAGTACCTTTCATTAAAAATATTTTAAAGTAAGTTACAAAAAATTACTACACCTAATAATTTATGTAAAATTAATTTACAGCAACTTGGTAATTCAACAATGCAAAGAGAAGTTATTTACTACGCATTAATATCCTAAAAGAAATATTTATCTAAACGATTTGTTTTTCCGTCGGTACCACAATGTATATTTAAAAATTTCCGTGAGGTTACAGTACTACTAATAAAATTTGAAAAATGGGCTGAAAAACATTTTTTTATAAAAATACCTTATAATTTTTAGAAATTCAACCGAAGATATTTTTTACTTAAGTGTCATTCATTTCATTGGGGGTTTTTGATTCACAAGATAATACCACCAATAGGTGTAGCGCAGCTAAGAGCAATTATTAATATAAAACTATAAAAAATAAGAATTATACCCTATCTGTTTGTGCCATACGAAAGCAATTACTCTTCTACTTATAAATGACCACTTTGATTATTTTGATTATTTTGATTTTTTTAGTGCATCTTTTTCTCTAAAAATAAAAGTGTACCACCCTTTTACTCCTTTTTACAACAAAAATAGTAGATTTAGCTGCTTAATTTTTAGATTTATATTCTTTAACTAAACCAACTAAAATGAAAAATATTGGATTAATTACTGCTTTACTGCTCTTTGGAGTTTCAACGTATGCCCAAGAAGGCCTAAAATTTGGCATTCAAGGCGGACTCCCATTTAACGATTTCAACAAAGACGTAAGGGTAGTTTTAGGAGCAAATGTAGGCTATATGTGGGCACTCGGTGAAGTAGTAGATCTAGGACTCATGGCAGGTTATCTTTATGGTACT
>JBGSQM010000014.1:0-23777 GCA_041738035.1 Cellulophaga sp.
GCAGGGATTAATAGCGATGCTAACAACAATCAAATTGCCAAAATTTGGAAAAATGGCGTAGCCACTGACCTCAACGCTAATACAAGTGCAACAGCGAGATCTGTTTATGTTTCTGGTACCGACGTATATGCTGGAGGTAATGAATCTAATGTGGCCAAATATTGGAAAAATGGTGAGCCTATTTCTTTAATAAATGGTCAAAATAATGCCATTATCACCTCTGTTTTTGTAACTAAAAATTAAATAATGAATAATCCCCAAAAAATGAAAAAAATAGTAAAATTTTCTGCTCTACTATTGCTTATTTGCTTCACTTATTCATGTAGCAAAGATGATGATAAAGAAGAGCCTCAAGCTGAAATTATCACAGATGTATATGCTGTTGGTTTTGAATCTGATGGAACAAACAATATAGCTAAAATATGGAAAAATGGCATAGCTACCTCCTTAACCAATGGTGACAATAATGCTTATGCCTTGTCTGTATATGTTCTGGAAAATGGTGATGTGTATGTAGCCGGATACGAAAGCAACGGAACAAAAAACGTGGCAATACTTTGGAAAAATGGAATAAAAATATCTTTAACTAATGGTGCTAATGATGCAAGGGCCCATTCGGTATTTGTTTCTGATAATGATGTATATGTAGTCGGGAATGAATTAATTGGAGGAAAAAGGGTTGCTAGAATTTGGAAAAACGGCACAGACACTTCTTTAAGTGATGGAAATAATGATGCATATGCACGTTCTGTTTTTGTGAATAATGGTGATGTGTATACTGTTGGATATGAGGTGATAGGTACGAAATTTGTTTCAAAAATCTGGAAAAATGGTCTTCCGACATCTTTATCAACTGGGGTAAATAATGCTTACGCAGTTTCAATTTTTGTTTCTGGAACAGATGTCTATGTCGCTGGGCAGGAATTTGATGGAACAAAAGAGCTCGCTAAAATTTGGCGAAACGGTGTCTCAGTTTCATTACCTAATGGAGATACGAGCGCATGGGCCGAAGATGTTTATGTAAACGGTACAGATGTTTATGCTGTTGGTGAAGAATACAACGGAACTACTTATGTTGCTAAAGTTTGGAAAAACAATATAGGCTCAAATTTAACTCTTGGCATTAATAATTCAGATGCAAATACAGTATATGTTTCAGGTAATGATGTGTATTGCGGCGGTAGTGAATCAAATGGCACAAAAACTATTGCAAAAATCTGGAAAAATGGCGAACCCACTAATCTAACAGATGGCACAAACAATGCCTATGTTGAATCTGTTTTTGTTACAAAAAATTAATATAAATTAAAAATAAATAATCATGAAAAATTCAATTAAAATTTTAGCAACAGTAGGCATTGTGTTCTTACTGTCATTTACAACACAAGCACAAACAGATCATTGGTCTGGACAGTGGAATACTAAGTATGGTACGGTAACCATTTCAAAAAACGGAGATGGTTACACAGGTACTTTTCGTTATGGAAAACTAACAGAAGGGAGAGAGCAAGATGGTATGTTAATAGGAAGGTATACCCGTAATTCTAGAACACCATTAAATAGAAGTCTTGGCAATAAAGGAGAATTCAGGTTTATTCTATCTGCTGATAAAACAAAATTTGACGGATACCATAAATCTGAAACCGACACCAAATGGGGTTCAGAAAATTGGTACGGAGAGAAAGTTTGGGGAACTGTAATGCCAGTAATTGTATCAAACAATATCGCAACTGTAATAACGCCTACGTGGACTGGCACTTGGGAGACTAATACTTTAGGTAGGTTTAAAGTTTTGGAAACAGATATTAAAGTTAAAAACACTAATAACAACTTGATAAAAGGTAGGTTCTTTATTAAAGGAAGTGGAGATTTCATGGACGTTTTTGATGTAGAAGGTTACAGTTATACCTCCAGACCTAAAGTATTTGAAGGGAGCTTTAAGCATGGTGAAAGACATGGTTATTTTAAGTTAACCTTTAATTCTCCAACCTTTGATACGTTTACTGGCACTTTGACTTATCCAGAAATTCCTAAAAAAAATCCACTTGAAATTAGAGTAGAAGACCGCGCAAAAACAGTATGGGTAAATGGTACAAGAACCTCTTCTGGAAAACCGAATATGAATAATTACTAAACTATAAAACGATGCGTCTCCTATTCCTTATATTAATTTCTTTCTTTTTGTTTTCGTGCAACAATAGCAAAAAAGAAAAAGACGGCTTTGTTAATGGTATTTTGGAAGATTTCTCGAAAATGCCGGATTCTATTTTCCGTGCAGGGTTTGACTTAATGGATAAACTAGACAGTGAATCTTTCCCAGAGACCATAGCATTATTAAGGAACAATATAAATGTTACCGAAATTGGTACTGGAGAAAACATTATCAGCTTTCGAGTTCAAAATGGACCATTAATGATAATGTCTTTTGGAGAGGGTATTACAGGAACAAAAGGAATTCCAGCTACATCAATGTCTTCAGGAGCTTTACTATCGACTTGGTTTGATAAAGAGACGCCTAATGTGGTCGCTAGCCAACGAAATAACAGGCAAGATAAAAAAGCCTTATTATTAGCCCCTTATTACTGGCAATTTGAAGAGTATGATGATCCTTTGGTGCCATTTGAAAAACTAAAGGAACAAAAAAATTATAAAGGCAGGGTCACTTTTAAGGCTAATGAAACAAATATGGTACAAAGAATTTCACTGGAAGACTATAGATCCTTCAATGAGTACGATATTGTACATGTTAGCTCACATGGTTCAAAAACATGTGTCGTTAAAAAAAATGAAGTGGAAATCGTTAGAGAAGGCGACAGCAACATGTGTTATACATTTATAACATCTGGTGTTCATTTTGATTTAAATAATTTAAAGCAGTTAAAAAAGCAAATATCGGATCAAGGTTTTAAAGGAATTTACTTTACAAAAACGAAAATTCCAGGTGTCGGAGAATATATAATCAGTCCTGATTTTTTTAAAAATGAATATACGAATTTAGAGAATAAACTTATTATTATTAGTGCATGTAATCTGGGGCGACGGAACGACTTAAAGAACACCTTTGAAGATTTAATGCTTAATGGTCAAATGTTTTATTGGCAAAATTCAGTATATCCAGATGATGCCTATAAAGCTTTTGCCGCTATGTATGACAGAATGCTTTTATATGGAGAAACAATTCCAAAAGCCTTCCAAAACGTTCCAGATAATCTAAAAAATCATTTGCCATCAAGTTTTAAGATAGATACAATTGGTAGAAAAGATAGTATAATAACATATACCTACTTAAAAATGGCAACCAAAGGCAATGCCATGCACATTATAGAACCTATAAGTTTTATAGATGAAAAAACAAAAAAAGAACTACAAGAAGATGCCGTCTATCCTTTTGAAGGTGTTTTTGAAGACGACAAACCCGAAGAAGCCAGTTTTACCTTAGAATTTTTGGGCTACACGGCGCAAGAAATACAAGACAAAGGCATGGGCTTTTCCTTAAAAGTAGATGGCACTACAGTGTTGGATCATGTTTCCTTTGTTCCCGATACCGATCCAAACGATGCTATAGAGGTAAAAGCAGGCAAAAACGAAAAAACAACCCTAGTCACTTTTAAAGGTGTAAAGCTTAAAAAGGATCTAAAAAAGAACAGTTCGGTTAAGCTAGAAGGTTATTTTCATTTTAGTGAAGAAAACTATGGCTATCAAAGGATTAATGTGAGCACAGGAAGCTCCGATATGCGTATAGTTATGAAATCACCAGACGCAAAGATTACTATGTTTTTTGATGCTGACAATTACGCCCTTAAAACCACTTACCCAGAACAAAACCAAACCTTATATTCAGATGAAGAAGGCTACATCTATATGAACGCTCCAGGAAAAGGTTGGATAAAAACCAAGTTATTACAAATGTTTGGTGCCATAGCGCAACTAGCTCCCATAAATATGGACTTTGCAGGCTTAAAAATGAATAAAGGCTCAGTGATGCACAAAATTCCTGCCTTTGCGGCCGAAGTCACTATATCCACGCTAGAAAAAGAGCCGAAGGCGAAAAAAATTAGTGGCGGTATTGGTTCTGAAAAAACAATTTTTATTTACGAAGGAAGGCTTATCATCACTTTTGATAGCGAAAAAAGATTGGAATCTTTAGTTGAAAGCGGTGCAGATATACATTATTACTATGAAGACCAACAAATAACTTTACCTAATGCGCAAGTTTTCTCTATACCCTCACTTATTAACTAAAACGTATTTAATATGAAAAAGCAAATCATCCCCATTTTAGTGTTCCTTTTATTTGCGATGAACACACAAGCGCAAGTAACTCTAAAAAATAAGGACTCTAAGGGTAACTTCCCGAAAATTGTAATCGGTAAAACAAGGACATCTTTATACGATAAAACCAGTACAGGTACTCGACTATGGTTGTTTTGGGATCAAGTTCCTATTAAAGATGCGAATTGTAAAGACTATGGTCATTGCTATCACATGACAGTACGCAGCTCTGACAACGTGGCTAATAGAACTTTTTACATCAAATATAGCAAACCCTTTAAAGAACAGCGATATGAAAATCCCATTTTCACTGGTATTATGAAAGCAACTTTTGTGTACAAAGATGGTCGTCCAACCAAAACAGTGACAGAGTATTTCACAGAACTTAAATGATAGCGTTATGAAACATCAACTATATATGCTGAGTCTTATAATATTAATTTTTTCTTGTAAAGAAAATAGAAGCGAAAAAAATAAACCATCTAAAATGAATGCCATTTCTTCTGCTTTAGAAAATGAAGATGAGGGGCTTGTTAACAATCCTTATCAAGATAACGATAACCAAAAGGCTCTTTATAAAGCATTAAAAAAGAAAACACCCTTAAGCAACGATGAACTATTTGCAATCTTACCAGAAGATATTAATGGCAATAAACCCCCAAGTAATCTTGCCCTTCAGGTTAGTCGTCAATTAGCATCTGGCATCTATGGGACTTTTGGAAAAACGAGTTATAATTTTTTTATTCAAGATGGAGTAGGCTCCTTAGCTATTGTTCGAAATTTCTTTGACAGTTATAAAATACAACCTCAAGGACCACCACAAACCGAATACGTTTATGTAGAGCGGGATGGTTATAAAACCATTTCGTTTTTACAACCTGAAATTAAGCGTAATTACATTCGGTTTATTTATAATGATAGATTCCAAATTACTCTTGAAGGGCCTGACTCGGCAGATGTTTTATGGTCGTATATCGACTTTGAAAATTTAAAAAAAATTGCTCAATTTAACTAAACTAAAACGCTATGAAACTTAATATACTATTATTCACAATATTTGTAATCCTGCTATTTTTATACCCTAAAAATGACATCAATTTAGAGTCAATTGCCATAGTTGAAAATACCGCTTCCCTTCAAAATTTAAGTGCTGATTCTAATCCAATTTTAGAGATAACGGGCACCATTGCCAATTATACAAATGGAGAAGGCACCATTACAGAGAACAATTTTTGGACAGGAGATAAAACAACCCTCGGCACTGTAGAAAAAAATGGAAATTTTAATATTCCATTAGATCAAGACTTTTTTAATTCGGTTAAAAAAAGGATGACCTCAGAAATGAAAAATATGCCAAAAGGCGGAGAAATTAAGTACCACAGAGTAAACACTGTTTTTACCTGTGGTTCTGAAAGCTTCGGATATAAAAATACAACGGAGAACATCAACGATAGTATAAGTATCATAACCTATCCTCTTTATGGTGAAAATAACCAAACTACCTTCAAAAATGGCGAAAGCATCATCTTAAAATTACCCTTACTATACCTTACCGATAAGCAGGGGAATTCACATAGCCTTTTATACGCTGCGAATACTCCAGAATTAGCAACGTCTTCTGGTTTTGGAGTCTTTGAAAAGGGATTCTATTTAGAATGGATTTTCGTAGAAAACAATTCAAAAGTCACTGGGGAATGCGCCATACCAACGGGTAGCGACAATGAAGAAGACTTCGTAAGCACCACAATTACCGATGTTGAACTACAAAAGGGGTGGAACATTATAAGGTATGATATTACTGAAGTTTTAACTTCATCTGAAGGAGAAGCGATGGCCAAAATAACTAAAATAAGTACAATTTCTGAATTACCGAACGACCTTAAATGGTATGCTATTACCACTGAAAATTAAAAAACAATACAATGAAAAATCTATTACTACTAGCTATCTGTATCATACTTTTTTCTTGCAAAGGAAATGGGCAAGCTACTGATCCCGAACCGAAAAATGATACTCCAAATCCAGAGACCATGACACCAAACCCTGATAGCGATTATGAATTTAGCGGAAATTATGACGATTTACTAACACTAGAATTAGCCTCAAGAATCTCAGGTTTTGAGCCTTCAAGGGCAAGAAAAACGCATATACTAAAAGGGATGACGGGTGAAATTTTAAGATACAATTGGGAGAATGGTAGAGAAGAAATAAAAGAAAAATCGCCTACCAACCGTAAAAGAACTGTGTCTTCACGTACTGATATTGTCGAGATAAAATGGGTGGACGGTGAGGCAGATATGGAATCGTTTTTATATTTCATAGACTTAGAAAAATATCCAGAAAAAACAAAGGTAAACAGCGTTGGTGAAACTGCCTATTGGAATCCTACAAAGGAACATTTAGAGGTGTATTATAATGGCGTTTCATTTACCCTAAAGGTCGATATTTCTGATGGTGTTATTACCGATAAAGAAAAAACTATTGCGCTGGCAAAACTTATTATAACAGAACAATTAAACTAATAATCTAAAATCAATTCTCATGAAACACATTAAAAACAACATAAAACTAATAAAAATGGCCTTAAAAGTTGGCGCTATTGCTCTGCTATTATTATGCACCATAGCCTGCGAGAAAGAATCGAACACAAACGAGACCAGTTTTCAACCTTTTACCGATCAAGGTAATAATTTAAAGCTGACCTACCCTGACGGAACAACAGAAAACATAAACGGTGATGGTGTGCGCGGGTGGGGCTCTGGACGTTTATTAGGAGATAGCTATTACAAACAGTTGGGTATTGGCAATGGAGAAAGAGTTCTTAGCATACGCATCAATATTCCTAAAGGCATCAAAAAAGATTCCATAATCGGTGTAGAACTAAAATTAGATGGGTCTAGATTATACCTTCAAAACTCGGCAAATATACCGATACGCCCAGAATTATGGGTTGATGGTACTGGGTTTGATGTATATGAAAATGCTGTTGGAACGATTAAAATAATAGAAACTGATAGTTATGATATCATTGGAGAGATCAAGGCACAGGTGATAGACAATACCGGCAAAACAGTAAAAATATCTGGTTTTTTTTGGAAAAAAAATGCAGAATCATATAGCGGTTAAACGACATCTAAATAATAATCTAAAAATAAAACAAAATGAAAAATCTATTCAAAATCACAATCGTAGTACTGCTTTTAATTTCCTGTAAAGATACAAATCAATCTAAAGCTATGGAAGGTATTATCGACGAGGTAACTGGCGAAAATGTCAATATTGACGAAAAATATGCGCAGTTAATGGAAAAGTTGGGCACGAAAACACTGTTAACAAATGCTCAATTATTAGAAGCCTTTCCAAAAAAATTAGGAAGTTTAAAGCTTGATACAAATGAAGGTAAAATTACTTCAAGTGAGTCCGTTATAGGAACTTTTGGTGATGGCATTATCCGAATGGAAATTTTAGATGCCGCAGGTGCAAATATTATGGGAGCAATTATTCCTTTAAAAATGTTAGAAATCAATAAAATCACTTCAGAAAATAACAATACATTTCGCTTATCAAAAAAAGAGCATAGCGGCATTTTAACCTTTGGAACTGATCGTGATAAATCTGTTGGAGCGGATTATGAATCCGATATTAGGTTCCTTTACGACAATCGATTTTATATAACACTAGAAGGCAAAGGTATGAACACAGATGAACTTTGGGACGCCATAAATATTGATGATTTCAAAAGATTTAAGGAATTTAACAACTAATCTACCACCATGGAATTCTTTACAGCACTTGTAGAATCTCAAATAGCAGGCATTTTTTTACAATTGGGAGTTCTACCCTTTTTGTTTATTGCTTTAAGGCGCTGGTGGTGGGCAAAACATTCGGTGCATTGGCCTAAAACCAAGGGAATAATATTAAAAGGAATAGCATATAGAGTTCCCAGAAGCTTAGACTTTTTATACACTTACGATGTCAATGGAATTAGTTACAAAGGATATAAAGCCTTTTTTTATAATTCTTATAAAACAGTCAAAAAAGTATCAGCTTTAGTGGTTAATTATGCAGAAGGCAAACAAGTTGTGGTGTACTATAATCCAAGGAACCATGAAATATCGACATTAGAACCAGGTAGAAAAGATGGTGTAAATGGTGCATTACTACTATTGCTATTCCTTTTTTTATCGGGTTTAATGGCATTTAGCTCCCCTGGCTTAAATTCAGAAATCATAGATTATTTTCTAAAAACCATTCTCTAACTTTTAAAACACAGGTATTATGAAAAAATTATTTTTAGTGTTGGCATTTTTATCCTTGCAAGTTCATCTTGCTCAAAATAATCCGAAAGTAGAAAACCACCAATCAGAAAAAATGGATTTAATGCTGTTTACTTTTGGAATGATGGATCCAATTAACATCGGAACTATGACTACTACTGGAGATCTGAATATAAAGTTTCCAAAAGATATCAGTTTTATTTCTGATGAGGCAAAAGAAAATACCTGGTCAGATGCGGCTTTCACTTTGTTTTCAAAATGTACTAACAGTTATGATATTCTATCAGAAGAAGAAAATGGAAAAGCCGTTAGTGGAGGGTATATTTCATTAGCCACAAAGGATAATTTGTATTCTGGCTTGTTATTTATGGTTACCGATAAAGATTTAGTGCCTTGGTTGGAAGACACTTATTCCAACAATGCAGTCATAGCTTCTTATTTTGAATTGGTATATATGGAATCAGATTTTACCTATCAGGGAGAATGCAATTCTAGCGCTACCAATACAGAGGATGATACCATTGAAACGCTATATACGTATGATTTAGAATTAAAAGCCGGCTTCAATTTTATTGAATATACTATAGAAAGCGTAAAGGAACATAAGATACCCAGCATGTATGAGGAAGGTGCTTTCAATAATATAGCCAAACCTAGTAAAATTAAGGTTACCTCAACACAAGCTACACCGCCAAATACCAAGTGGATTGGTAAATATTTTTATAACTAAAACATCATGAAAACTCTAAAAAATATTATCCCAGTTCTTTTATGTTCTATTCTTGCATTCGCTTGCAATACTAACCAGAAAAAAACGGATGCACCAGAAAACAAAGTAGCAGATAAAAATGCAAAAAACGAAAAATCAGCTGCTATTAGTTCTCCTTGCGAACTTATTTCTCTGGAAGAAGTAAAAAGTATATTCGCCATAGAACTTCCTATAGAAATGAAAGATGTCGTTTATACCTATCCTACCTGCATTTATAGATGGAAGGATGGTAAAATTACCACATCGGTAACATTTGGTGGTCAAGAAATTATATCAAAATTACCTAGCGAAGTTTTAATCGTCATGGTAAAAAAAGCAAATGAAGCGATGTTCAAACAAGCTACATCAATTTATAAACAAGCACAAGAAATTTCCGATATCGGTTCTATGGCTGTTTGGGATTCTAGAATTTCACAACTTACTTTTCTTTCAAATAAATTCATGTTTCATGTTCATGTTAAAGTCTCTAATAACGATAATGAAAATAAAGTAAAAGCTTTGGAAGTCTCCAAGCTAATTATTAAAAAATTTGAAAACTCTTAAAAATGTATAAAATGAAAACACTATACAAAATAAGTATACTAGTACTTTTTCTTATCTCTTACACAAGTTTTTCCCAAACATCAGAACAGCAGAAAATGATAGATAAGGCACTGAAAATGCGTGATAGCATTATGAACACTCCAGAAATGAAAGCAATAATGCAGCAGACTAACGAGATAGAAAAGGAGTCTAAAAAGAAAACTAAAACAAAACCTATTCCTGAAGCTGTAAAAAATGAGGATAAATATTGGAAAAACACCTTAGCTAGTGACAACAATACCATATTAAAAAATTGGAATAGCGGTGAAGCCGATCTTGTTTTTAACTATTTATATGACTCAAGGAAGGATAAAGTAGAAATTATTAAAGTCGGATTTATTAAAGCGGACGGTACTATTGAACTGAACCCGACAAAGGAAGTTCCAGTTTTACAAGCCTTAAATAATTTTAAAAACGGCAATAACTTTTTTGATATTCATGATACAAATGCCTATAAATACACCAACGAAAAAACTGGATTTAAGCTTAATTCTTATCTATTAGTGTATCAAAATGGGCGAAAAATCGGCACTTTGACTGTTGGTAATTCTGTGAAAGTTACCCAAAATTTACTTACCCTAGGCGATTTGTATTATGGCGATGAAGGCTACCTATTATCCTGGGTTTATGTAGATGAAGCCTGCGCTATAAAAGCCAACGAAAATTGGAAAGGAGATTTAAGCAATACGGGTACGCCACTAATTGTCGAAACCAATGTTACTTACAACTTAAGCTTTAAACAGGGATGGAATTTAGTTAAAACCGAAGTTGTTGGTGAATATAAATTTGTTGATGTCCCAGAAGAAGATAGGTCAAGGTATAAAAAGCATGAACATACCGTAATCCCTTCTATACCAAACGATGCCACCTATTTCTTTAGGTCAGTGGTACACTATTAAAAATAATACCTTCTATTTGTTTAAAAATCGTGTAGTACTATTGGTATTTTACACTTCCTTATAAATATCCGCAATTTCTGCACTATATTTTTCTCTTATAACCCTTCTTTTAAGTTTTAAGGTGGGTGTTAGTTCTGCTAAAGAACCATCTTCGTGAATTGGCAGCCAAGGGGTAGCTATTAGTTTGAACTTCTTTATTTGTTCAATATGACCAAATTCTGGATTGTATTTATCAATTATTTTCTGATATTTACGCATTACCCTTTCATGCTGTATCATTTTTTCTAGGGTAGTCCACTCTAATTTTTTATGCAAGCACCAATTTTTTAGTGCTTCTTCCGAAGGTAAAATCAAAGCGGAAACAAACTTTTGCTTATCTCCAATGACCATCATCTGTTCAATTAGAAAATCTTCTTTCAACCTATTTTCTATAGGTGCAGGTGCTACGTACTTTCCTCCTGAGGTTTTCAAAAGTTCTTTTTTCCTGTCTGTAATTTTAAGAAACTGCGTTCCGTCAATTCCCTTTATCAGTTTTCCTATATCACCTGTACGAAACCATTTTTTACCATCAATTGTCTGAAAAACCTCGTTATTTATTTCTGGTTTTTTATAGTACCCTAACATCACATTAGGGCCGTGAGCCATAATTTCACCTTCATTTTCCTTATATTCCCCTGAGCTTGTATCAATAAACAACTCCACTCCATCAATGGCAAAGCCCACCGTTCCAATCATAGCACCATTTGGCTCCAAAGAATTTGCGGTTAAGGTTGGTGAGGTCTCTGTTAAACCATAAGCTTCGCGAATAGGAATACCCGCAGCACAAAAAACACGCAATATTTTATCGGGACAAGGGGCAGCGCCTGTAACAATTTGCTTAATGTTACCACCTAAAGCCGCCCGCCATTTACTAAAAATTAATTTATCGGCAACTTTCCATTTCAAAGCTTCAAGAAATGATAGCTTCTGGTCTAATTTGTAATTGTCGGTTAAGTTTAAAGCCCAAAAAAATAGTTTTCTCTTCGCACCTTCTAAAGCCAATCCTTTGTTGTAAATAGCTTCATAAATCTTTTCTAATAATCGTGGAACCGTTGTAAAAGCTACTGGGCGAACTGCTGCCAAATCTCCATTTGGACCACTTAGGTTATCCGTGCCACAGAAAAATACAGAAGCCCCTTTATAGCAGTAACAAAAGGAAACGGCGCGTTCATAAATATGGCAAAGCGGAAGAAAGCTCAATACTTTTTGCGTAGGTTTTGCCGCTAACAATTTTGCCGATGATGTAACCACATGCATAATATTGGCATGACTCAGCATAACTCCTTTTGGGTTACCTGTGGTTCCAGAGGTATAGATAATGGTAACTAAATCGTCTCCTTTGATCGTGGCTTGGATACTTTCTAAAGCTGTAACACCATCGGAATCAAAAATAGTTTCCCAAAAAGGGCTGCCGTTCAGTCCATCAAAAGTATAAATATGTTTTAAGGTAGGGACTGCTTTTTGTGTTTTGGATAGTTTATCAAACAAATCTAGTCCACCGCAGAAGACCGCTTTTACGTCAGCTTCGTATAAAATATATTCATATTCAGAAATGCTTATGGTTGGGTATAACGGAATACTAATCATACCTGCCATTTGTACTGCATAGTCCATTACAACCCATTCAGGCCTATTTTTATAAGCAACAATAGCGACTTTATCACCAGGAATAAGACCTAGTTTTAATAGCCCAGCTGCCGCTTTTTCCGCGGTATCCTTTAATTTTAGTGTACTATAGGATTCCCAATTTCCATCTTTATTCCTTCCGCTAATGGAAGCTTCTAACGGATTATTTTTTAATTGATAGTCGAGTAAATCGAAGAGTCTAGTCATTGGTTTGGTTTGTTTTGATGTCCTCGAATATACAAAATAAAATAGATTAATTTATCAGCGTAATTAAGGCACTGCGCAAAAATTATTCAAACATAAGACTAATAAATTCAGCTACACAAGCTGGTTTATCTTCCCCCTCGATTTCCACGGAACAGTGCCAAGTGATTTTGATACCGTTTTCTGAATAATCCTCCATGGCTTCAACTTTTCCATTGAGTCGTAATTTGCTATCTACCAAAACTGCATTTGGAAAACGAACTTTATCCAATCCGTAGTTCACCCCCATTTTTACTGAGTTAATCTGTACAAGATCTCCCAACATTTTTGACAATAGGGATACCGACATAAAACCGTGTGCCACTGGCTTTTTAAACGGAGAATATTGGGTTGCTTTTTCTACATCTGTATGGATCCACTGAAAATCTAAGGTAGCTTTGGCAAAATCGTTGATCATTTCTTGAGTGATGGTAATCCATTCCCCAAGTGGAAGCGTTTTGCCTTCGTATGTAGCAAATTCCTTTAAGTCTTTAAAAACCAGTTTAGCCATTTCTTCTATTGTTTATCGTGAAGTTCCACCATCAATGGTTAAACAAATTCCAGAAACAAAACGCGCCTCGTCAGAGGCTAGGTATAAATATCCATAGGCTATGTCGATAGGTTCTGCAGCTATTTTTAATGGAATACTTGCCTTAATTGCTTCCACATGTTCTTTCGGAATTTTGTCCACCATATCCGTCATCGTAAAGCCGGGAGCTATAGCGTTGGCAGTTATCCCATACTTACCGAGTTCCATGGTCCAGGTCTTAGCCATAGCAATAACACCTGCCTTGGTAGCTGCATAATTGGTTTGACCAAAATTACCTCGTAATCCCACATTCGATGCAGCACTTACAATTCTTCCATAGTTGTTTGCCTTCATGTATGGCGCTACTGCTTGCGTACAAATAAACACCCCTTTCAGGTTCACCTCGATAACAGCGTCAAATTCCTCTTCGCTCATTTTCTCCAAAGTGCGGTCCCGTGTTATTCCGGCATTATTAATTAGGATATCAATTTTTCCGTATTTGGAATTTACCTGATCAAAAAGCTTTTCTACGGCAGATTTATCGCTAACCGAAACGGTATGAAATTCCGCCTTACCACCAGAAATATTAATACCATCGGCTACTTCTTGACCTTTGGGAAGCAAATCCATAATAATCACTGTTGCGCCTTCCTTAGCAAAAAGCTCAGAAATTGCCTTTCCAATTCCTTGTGAACCTCCTGTTACAATCGCTATTTTATCCTTTAATCTCATTTCTTTTACTTTTTATAAATTTCTCATTTTACCTTTGAAGAACAATTGCTTTAAAAGATCTTCTCGATATAATTTTCTATCGAAAATCACTCAAACTGACATTTCTTTTTAAGAATCAAAAATGTATCCAGATTTAAATTATGCTATGATCTTTTTAGATCTTTACCACCATTTTACCTTTTACCTTTCGGTTCATCATTTCTTCCAACCCCTCTTTAGCCTCTTCTAAAGGGACTATTTTATGAATATGTGGCTTAAGCTTTCCTTCGGCATACCATTGCATTAGGGTCATCGTATTAGTCATATTTTCCTTAGGATATTTCATGGCGAAACCACCCCAAAAAACGCCAACTATCGAAGCTCCTTTCAATAAGGGCAGGTTCAACGGAATGCTGGGTATATCGCCCGCAGCAAAGCCTATGACTAAATATCGGCCGTTCCATGCGATACCTCTTAACGCCTGTTCAGAGAAATCACCACCAACAGGGTCGTAAACTACATCTACGCCTTTTCCATTTGTTACTTCTTTTAAAGTGGTTTTTAAATCTTGTGTGGTATAATTGATGAGTTCATCCGCACCATATTCTTTACAGAGTTCTAGTTTTTCTTGGGTGGACGCTGCCGCAATTACCTTGGCTCCCATTAATTTCCCCAGTTCAACAGCGGCCAGTCCAACCCCTCCCGAAGCACCCAGAACCAATAGGGTCTCCCCTTCCAGTAACTTTGCCCTATCTTTTAATGCATGATAGGATGTGCCATAGGCCATCATAAAAGATGCCGCTATGGGATAGTCCATTTGCGGTGGTTTGGGGAAACAAGCATTTGCTGGAACGATTACTTCTTCTGCTAAGCCTCCATGGGCTACAAAGCCAAAAACTTCATCGCCAATTTTCAGGTGTTTTACTTCTTCTCCGATTTCCTTGACGACCCCTGCTATATCGCTTCCCGGAGTAAATGGCAGCTCCGGTTTAAATTGATACAAGCCTTGAATGATGAGCGTATCCGGAAAATTTAGTCCACAAGCTTTTACTTGTACCACTACTTCCTTTAGACCCGCGTGCAAAGAAGCTATTTCCTCTAATTTTAAATTGGAAGGTGGACCATAAGTTTTACATCGTATTGCTTTCATTTCTTCAACTAATTATACCATTACTGCTATTCATTTTCCAAAGTTCCCGACTCCACTCGCCTCCGGCTTGGCACCCTGTTAATTCTAGTATGGACGGGGACTATTGATCTTACTTCTTGAAACTTACTTCTTGAAACTTGCTTCTTGCCTCCTGAATCCTTACTCCTGACACTTCAAAAATTAATCCTCTATCACCTTTAACACTAGTTTACCTAATTTGTCGCCAGAGAAAAGTCGGTTATAGGTCTCTGGAAAATTCTCTATGCCTTCATAAATATCCTCTCGGGTTTTCAACTTGCCTTCTGCCATCCATTTACCCATTTGTTGACCTGCTTCGCCATACCTTTCGGCCCAATCAAAAACTACCATTCCTTGCATGGTGGCCCTATTGACTAATAAAGAAAGGTAATTGGCTGGACCTTTCATATGTTGCTTGTTGTTATACTGGGAAATTGCCCCGCAAATAACCACCCTGGCATGCATTCGTAACCTAGCTAATGCCGCGTCTAAAATCTCCCCTCCAACATTATCAAAATAAACATCCAATCCCTTGGGACATTCTTGCTTCAACCGCGCTGCTACATCTTCATTTTTATAATCGATACAAGCATCAAAGCCTAAAGTATCAACCACATATTTACACTTATCCGCGCCACCAGCTATGCCAATTACGGTACATCCCTTTATCTTGGCTATTTGTCCTACAATACTGCCTACTGCGCCAGCTGCGCCAGAAACCACAACAACATCTCCTTCCTTAATTTTGCCTACTTCCAAAATTCCGAAATAAGCGGTCATTCCTGGCATTCCCAGAGTTCCAATATAAGTAGGTAGGGGTGCTAATTTTGGGTCAACCTTATAATATCCTTTTCCATCCGTCACAACATATTGTTGCACACCTCCATGCCCTGAAATAAAGTCTCCCACCTTAAACTTTGGGTGATTTTTTACTTGTATGACCTCGCCCACTGAACCTGCTCGCATAACAGCACCAATTTCCACTGGGGCGATATAAGATTTTCCCTCATTCATCCATCCACGCATGGCGGGGTCAAGAGATATATAATGATTTTTTACTAAGACCTGCCCTTCCTCCAGTTCTGGGATTGGGTTTGTTTCTAAGGACCAAGTGGAAGCATCTGCTACTCCTACCGGTCTCTTTACAAATACCTGTTGTTTGTTCATCTTGTTTGATTTATCTAATTTTTGTTTTTATTGGTAAAACTTTCTACATAGGCCTTCATCTTGGACCTAATTTCAGGTTTCCACCACAATATGGATGCTTCTTTCAAGGCGTTCTCCGGATTTAAATCGAGTTTATCCCAAAGGTGCTTTCGGAGTTTTGTCTTGGTATTCAACAAGATTTCTTGATTTGCTTTCAAATAGTGTTTCATCTGTTTTTCAGAACGTTCCAAAACAGCATCCAAGGGAACTAATTCATCTACCAGACCAGCAGCCAATGCTTCCTTTCCGTTTAATAATTTACCTTCTAAAATATAACGATGTGCTAAGCCATCACCCAACCAAAAAGCATAGATTTCCGTGAGGTTTTGACTAATTTGAATATTTACAGCCACCTCGTTTAAACCAATAACATAGGTATCACCTTCCGCCATATACCGATTATCGCTAGTAACCGCTAAAACGCAGCCGCCCGCTGGAGAATGTCCTGTTATAGCGGCAATAAAAGGTTTTTTAAACTGTACCAATTGTAGATACAGCCCTCCAAAAGCAGTAAAAAATTCCTGAATTTGCTTTTCATTATATTGGTACATTTCAATCAAATCTAATCCCGCAGAAAAATAGTTTGGTTGACCTGTTAAAATTACGCCCATCACCTTAGGGTCTTCTTCTATCTTTTTGAAAACCGTCTTTAACTCGTTCACCATTTCTAAATTTATGGCGTTTACCTTTCCCCGGTTCATTTGAACTATGACATAGTTTTCTTTTTCCGTAAGTTTTAATGTATTCATAATTTAGTTTTATAAGGAGGTGCCCCCGTCTAAGGTTATTGTCTGCCCAGTCACAAATTTGGAATTTTCCGATGCCAACCAGCAAATAGCCTCCGCAATTTCTTCCGCCTCTCCAAACCTGCCCATGGGTATAATTCGTTTTAATTTATCGCCCATATCGGGGCTTGCAGCTAGTAATTGTTCTAATAAAGCCGAATGTGTAAACCCGGGGCATACCGCATTAATTCTGATATTTTTTCTGCCATACTCCAAGGCGGAAGATTTTGTCATTCCTACCACTGCGAATTTACTAGCAGCATACGAAAGGTTATTTCCTGACGCTTTTAAGCCTGCTAAAGAAGCAACGTTAACGATATTACCGTGTCCCTGTTTTACCATCTGTTTTATAGCAAGTTTCATACAATAAAAAACGCCTGTTTGATTCACAGCTATTACATTATGCCAATCGTCAAGCGAATGTTCTGCCGTTCTTGCTTGATGTTTACCGCCAATTCCAGCATTGTTTACCATAACATCAATACGATTATGCTTATCGATTACCGCTTGCAGTAATTTCTCCACCTGCTCATACTGAGTTACATCCGTTACTATGGCTGAGGCACTTCCCCCATTATTTCGGATTTCATTTGCTACCTTTTCTGCACTTTCCAAATTAATATCGGAGACCATTACATTTGCCTTATACTCACCAAAAAGTTTTGCCGTTGCTGCTCCTATGCCACTTCCCGCTCCCGTAATTACAACTACTTTGTCTTTTAAATTCATTTTTTTAGTTTTGGTGGATAAATTTTTTTTTAGTGCTCTTTCTTAGTTAGTACAAATTATCTATTTGATTTTTCTGAATAGCCTGCCATGCGGTATTACAACATAAAGCTGAAGCCTTATTTAAATTCGCAAACTTGGGATCACTCGTATGGCCATGCTTGTATCGATAATAAATCTGTTGGGCAATTACGGCTATCTTAAAAAGTCCGTAAGCATAGTAAAAGGTAAGATTATCGATATTTCTCCCGCTTTTTAAAGCATAGCGCTGTACTATCTCTGTTCTTGAGGGATTGCCTTTCATCACCGTAGGAGAAGGAAGTCCTTGCTTAATAAAATCTGGGTCAATTGCTGTTGTCCAATACGCTAAGGAAGTTCCCAAATCCATCAAAGGATCGCCTAATGTACACATTTCCCAGTCTAAAACAGCTGAAATCTTCTTCCATCGATCATCTTCAAATACCACATTGTCATATTTAAAATCATTGTGAATAAGGGTATGACCATATTTTTTAGGTTGATTTTCACTCATCCACGTCATAACCTTTTGTGCTGCCGGCACTTCATCGGTTGCCGCGGCCAGATACTGCTTGCCCCAATTATGTACTTGACGTTCTACGTAACCTTCGGGTTTTCCTAATTCAGAAAGTCCTGCCGCATTATAATCGATATCGTGAAATTCTGCAAAGGCATCGACCCAAGTATCGGAAATGATTTTAAATTCCTCGGGGGAAACTTGTTTACTAAGTGCAGATGAAGCCGTAAGAATCTCTCCGTTGACCTTCTTCATAATATAAAACGGAGCTCCTATAATTTTAGGGTCTTCATTTAAGATATACACTTTAGGACTCTTATCATAAACAGGATTTAAGTGCTGTAATACCTTAAATTCACGTCCCATATCATGCCCACGTTTTGGGGCCGCAAAGGGCGGTCTTCGTAAAACATATTCCTTATCCTCAATTTCAAGTTGATAGGTGAGGTTAGAATACCCATTGGTGAATTGTTTTACTTTTAATTCGTTATGCACGCCTGTCATTAAACCATTTTCTAACAAAAAATCCTTGAGTTTAACCTCATTGATTTCCTCGCCTTCCCGTACCGGTTTTAAGTTTTTTTCGTTAGACATTCTATTTTTTTACATACTTATTTATTGTACTTTTTCCTAGTTGACTCATATGAACCTCATCTGGGCCATCGGCCAAACGAAGCGTCCGTGCCGCTGCATAGAAATGTGCCAATGGTGTATCGCTCCCGATCCCTTTTCCACCTAAAATCTGAATAGCTCTGTCAATAACCCTCAAAGCCATTTGAGGTGTGATAATTTTTATCATGGCAATTAAATCCTTAGCCTCTTTATTTCCCACTTTATCCATTTTATCCGCCGCGGATAACACCAACAAACGCGTCTGTTCTATCTCACAGGCAGAAAGGGCGATATCTTGTCTTATACTACTAAAAGTATCCAAGGTTCTACCAAAAGGTTTTCTTTGTACGGTACGTTCCGACATAATTTCCAAAGACCGCTGTGCCATGCCTATTAACCGCATACAATGATGAATACGGCCCGGACCTAAACGGCCCTGTGCGATTTCAAAACCTCTTCCTTCACCTAATAGTAAATTGGATTTGGGTACGCGAACATTGTCTAAAATGATTTCAGCGTGACCTTCTGGAGAATCGGTATACCCAAAAACACTCAGCGCTCTTTCAATCTTTAGCCCTGGGGTATCCAGGGGTACCAAAATCATACTTTGTTGTACATGCCGCGGTGCATCAAAATTAGTCTTCCCCATCACGATGGCTATTTTGCAATTGGGGTCCATCGCGCCAGAAGACCACCATTTGCGACCATTGATGACATAGTCATTTCCGTCGGCAATAATAGCGGTTTCAATGTTGGTGGCATCAGATGAAGCAACCTCGGGCTCGGTCATTAAAAAAGCCGAACGAATAGCTCCGTTCATTAAAGGTTTTAGCCATTTTTCTTGTTGCTCTTGAGTGCCATATTTGGCGAGTACCTCCATGTTTCCCGTATCGGGAGCGCTACAGTTAAAGATTTCAGACGACCAAAGGATGCGTCCCATGATTTCTGCTAAAGGGGCATATTCTAAATTGGTAAGTCCCGGGCTAAGTGCTCCGTATGAAGCGGGTAGAAAAACATTCCAAAGTCCAGCATCTTTGGCCTTTTGTTTTAAGGCTTCCATGCCAGGCCAACGTTTCCAGCTATTTTCCGGATTTTGATGGAACAACTCCACCTCCTTTTCAATTGGGATAACATGGGTTTCCATAAAATTCCTCAATTTTTCTTGAAGTGCTATTGATTTATCGGTGTAGTCAAAATTCATAATTCATTTTTATTAACCTGAAATTAAATAACCTCCATCCGCAGCATACACTCCACCCGTCATATAAGAGCCTGCATCAGACGCCAATAACATGACTATTCCGGCCATTTCATCAGGTTCTGCAACCCTTTTCAAAGGAATGATACTGGTATATTGTGCAACCAATTTTTCATCGGACCACAGACTTTCGCTGAATTTTGTTTTAATCAACCCTGGACAGACCACATTGGAACGGATGCCGTATCTGCCCCACTCCTTTGCTTGGTTCTTCGTAAGCATAATCACCGCAGATTTTGTCATACTATAGAGTCCCAATCGAAATCCGGGATGTATGCCTTCGACTGATGCAATGTTGATAATGCTACCGCTACCATTGGCTTTCATATGCGGCAATACCAAATTGGAAAGCATCCAAGGCGCCTTAACGTTTACGTTCATAATTTTATCGAACACTTCCTCCCCTGCCGATTCTAATGGCCCGTAAAACGGATTTATGGCAGCGTTGTTGACCAGGATGTCTATTCTTCCATAGGCCTCCATCGTTTTGTCTATCAGTTGCTCCCTTTGGGCAGCGTCACCAATATGACATTCTATTCCTATGGCTTCTAATCCAGCTTCATTAAACTCCTTCGCTACAGCATCCACAGCCTCTTGTTTTCTACTACTAATGACAACTTTGGCCCCGTTCTCCGCAAGACCTTTGGCGATGGAAAACCCTATCCCCTTGCTTGAACCGGTGACGATGGCCACTTTTCCTGTTAGATCGAATTTTGATTTTATGCTCATTTTAATTGTTGGGTTTTTGGGTGTTGGTATAAAATGCTTAAAGTTCAAGGTTTGTCTATTTTGGATAAAAAATATTTAAAGTCAAAGGTTCGTCAATTGTTCAAGATTCATAAAGATGATATACTTTCCAGCCTAAGATTCATAAAATTTTACTACTTTCTTCTTTATTGCTTTAGACATTCGACATTCGACATTCGACTTTTATCTTTTCTCTTGGCTCCTGACTCTCCACTCTTGGCTCTTTCTTCTTGGCTCTAATTTATGCAAACACCTGCTTCTCTGTATTCAATGTCAATGCCTGTTTATCCATCAATATCTCGGAAAGGCCTGTTGTTTTGGGGAGTTCGTATTTAAAATAAAACTGCATGGCGTGGATTTTGTTTTCGTAAAATTCGGTACTGAAAGTAGTATCCCCAGTGACCAATGCTTTTTGTGCCTCACGGCCAATATCCAACCATTGCCAAGCTATGACGATGGTACTAAAAAATTCCATAAAGGGTGTGGCGTCTGCCAAGAACCGCTGATAATCACCCTTCATTGCATAGCCCATAAGAGATTGTAGCACTTTTTGGGTTAATTCTAGTTTACTGCCTAATTTTTCTGCCAATGGTCGCAAGGAATCATGCATAATGCTTTCTTTGATAGAGTTCATCATTTCTTCAGAAAGTAATTGCAGTGCTTTGCCGTTTTCCATGGTAATTTTTCTTCCCAAAAGGTCTTGGGATTGTATGCCTGTGGTTCCTTCATAAATGGCCGAGATACGGATATCCCGTAAATATTGTTGCAAAATATAATCGGAACAAAAACCATAACCCCCTAGTACTTGTACCCCATTATTAACAGAAGTAATGCCCATTTCAGAGGGGTAGGTCTTAACTACCGGGGTCAATATTTCCAACAACAACTTGTATTTCTCCCTACTTTCCGCATCTGGAAGCGATTGGGAAAGATCTTGATATCGGGAAGTTAAAAAAACCAAGCTTAAAGATCCTTCTGTTATTACCTTTTGCAAGAGCAGCATTCTGCGTACATCGGGGTGATTAATGATGAGAGTTTGTTCTTGAGAGGCGTCTTTTTTACCTGTTCTTTGTAGCTCCCGACCCTGAGGTCTTTCTTTTGCGTAGCTAACCGATGCATGATACGCACCTGTAGCGATTGCCGCAGCACCTCGACCAACGGCAATTCTTGCGCCGTTCATCATCAGAAACATATACTTTAAGCCTTGGTTGGGTTCGCCAACCAACCAACCGCTACAGTCTTCCTTGTCTCCAAAAAACAGGTGTGTTGTACAATAGCCTTTTTGACCCATTTTTTGAAAATCACCAACCGTGGCTACATCATTATCTTCCAGATTACCGTCTTTGTCGAGTCGGTTTTTCGGCACAACAAAAAGTGAAATTCCCTTTGTTCCTGCTGGCGCTCCTTTTATTCGCGCTAAAACCAGGTGTACAATGTTTTCAGCACCTTTATAATCCCCTCCAGAGATAAATATTTTTTGTCCGTTTATTTTATAGGAATCTCCATCAGGCACGGCAGTAGTAACAATATCCGATAGCGAGCTACCAGCCTGCGGTTCGGTGAGGCACATGGTACCGCCCCATTCGCCAAGCATCATTTTGGGCACGTAGGTGTCTTTAATAAATTGATTTCCAAAATGCACAATCAATTCCGCTGCTCCAATGGTCAGACCTATATAGCCTGGTAAGTGATTATTGGCTGCTTCCTGAATAAAGGCGGAAGCATTTATTGCCATTGAAGGCATTTGCATACCACCAGCTTCATACGAGAATGGTCCGGATAAAAAACCCATTTCACCTCCTGCTTTCATATATTTATTTACCTGCGGATGTACTATGATTTCTCCATCTTTAAAGTGTGCGGGATTTTCGTCCATCTCCCTAAAATAAGGATAGAGCTCTTTATCTGAAAAATCCTTTACGGCGTCTAGCATCATGGCCATAGACGCTTCATCATATTCTGAAAACCTTTCCTGCTCTAATACGCTTTTAAGATCGTGAACTTTAAACAACAAAAATTTGAGGGTTTCCATTTCTATATACGTATTGGCCATAACAATTAAATTAAAGATTAAAGAGGTCAAGTTAGGATTAATTATTAGGAATCTCATTATACTAGTTTAATAAAATGGGAATCATCATTTCTGATGAGATTAATGAATTATCTCAATCCAGGCATGCAAGTAATCAAATTCGAAAAAAAATTCAAATTCCAAAAAAAAGGAAAACGATGAACGCAGCGGGGAATTAAACCCTTAGAGATTAAATTGAAGACAAAATGGTATTGTTTGTTTACAGTAGCTGTGATTATACCATTTGAAATTACTGGTATTATAATATCAAACTGAAAAAACTATCCTTTTCCCAAACGTTTTCTAAGTTTTGAAAGTCCAACTGGAGTTAGACCTAAATAGGAAGCAATCAAATATTGAGGCACGCGTTGAAAAAGATCTGGGCGTTTTTCCAACAAACGCAAATATCGTTCTTCGTTAGTACGACTATTAAAGCGCTCTACTCTGGTGAAGATTTTCATAAATGCCTCCTGCATGGACAAGCGACCAAAACGCTCTAATTGGTGCGACTTTTCAAAAGAATTCTCCGCATCAGATTTTTTTATAGCATAAACTACAGTAGCCTCGGAAGCCTTTAGATAATAATGGGAAGCAGTGCTTTTAACATAGGCGGGTAAATCGGTAAAAAAGAGGTCATCGGTATAAAATTCTAATACTTTTTGCTCGCCTTCGTCCAACTTATAATAATAAATACAACCTGTTACTACATAATAAAAGTGGTC
>JBGSQM010000015.1:0-10341 GCA_041738035.1 Cellulophaga sp.
AGAGTTGGGCTTAAATCCTGTTATTGCTTCGGTTACCTTTGGTCAGGAACGGTTTTTTCATTTAAAGCACAGAACTAACAAAAACTTAAAACACAAAATTCTCTTAGAACACGGAAGTCTTTTACTGATGAAAGGCGAAACCCAACACCACTGGCTGCACCAAATTCCGAAAACTGCTAAACCTATTCAAGAACGGATAAATTTAACGTTTAGGGTGATTCTATAAACCCAAATAAAGTAAAAAATAATTGTAGCCATAAGGCAGTTAGCGGTAACATCTGGCACAGGCAGTTGGCAATCACAGTTGCATTTGGCTACAACATTATTGATATCATAAAAAAGCAGTTCTGCCATATGAAACAAAAAACCTATGTTTTATGTTTAAAAAAAATGGTATTAAATGATTGTTAACATCAGTATGAAATTGCATTTATACCAATTATGAATTTAAATAGGTCTAAAGAATTTGAATTATATTGTGTTCAGATGAAATAGAAAATCAAAGCATAGTATTAGCTATGGTTCTATTTTTTATTGAAATATGGGCGCAATAGAAACCAATTATTGGGCTTATTTAAATTCATAATTGGTATTACTACTTATCTTAAAAAATAAAGGCTGCCTATAAAATAGACAGCCTTTTTTTAGACATAATTCAAACTTTAAACTCCTATAAGCTTACCAACCTGGATTCTGTTGTTCAGCCATAATAGGATTATTATTTATTTCTTGTTGCGGTATTGGCCATAAGAACTCTTTTGCACTATATGGAAAAGCTTCTACTCCAAAAGGACCTGTATAAGGTGTTCCCAATGTGAAAGCCGCAGCTGGAGGAGTACCATTAGCAACTTTTGCCGGAATACCCACTATTGGAGCAAGATTATCACCTTGTAGTCTGTGAATATCTGGCCATCTTCTACCCTCCATTACAAACTCAATTCTTCTTTCGGTAATAATTCCTTGAACCAAACTTGCAGGCGTTGGGAAAGAAGCAGATGTATAGGCTTGTGTTGCAGGAGTTGCCAAAGACCTGTTTCTAACTGTATTTAAAGAAGTTAGTGCTAAGCCTTCACTTCCAGGAGTACGCGCATAGGCCTCAGCCATATTTAACAATACTTCTGCATAACGAATAACAGGAGAAGGATCCGTGTAAGTTACTCCATCTTTATATTTGTTGGTATATTTTACCCCACCAACTGTTCTAACCAATACTCCTTCTTCTCTTCTTCTATCGTCTGTTAACCAAGCTGGGTTTCTCCAAATAATTGGGCTCATAGATACCAAGCCTCTACGGTTGTATTGAGATGCTAAAGCACCATTAACACCAGGGTTATTCAAGGCAGTATTTTCCATTGAAAAAATAGACTCTGTATTATTATAACCAGCATCACCAAAAACACCATTAGGCGTGGATGCAAGTGTATAAACACCATTTAATTTAACCCCTTCGGTAATCACCATAGGCCAGTTGCGCATGTGCAAATAAGCCCTAGTTTTATAGGCAATTGCCGCCTCTTTGGTTGCTCTTACAATCCCTAAAACACCACCTCTTTGTGCTTTAGTTCTCAGTAGAGCTTCGGCATCATTTAAATCTGCTATTATTCTTGCATAACATTCTGCTACCGTATTGCGACCTAATGTTAAGGCTAAATCAATGGCCTCAGTAGTATTAACAGCAAAATCACGGTAAGGTATTCCAGGATGTGTAGCCCCAGGAGTATCATTGTAAGGCTTTGCAAAATGCCACATTAATTCTTGATGTGCAATAGCTCTTAAAAATTTAGCTTGGCCAATATAGTCATCAGCTACTGCTTGAGTAATAACGCCATTGGCTACAGCAGTTTCAACACCTTCTAAAACAAGGTTTGCTCTGTTAATTAAACGGTAAGTATCACTCCAGTAAAAAACATTGTTTGCTGTAGTAGGGTCATAAGTTGCTGTGTAGGTCAATTGGTAAAAAGTAGCGATGTTCACAGCGTCTTCACCTCTGTTATCTCCTTGTTGTACAAAAGCTGCCCCAAAAGGATAGCCTCGACCGCCTGCTCCTGCATAAGCACCAATTTGCGCGGCATTGTACATCCCTGTAACCGATAACTGTATCAAGGCAGGAGTAGTAAACGCCGCACCTTCTGAAAGCTGATTAAACGGTTCTAAGGCTATTACATTATCATCTGTACAACTATTAAAAGAACCGAAACTAATCACAGCCATTAAAACATATTTTAATGCTGAAAATTTATTTTTATGTATTTTTTTCATGTTTTTTATATTTTATTAAAATCCAACATTCAGGCCAAAAGAAAATATACTCTGCATTGGAGTTCCATTATTATCTACACCAGCAGCTTCCATTTCAGGATCTAAACCTCTGTAATTGGTAATCGTCCAAAGATTTTGTCCCTGTATAAACATTCTCATTTTTGAAATCCCAATCTGCTCTGTAACGCTTTTAGGTAAAGAATAACCTAGGGTAATGTTATCTAGTCTGATAAAATCGCCATCCTCCAAGAATCTAGTAGTAGCCACTGAAGTTAGATTACTGGTAGGGTTAGAAGAATCATATAACCTCGGTGTAGAACCGTCGCCTGGATTATCCACACTTTGCCATCTACCTAAGATTTCGGTGCTATTGTTTGCGAAATTTGTATTTAGCAATTCTCTACGGGTAGCATTGAAAATTTTATTTCCACCGCTAAAACGGAAAAGAAAACCAAAATCGAAGTTTTTGTAAGACATGCTAGAATTAAAACCACCAAAATATTTCGGAAGGGATTGTCCTAAAATTTCTCTATCTGTGGTGGCACTAATAGAACCAGGCACAGAAACATCCGCAGGGTTAGCCTCGTTGAATACCGCATAGCCAGCACCTGGTAATAAAGCCTGTACGCGAGTACCATCTGCTTTAAAATAGATTGGATTACCATTGGCTGGGTTTACACCACCATATCTGTAACCATAAAGAGAATTAATAGACTCTCCTTCACGAGTAATGGTATTCGTTCCAATACGGTCTTGACCATTTACCAATTCTTGAACCTCATTGTCTATAAAAGAAATATTCGCAGAAACATTCCATTTAAATTCCTTGTCAAATAAAACAGCATTGGCTGCAAATTCTAGACCTGAATTTTGTACTTTACCAATATTGGTATCGTAACTGTTACCAGGAATACCAAAAGATTGTGGTGTTTCTAAGGCCAAAATTAAATCGTCAGTCGTATTTCTAAAGTAATCAAAAGTTAACGAGAATTTATTTTTAAATAAGCTCAAGTCAGCTCCAATATCAATCT
Source organism: Cellulophaga sp. (assembly GCA_041738035.1). Classification (GTDB taxonomy): domain Bacteria; phylum Bacteroidota; class Bacteroidia; order Flavobacteriales; family Flavobacteriaceae; genus Cellulophaga. The sequence goes on from JBGSQM010000015.1 coordinate 3,291, forward strand.
TTTCACTAGTTTCCCACAATAAATTATTGTTTCCGAACTGCACATAAGCAATACCATTGTTGTTACCATATTGAGAGGAGCCGTAAAGTCCAAAATAAGGATAATTTCCAATCTCCGTATTTCCTACTTTACCATAAGAACCTCTAATCTTAAACTCAGATACTACATTTTCTATACCTTGCATAAAACCTTCTCTACTTACAGTCCAACCTGCAGAAGCTCCTGGGAAAACACCAAATTTATTAGCGTCTGGTAAAGCAGATAAACCGTCTCTACGTAAACTTCCTTGAATAAAATATTTTTGTTTGTAGTTATAATTTAACCTACCCGCAAAAGATATAATTCCATTTTGAGTAAAACCACCCCCAGAGCCTTGCACACCGAAAGTTCCAGATACTAAATTTCGACTAAAAAAGTCATTACTTAAATCTGTACCTGATCCAAAGAAAGTTTTAATATTTCTTTTTTGGTATTCGTTAATTAAGGTTGCAGATACATTATGATCTTCCCCGTAGGTTTCATTATAGCTCAATACATTTTGCCAGTTCCAGTTGATTATTTCGGTGAAATTGTTTTGAACACGACCATTAGAACCAAAGCCATCACCATGTACTGGACTCCAATACAATAAACCGTTAGCATTTGCATTGTCAATACTTACCTGAGTTCTAAAATTAACGGTAGAAACAGGCTTAATGTCCATATAGAAATTACCTATTAAACGATTTGTTCTACTTGTTTCTTGATTATTAGCGAGAACAAAAGCAATATTCGGTATATTATCTCCAATAATCTCTAAGTTAGATCCTCTGCCCATTCTATCAGGAAAAACATCATCCAAGTTAAAACCTGTTGGGTCGTTGGCATCAAAAGGAGATACGTTTGGATGTTGACGAGTAGCGTTAAAAATATTTCCAGATAAGGAATTGGCTCCCGTATTTAAACCAAAAGTTTCTGTTCTGGTAACCCCAGCGCTTACACCTACACTCAACCAATCTTTAATTTTTTGGTCAATGTTTGAACGAAAAGATATTCTGCTTTGAGAATTCGGTTTAGCTACCGATTCAATTTCATTATAACCAATAGAAGTGAAAAATTGTGTTTTTTGAGTTCCACCTGAAAAAGATAAGTTATGATCTTGCTGAAAAGCATTATTGTTCAAAACCTCAGCCTGCCAATCTGTTTCAAAATCATTACCAGCAGCCCACAAAGAAGTTCTGTTGCGATTGGTTCGTTTCTCATTATTAATGGTAATGAAATCTTGTGTTTTTAACAAATCAAAAGTATTGATAGGTCTAGCAAAACCAAGAGAAGTATTATAATTTATAGACACTGTACCTTCTTTACCTCTTTTAGTAGTAATTAAAATTACCCCGTTGGCAGCCCTTGAACCATAAATAGCAGTAGCAGCCCCATCCTTTAATACATCATAAGACTCTATATCATTAGGGTTGATTTCCGCTAATGGGTTAGTGTCGGCATATCCACCACTTTCACCAGTAAAAATTGGAATACCATCAACAACAATTAATGGAAAAGTTCCAGAACTAATAGAAGCGATACCACGAATTCTAATTCTAGGTCTTTCACCAACAATCCCTGATTGGGTAGTAATTTGAACCCCAGCAGCTCTACCCGCTAGTTGCTGTTCAAAGCTAGGTGTAATTAGGTTTGCAATCGCATCACCTTTAATAGTTGAAACCGCAGCCGTTAAGTCTCTTTTACGTTGAACACCGTAACCAACTACCACTACCTCATCTAAGGCCTGTGCGTCTTCTTCTAATTGAACATTAATTGTATTGGTTGCACCAACTGCTCTTTCAGCAGTTTTTTGACCGATATAACTAAACCTTAACTGCTGCCCTACGCTAGCGTTTATGGAATAATTACCGTCAAAATCTGTTTGCGTACCGCTTGTAGATCCTACAATTAATACTGAAACGCCAGGTAAAGGCAGACCAGACTGATCTGTTACTGTACCTGTAATAGTTTTGCTTTGTGCCAGCGCAAAACTCATAAATAACACCAACAATGGTGTTAAAACCCATGTTAATTTTGATTTCATTTAACTTTAGTTTTTGAATTAGTAACGCCAAATTTAAATTATTTGTTAAATATTATCTAAACTTTAACATAAATAAATTTTACTTTTAATAAAAATTCATCGTTGCACAAAAAAATATAGTTTTTAAAGGTTTCTATGTTAAATTTATATTATTAATTCAAAAAAAATAGTCAACTGCTGAAATTTATTTATTTTAACATTTAAAAATTTTAGCGTATTTCTATAGAATTGAAGAAAAATAAAAATAAAAATAAAAACATAAAAAACCGCCTCATTTTTTGAGACGGCCTATAAAATGTCTAATGAAAAGAAAGGACTAAAATTTACCCAAAAATTTCATTCAACACTTTCGCCAACCTCAATCCTCCTTTTTGAAGTTGTGTTTCTACCAAGCTCCAATATTTGTAACCATATTGATACCCTAACTTCTCTCCTACTTGAACAGAGCCATACAATTCATTTGCTAAATCCTGAGACTCTTCTACCCAATTATACACATCTCCTTTTTGAATTTCTTTAATTTCACTTTTATCCAATTCTGGTAAATTATCCGCTAATTCCGTATAACTCATACCATAATCATCTATCATATTACTGTCCCAAAGTCGGTGCAAGTTAGTGCCTCTTCCAAACCATTGCACTTGAATATCGTTCCCGCCTTTATCTTCTTCGCGCCCTACGTGCATCGGTTGGTGCAAGTCGCCTACCAAATGCACCAAAAATTTTAAATAAAAAACCCTGTCTTCTTTGCTGCTGCTTTCATCTTTAACAACAGCGATACATTTTTCAATCCCCATAACAATATCATCATCTTTGCTTGGTGCCACGTCAGTATATTTTTTATCAGCTGGAAAATTTACATAATGCCAAGCGCTAAACTTACTAAAGCTTTTATCGGCTTTTATATCATCTCCGTAAGTAGAAACTAAAGGCAAACTTTGTCCGTCTAAAATTTCTAAAATAGCTTTTTTAGCCTTTTTTGTTAGGTGGCGTTGCGCCACTTCGCCTGTAGTTCTGTGTCCAGTTTTGGACCAATCGTACTCATTACAAAATGCAAATTGAACGCATAGCGTTACTAATAAAATGGATATTTTCTTCATTGTTAAAAAATTTCGTCAATCTTTGACCTTAATATATTGGTCAAAAATAGAGAATAGAACTTTAAACGCTACTAACACGTATATACTTTTAAACGAATTAACATAAAATTATTAAGATTGATACTAAAAAAAATAAAATCTCCTATTGCAAGGTATAGTCTCATTGCCATACTGGCTCTATTTACTGGTTTCTTACTTTTTTGGTTTTCAGTATATTTGGGTCTTTGGGGAAAGCTTCCAGACAAAAAAGAATTATCTCAATTAGAATATCAAAAAGCAAGTGAGGTTTATTCGGCCGATAGTACTTTAATTGGAAAATATTATGTGTTTGATCGGCAACCAATTGCTTATGAAGAGTTCCCTAAAACACTTTTACATGCCTTAATCTCGATTGAAGACGAACGTTTTTACCAGCATAAAGGAATAGATTATAAAAGTTTAGTTCGTGTAGCTGTAAAATCTATTCTTATGCAAGACCAAAGTGCGGGCGGTGGAAGCACCATTACGCAGCAATTAGCAAAAAATTTATATCCAAGAAAAGAAAGAAAGTCAACCAATTTGGTAGTTGACAAACTCAAAGAAATGATTATTGCTTTGCGATTAGAAGATCGTTATTCTAAGGAAGAAATTTTATATCATTATTTAAACACTGTAAGTTTTGGCGATAATACCTTTGGTATTGAAAGTGCCTCTTTAAAATTTTTTAATAAAAAAACCAAAAATCTGACTACGGAAGAAGCTGCGGTTTTAGTCGGAATGCTAAAAGCGACTTATGGTTACAATCCCAGAATTTTTCCCGAAAATAGTTTAAAACGGAGAAATTTGGTCTTGCAAGCCATGTTTGTAAATAATTTTTTAAAAGAAAATGAAAAAGATAGTTTGTTGATAATTCCATTAAAGTTAGACTATAAAGAATTTAATTATAACGATGGATTAGCCCCTTACTTTAGAGAAGAAGTTAGAAAGCAATTACTAAAATGGAGTAAAAGTGAGCGCGAGATAGGCAAGGACTATAATATTTACACCTCGGGCTTAAAAATTTATACCACTTTAGATTATAAGATGCAGGTTTTAGCAGAAAAAGCGATGGTAGAGCATTTGTCTGTTTTACAAAAAGATTTTGAAAAGAGCTACGGTAAAAATGCACCATGGTTAACCGATAAAAAATTGATTACTAAGCTTTTAAAAAGAACTTCGGCCTACAAACAATTTAAGGCAAAAGAATATTCAGAGCAACAAATCATGGATTCGCTCAGTCGTAAAAAAAACATGATTTTGGCAGACTGGGAAGGCGAAAAAACGGTGGAAGCTAGCAGCATAGATAGTATTCAACATTATATGAAGTTTTTAAATACGGGTTCTTTAGCCATAGACCCACAAACAGGAGCAGTAAAAACTTGGATTGGCGGGGCTAATTTTAAATATTATAAATACGATCATATTTCACAAAGTAAACGCCAAGTAGGCTCTACTTTTAAACCTTTTGTTTATACCGCAGCTTTAGAAAATGGCATTTTTCCCTGTACCTATTTTTCGGCACAAGAAGTGGCGTATAAAAATTTAAAAGGATGGTCGCCCAGTAATTCTGGCAATAAAGAAGAGGCGTACTTAAACTATTCTATGGAAGAAGCCTTGAGCAATAGCGTTAACACCATAGCCGTAAAAGTACTGGAAGAAGTGGGCGTTTTAAATGTAATCAGGCAAGCTCATAAAATGGGTATTACTGAAAATCTACCGGAGGAACCTTCCTTAGCTTTAGGGACTGGAGAAATAAAAATTACGGAACTTGCTGGTGCTTATGCCGCTTATGTGAATAAAAGCAAACCTGTTAGCCCCTATTTAATTGACAAAATAGCCAACAGCAAAGATTCCATTTTACATGTTTTTAACCCTGAAATCAACGTTAATGAAGCTTTTTCAACAGAAACTAGACAAATCATGCTCGAAATGATGAAAAGCACCATCAACTCCGGTACCGCATCAAGAATTAGAAATACTTACAAATTACCGAATGCTATTGCTGGCAAAACGGGTACTACACAAGACAATAAAGATGCTTGGTTTGTGGGTATAACCCCAAAATTAGTACATATTACTTGGGTGGGACTCGATAATTATGAACTCGGTTTTAAAAGTACTAGTTTAGGGCAGGGAGCCAATGCTGCACTGCCTATGTTTGCGCTTTTTATGCAAAAACTGAATAAGGACGAAAAGTTTTCAGCAATCACCAAAGCTAGGTTTGAAGCGCCAAATGCTGATGTGCTTGCTAAATTAGCTTGTGATGGGGTTAAGAGAGATGGTTTTTTAAAGCGACTTTTTAAAAATCCTGATAAAAAGAAAACGAAGGCATTTAAACATAATTAATCCATTTTTTTAATTAAGACCCAAGAATGCTGTGCGACTCGAACTAAGACGCAAAATTTAATATAAATAATATTAAATATTACTTTAACTTTATAAATAATTATTTTAATTTTATTAAAATAATTAATACCTTTACATTAGAATTAATCATTTTTGTAATGAGTAGATTACCCATCAAATGTCCAAGCTGCGAACAACATTTGAATGTGAGCCAGCTTTCCTGCTTAAAATGCGATACCGTAATTTCTGGTAGTTATCTGTTGCCTAAATTAATGCAATTGCCGCAAGAAGATCAAGATTTTATACTTCAATTTGTATTGCATAGTGGAAGTCTAAAAAAAATGGCTTTGCAAATGGAAATCAGTTATCCTACCATGCGGAATAAGCTAGATGATATTATTGAAAAACTACAACCCAACCTATCAAAACTATGAAAACCATACTTTTTAATCCCTTTAAAAAATACCAAGAAAATACCTTGTTAGGGATTGGTATTCCTGCGACAATCATAGGATCCTTATTGGCTTATGCCTTTTATGTTCGTTTTGATGGTGCTTTTGATTTGCATTTTGCAACAGACATCAACCTTTGGCAGCCATTTATAGATAATAGTGTAAATATTGCTATTGTATTTTTGGCACTATTTTTCTTAGCCAAATATCACAATAAAAAAACAAGAGCAGTAGATATTTTAAACGCGGTGCTGATTGCGAGAATTCCTTATTATTTAGTTCCCTTACTGAATATAAACAACACTATTTCCAAAGCGACAGACCAAATGATGGCTATTGTTGGTGATACCATAAATATCAATGTGGCAGCTATTCCAGTAAGCTCATTAATAATAATTAGCCTTTTTGCATTGATATCTCTCGTAGCATTAGTTTGGTATATAATTTTACTCTTCAACGGCTATAAAATTGCTTCTAATGCAAAAGGCGGACTAACTATTTTATTCTTTTGTTTGGCACTTATTTTAGCAGAAATTATAACAAAAGTTATCATTGTTAATTTTCCTTATTGAATATCCGCTATGAAAACGGTTTAAAAAGATTAGACCAAAGAGTGCCGAAAAAGTCATTTCAAAGGCCCAAAAGGCTGGACTTTTTCTGCGAATTGTAGTTAATTTTGCTCCTTTTGGGGATGAATGCAACAAAATTAAAGTTATCGATCGGGAGTTCGCTTTTACTGGCAAAGTTATGGATGTTCAATTTCCTTATTATGAGTTACTTACAATTACTTTATTTAACTTTAAAATAAAAAAATGTCATCAGAAAATACGTCTATAAAAAAATTAAAAGAACAGTGGCACAATGATCCCAAAAACTGGAAGTATGGCCTATTTTATTTTAACAAAGACGATAAAAGAATTTTTTCGCCAAAACGCAATAAATATCTGGGTTGGACCGTAAATTTTGCAAATGCGACATCAATCATTACATTTTTGGTATTAATTACTTTAATTCTCCTAGTAACATACTTTTTAACAAACCTGTAAAAATTAACACCTATGAAAAAAGCT
>JBGSQM010000069.1:0-6048 GCA_041738035.1 Cellulophaga sp.
CTATTTAAATTCATAATTAGTATTATCCGATTTACGTGAAATCCGTACTTTACTGTTTTTAAGTTTTCAACACCTAGACACCTTTTTTAGAGCTAGTTTTTAATTAAAAATCAGGTTTGTTTTTGTTTTCTTTATAATTTCTAAGCTACGATTTTCGGTTTTTTTCGTTTTAAGGACTCACCCAATTGATGGAGATATTAAAATAAGCGGGGTTGCTTAAGTTGGTTTCTGCTAAAAACGGAGTATTGTCTCCAAAAGGACGAAAAAAATCGCCTCGATCCACATCAAATGACCAATTATAGCGGTATCCAGCTTGGGCAGAAATCCATATTTGAGAGGTTATTGCCCGCTCCCAACTAACCCGAAAGCGCAATTCTGATCTTCTGAGTTCCATATCATTATAGGGCAGGTTGTAAATGTTGTTATCATTATTAATTCGGTAGGTATTACCCTCTATTTCCCACCCTAGAAGTAACAGGTTTTTCGAATTTATATTTCTGCGGTATTGAAAACGAGCAGGAAGCAACATTTCAAGGCCCCATTTTTCGCTCTTAGCCGTGTAAAGCATGTAGTAAACAGGCAAATAGTTCAGCGAGCCACCAAGATAAGTTCTGCTGATACCAAGACCCCACATTTTTCTGTCGTTTGGTTTTATGCCATAAATAAATGCCCCAGTATAGCGCGTATAATTCAATGATTGCAGGTTTGAAATAGAATAATCACCGTTGAGGTTGGCGCCAAACTGAAAAATCAAAAAGCGTTTTATACTCAATGGTTTAAAAGCGGTTGCAGTAAAGCCAATTGTTCGCAATCCATTATTTTCCAAGGCTTGACTCAAAGGGTCGCTGGCAGCACTGGTAGGATTAGCAAACGAATAATTTGTTGCTGCATAATTAAATCCCAAGTTTAAAAGAAAGTAATTTTTTGAAAATACAGGATAATTAATAAAAAAACGAAGGTCCTGTGCGCTGTTTATTTCATTTTCTCCTGATGCACCTGCGGGCACAAATGGTGCCGTCTCCAAGGAATGCGCTGTTTGAAAATCGTAGCCTAACGAAAAAAGTTTTATAGGAACTTGACCTATAACACGCGAGGAAGCAAAAGCCTTATTTTCGATAGTTTGCACCAAGGTTGAATAATCAACAACGCCATCCTCGTCTTCCTCTTCTATAGGTGGGTCGTCTTGCGCCATGACACTTAAGGGTAATAGAAAAAATGCGAGTAAAAGTGTCCTTAGAGATTTTGCCATGATGAAGGATTATTCGTTTTTCATTCTTACCCAAGTATCCGTTCTTCCTATAAGACCAAAAGGGTCTAGAGAGCCACGTACTTCAAGTTTGTTTTCATTCACCATTTCAATAGTACTGTAGTAGGTATTTCCAGTTTTTGGATCATAAATGGTTCCATCGACCCATTCTCCATCTTCGAAAAAAAAATTTTTCAAATTAAGCATGTTCAAAATTGGCTTACCCTCGGTGTCTTTCCTTGGGTTCCCCATTGCATCGTTTGGTTCTTTAAGCCAAACAATTTTCCCATGGTATTTTTCTTTGTCTTTTTCTTTAAAAATCTTCACGTAAGCGGTGCCTTCGCTGGGCATCCAAACACCAACAATGTCACTAGCTTCTTTGTCTGCTTCTAGAGCTTTATCCGCATTAAATGCAGTTGTTAAAGCAAACAGGAGGGCTAAAATGGTAAATTTTCCTAGTTTCATCATCACGTAAATTTTAATTTACCCAAATATATACGCTGAACATGAAAAAAACAATAGCACTTCCCATAAATTAAAAATTCCTTCTTATGCGCAGTATCTAATAGAAATTTCTTAAAATGAGTAAGAACTAAAAATCACTTTATACCAGTTATTACTTAAAATTACTGTAAAAGAAAATAATGCATTTTTTCTTTATATGATATTGAAAAACAAAGCTTAGCCTTAACTACTTTTTTTTTATATTAAAATAGAAAGGAGAAAAACGCATTTTATTATAGTAATTTCAAAAGGCAAATGGTATTACATATCATTACCAAATAATTTTGCTATCTCGCTTATTCATCGTAATATTGCAATGAACTAATTAAAGATGAAATGGGATTAGCCAAAACCGAAATGTTTACAGACGAACAAAATGAAATTGCGATATTTGCAAAAGTTTTTGGACATCCTGCGAGAGTTTCCATTTTACAACACTTGTTTAAAATAAAATCTTGTGTTTGCGGAGATTTAGTAAGCGAAATTGGACTTGCTCAACCAACGATATCACAGCATTTAAAAGAACTGAAATATTTGGGCCTAATTAAAGGCAATGTAGAAGGAACAAGGGTTTGTTATTGCATAAACGTAGAAAATTGGACAAAAATGAAAGAAACGATGCTACAATTTATAAATCAAGAAGTTTCTAAGACAGAAGATTGTTGTTAAAAAATTTAATCAATTTATTGTATAATCGCAGTTAACAAATAAAATATGAAAATTTCAGAGGTAAAACAAAATTTGACGGAATTGAAAAAAATTTCCTTTCAATTGCCAAATGGAACATTAGTTCCTAATCACTTCCACGTTACGGAAGTTGGAAAAATCACAAAGAACTTTATTGATTGTGGTGGTACTATTCGTCGTGAAGAATTAGCAAACTTTCAACTTTGGAACGCAAACGACTATGACCACAGATTGCATCCAGAAAAATTGTTAAACATTATTGAACTTTCAGAGAAAATTTTAGGGATAGGGGATTTAGAAATAGAGGTAGAATACCAAGCAGAAACAATTGGAAAGTTTGGACTTGATTTTAATGGAGAAAATTTTATGCTAACCTCTAAACAAACAAATTGTTTGGCAAAAGACCAATGCGGAATTTCCTTAGAAAAGCCAAAAACAAAAATTTCTGATTTAAATAATGAATCTTGTTGTTCGCCTGATAGTAATTGTTGTTAAACAGTAAATTTTAGAAAATGATGACGAAACCATCCATCTTATTTCAAGAAATAGATAATTTAATTAAACATTTAAAGCCCGAAACTATTATAGATGAACGCAAGGCAATTTTAAACCAGTTAATAGAATTCATTCAAGAAAAAGTTTCAAATGATCAAGAAATTCGCATCAATTTTATATGTACTCATAATTCTCGAAGAAGTCATCTCTCACAAGTTTGGGCACAAACTTTAGCTTATTATTTTAACATCAAAAATGTATTTTGCTATTCGGGTGGCACAGAAAGTACTGCACTTTTTAAAATGGTAGCAAAAACTTTGCAAAATTCGGGCTTTAAAATTCAAGTACTTTCAGAAGGTAATAATCCAATTTACAGTATTAAATATTCGGAAAATAAACATCCAATTATTGGATTTTCAAAAAAACATGATGCTGAATTTAACCCAAAATCTAAATTTGTAGCCATAATGACTTGCTCACAAGCTGATGGAGGTTGTCCTTTTATTGCAGGTGCCGAAAAACGTATTCCAATAACCTTTGAAGACCCAAAAGTATTTGATAACACGCCCCAACAAGCAGAAAAATACAATGAAAGAAGTTTGCAAATTGCAACTGAATTATTTTATGTTTTCTCTCAAATCAGTTCTTAAAAATGACCTCAAAAAAATTAAGTTTTCTAGATAAAAATCTTACAATTTGGATTTTTGTCGCCATGGTATTTGGTGTTGCACTTGGGTATTTTATTCCGACATTTCCAAACATCATAAATTCATTCAAAAGTGGAACAACAAACATTCCAATAGCCATAGGTTTAATATTAATGATGTATCCACCTCTGGCAAAGGTCAATTATTCACTCTTGCCAAAAGTTTTCCGTAACACAAAAATCCTTACCGTTTCGCTGATTCTAAATTGGATAATAGGGCCGATTTTAATGTTCATTTTGGCCATCACATTTTTGCGCGGTTATCCAGAATATATGGTCGGACTTATTTTAATCGGTTTAGCTCGTTGCATTGCAATGGTTTTGGTTTGGAATGACCTCGCCGAAGGCAGTAGCGAATATGGTGCTGGTTTAGTAGCATTAAATAGCATTTTTCAGGTATTTGCATACAGCTTTTATGCTTGGGTTTTTATTACTGTTCTTCCACCCTATTTCGGTTTTGAAGGTGCAATTGTAGATATTTCAATCGGGACAATTGCCGAAAGTGTTGCCATTTATTTAGGAATACCATTTATACTGGGAATTTTAAGCCGACTAATTTTAATAAGATTAAAAAGTGAAAAATGGTACACCAATAAATTTATTCCAACTATTTCGCCAATAACATTAATTGCGCTTTTATTTACCATTGTGATAATGTTCTCATTAAAAGGAGAAATGATTGTCGAAATTCCAATGGACGTTTTAATTATTGCAGTTCCGCTACTTATTTATTTTAGTTTGATGTTTTTCATTGCCTTTTTCGTTACCAAGGCGCTGGGTGCCGAATATGATAAGACCGCCTCAGTTGCTTTTACCGCAACAGGAAATAATTTTGAATTGGCAATTGCAGTTGCTATTGCCGTATTTGGTCTAAATTCAGGACAAGCATTTACAGGAGTAATTGGTCCTTTGGTAGAAGTTCCAGCTTTGATTTTACTGGTTCGTGTTTCATTTTGGTTGCGGAAAAGGTATTATGGAAAATCGAATGGTTAGGCTTTACTCATTAGCAATTGGCGTAATTATTGCTCAAAAAAACATATCCAAATTATGCCTTTCTCGATGACTAACAAGTTTAAACAACAAAAAGTCAGTAGAAAGTAGCTAATTGAGAAATGGCAGTTTAAGCGGCTAAGGTTATCATTTTTATCTATAATTAAGTATCTTGATTACCATAAGGTTTGTGGTTATACAACTGTTGCCAAAAAGCACAAAACAAATGAAAATTAGATATAAAAATAAACGACTAAACTTTAACTTATTCTTTGGAATTGTTTGGGCAATTTTCGGGACTATTATGTTAGTCGCGAACGAAAAAATGCGATTGGCGGATTACGGATATGTAGTACTTTCTATGCTATATTTGGGACTTTATATTTATGAATATAAAAACCAATATTTGACAATCCAAAACGGAAAGTAATCGCTTATTTCCCCCCGTACTACTCATAGCCTCACCACTGGCATTAGTTTTAATTGCTGCTGCAAGTACGTGGTAATCTTTTTCACCAGGTAATGTTAATCCTGGTATTCATGGTTCATAATTCACAACCAACGCATCAGGAAAAGCTAAATTTACGAGATCTGACCTTTTTATAATTTTTTCTTTAGATATACCTTTTCTTCCCATGACATCTTCCAATTCACAAAAAATAGGACTACTCCATTTGGGAGTAAATAATTCATAGTGGGCAAACCAAAAAGTAAATCTCTTATTTCAATTGGATAAATAACATTAGCATCAAGAACACATGTAAAACGAACACTATGAATCATACAAACCTAAATCTTCGTCTGACTTCATCATATCAATTAAAAGTTTTTTCTGTTTCAATTTCATTTCCTTCTTATAATTCATTAAATCCTCAAATTTAACTCTACGATGTCTTCCAACTAAAGTAAATGGTATATTGCTTTCTTAAAGTAATCTTATAAAACGAGGTCTTGAACAGCCTAATATTTCTGCTGTTGCTTGGGTAGTCATTTCAGTAGCAACCGGAACCAAAGAAATTGGTTGACCTTGACTTGTAGCTTTCAATATTTTAGCTAAAAGTTAAAGTGCTTTTAAAAGAATTTTTATTTTTTCAGCAGTTTCTTCAATTTCAATCTCAAGATTCTCCGAATGCAAATCTTCGAAAGTAGCCGCAAGTGCATTATAAGATTTCATCGCTGCAATCTGCTCCTTCTTGGAGGTTTTTTTAGGTCATTAAAATATTCCATATTGAACTAGTTTATTATTAATAAATAATTGCATATACGCTTAGCTTCCAGTCGTCGTAATGCTTGCTATTACTAGTCTATCAAACATTCTGTCTCCAAAATACCTTCTATTGAGCTTATAAATGAACTCATTGAGGTATAATTGTAAATATTTTCTTTTTATTTTATGAAATTTCTGAAGGTCTCTTTTGGC
>JBGSQM010000161.1:0-35658 GCA_041738035.1 Cellulophaga sp.
ATTTCTCCAAAAAACGGGTTAATTTTCTCTTTTGTTCTAGTAATTGCGTTTTTGGTTCAATTTTTAACGCAGAATAGTCTAGTTTCCAGCCTATTGTTTCAACGATGGACTCAATAAGTAAAATAGCTTCTAAGGCTTCACTTTTGGCAGTTTGCATTAAGCCACTTTCTGGAATTTTTTCGCGAATATGTTGTTTGGCTTCTTGGTTTAAAATGGTTAAATCATTAGGCGTAAAAGAGTTAAACATGCCATTTTGAATGTCATAAAAATCTAGTTCGGGCTCAATAGAAAGTATTTCGGGCTCTGGGAAATTGGTTAAAATTATTTTTTTACTTGTGGTGTCGGCATTTAAAATTATTTTTTTTAAATCGTACCCAATTTGTGCCTTTGCGTTAATAACTATCAAAGCCTTTTTTTTACTGCTCACCAAACTCAAAAAGCGTTCTTTGGTATTTTCATAACGGTAAATTTCTGCAAAATCGCCTTCAACAGCAATGAGCTTGCACACCGTTGTTATTTTTTCGAGTAAAATATGCGATTGTATTTCAGTAAGCTCTTTATTCTGCTTTTTTCGAAAATAAGAATACAACCAATACGTGGTTATAACTCCCAAAATTAAACCTAAAAAAGTATCGAATATTGATTCCATATTAGCCCTCAAAGGGGGAATTAAATTTTATAGTAAATAAATAAGTTTACGTTGCTAAGGTAAAGAAAAGGAGCTAAACCCTTCAAAAATGTTATTTTCTTTTAAAATTGTTCTTTTTATTCTTTTTCAATCTTATACAAAACAGGGCGGCTCGGGCTGGCATCATTTTCAAAGGCTGCGACTTGTAAATTCAAAATATACTGCCCATCTTTTATGGCATTAGCAACATAAATAAACTCGGTGATAGTAGCCTCTTTACGAACGTTTCCTTGGGTATTCCAAAACGCATTATGCGCTAAAAGTTTACCATTGTCTTTTTCTTTATCAATGGAAGGTAGATCTATTAATAAATGATGAACTCCAATTTCCACAAGATATATTGCAGCGTCTTCCAGTAAATACGGCGGATTGGTATTGGAGTATTGCTTGCTTAATTTGTCTTTAACATTGGGTAGGGTTCTAATAACTACCGCCTCCGCCTCCGTATCTTTTAAAGCATATTGCAGTTGCTTTTTTGATATTACAAAATCATTATGGTGCTTTTCTGGGGCTATGGTGATGACTTTTGCCAGAAAGAAAAACTTTTTTAGGTTTTGATTGATGGAATAAAAATCTTGAGTAATATGCCCAACACATTCCGTATGCGTGCCATGAGCGTGGGGATTAAACCAAATAGCGTTAAAGTTCGTTGATGCGCCTTCACTTACTTTGCCGACAAAATCTCCATCGCGATAGGGCTCAATTCTGGGTGCACCTAGATACCAAGCATTTACGTTTGTAGCATTACCGCGCAATGGAATTGAGATATCCAAAGGCTTAGACAAGTCTATCTTATAAGTTTGTTTTTTATATTTTATAGTCGCTTTCAATAGCCTATTGTTGGTTAGGACAAGTTAATCATAAATAAATTTGCAGCAATCCCATCGGCTAAAAATTTTCCTTTTTTAGTAGTAAAAAGCGTGTTTTTTTCTAGAAACAAGAGATGTTCTTGTAGGTATATTTCAGCCTGTTGCAAAAGATAGCTATGATATTTTTTTCCAAATTCCTTTTGAATTCTATCTAATGAAATCCCCCAAATGGTGCGTAAACCAACCATGACATATTCATTATACCGATCTGTTTTTGATAATATTTCTTCTTCTATGGGCAGGTCTGAATTTGCTATAGCTTTTAAATATTTTGTATTATTACTGATATTCCAAGCCCTGACATCTCCATTGTAGGAATGTGCCGAAGGACCAATGCCAATGTATTTTTTACCCAACCAATAAGCGGTGTTGTTTTTAGAAAAATAATGGGGTTTTCCAAAGTTTGATATTTCATAATTTACAAATCCGTTGGCTTCCATTTTATCTAAGAGAATATTGAAATGTTGTTGAGCAACTTCATCATCTACAGGTTTAATTAGTCCTTTTTCAATAAAACTAGCCAATGCCGTTTTGGGTTCAACTGTTAAAGCATAACTAGAAATATGTGGAATATTAAAAGATAAAGCTTTATCTATATTCTGTTCCCACCGCTCATTGGTCATATTGGGCATTCCGTAAATTAAATCTATAGAAATATTATCAAAATGGGGTATGGCCAACTGCAATGATTTTTCGGCCTCTTGTGCATTGTGGGCGCGATTCATGAGTTTTAAATCTTCCTCAAAAAAAGATTGAATACCAATACTCAATCGGTTTATTGGGCTTTTTGCTAGCTCCAAAATTTTTTCTTCAGACAAATCATCGGGGTTGGCTTCTAGTGTAATTTCGGGCTGCTCTATAACCGAATAGTTATTGTAAACAGTAGCTATAATAGTTTCAATTTCGGGTGTATTCAGCACCGAAGGCGTGCCGCCACCAAAGTAAATGGTTTCAACACTAACCTGTTCAAATTCTTTTTTTCTGAGAACTAATTCTTTTTGCAAAGCCAAAATCATCGCTTCTTTCTTTCCCAAATTCGTAGAAAAATGAAAATCGCAATAAAAACAAGCTTGTTTACAAAAGGGAATGTGGATGTAAATACCACCAGTTCCCCATGGAGCTCCCTCGACCCTCAATGTTTCGACTACGCTCAGCACTAGCGGGGGAGCTTTGGCTTCTTTCTGTGAAAGTTTTTCAGACATATATTAAAGTTTCCTTTTTCTTGGTTTAGCAGAACAAATTTCTTCAATTCTGCTGAGATTAGTCGAAGCATTGGGGCTTAGGGGCTCTTTTTTCTCAGATTAACTGTGGTAATTCCTGCTTTACTTGGGCTGCTATTTTGCTTCACAAAGGCATCCCAACCACTGTAGTTTTTACCAATTTCTACTTTGCCTTCGTTGTAAAAATGGCAAACGGCAGCCGCTAAACCATCGGTGCTGTCTAAGTTTTTGGGTAGTGTTTTTAAGCCTAACATGCCTTGCAACATTTTGGCAACTTGTTCCTTACTTGCATTGCCATTACCTGTGATGGCCATTTTTATTTTTTTGGGAAGGTATTCCGTTATAGGTATTTCCCTTGAAAGTCCGGCCGCCATGGCTACGCCTTGTGCGCGACCTAGTTTTAGCATAGACTGCACATTTTTGCCATAAAAAGGGGCTTCAATGGCTATTTCATCGGGATGGTAAGTGTCTATAAGCTCAATGGTGCGCTCAAAAATGAGCTTTAATTTGGTGTAAGGGTCGCTGTATTTACTTAAAAGTAGTTCATTCATTTGTATAAACTCCATTTTTTTGTTCACTACTTTAATCAAACCAAAACCCATAATGGTAGTGCCTGGATCTATTCCTAAAATTATTTTTTCGTTTGCCAAAAGCGTTTTATTTGGTATTTAATACAATCGGGATTCTAAATTTTGCCCGTACGGGAATTGCTTGTTTTACCGCAGGTTGTGCTTGCGGAAGCGTCAACAAACATCTAGTAATGATGGCATCAAACTCAGGAATTTGTTCGTCGATTATGGCATTATGTTGAATGTCTAAAACGGATATCTTTCCTTTTTGGTCCATTAAAAAATCAACATATAGGGTATCTACCATTTCTTCTTTTAAAACAAATTCAAAACCCTCTAAAGATTTGGTAAAATGATGTAAAAGCGTGTCTTGAAAACATTTTCTATTGGATTCTTTATCGTTGGTTTCGTCGCAATTCTCAAATAAAGGAAACTGATCCACATCGTTAAAATTGATGTTTTTCATTTCAAGAGCTACTAATTCTTGTGTTTTTATTTCTTTTGACGTAAATAAATCACAGGAAGTAAGGAGAAAAAATCCAACTAAAAATAATACATTACGCATATGCGCTAAAATCTTTCGGGGAAATTACGATTTTTTATGTTATTTAATCCGTTGCAAAGTGCATTTCCTGTTTAAGTTCTGATATTCTGCGTTGGGCATATTCTATAAAATAACCTCTCTGACTGCTATATTTTTCTAAAAGTTGTTCGTAATAATTTAATTTAACCTTGGGGTCTTTGTAAAATTGGTCGGCCACAAAGCAAATTTGATAAAAATAAATAATGTTCGCAGGATCTTCTTCATGTGCCAATTTGTAATACTTTATTGCATTTTTATAGTCTTTCTTTTCACTGGAAATACGCGCTAAAGCTTGATATTCTCGATCAAAAGAAACCACTTGTACATCAATTGCTTCTTGAAAATAAACCGTTGCACTATCTAGCCGTTGCTGTTTCCAAAATACATTACCTAAACTAAAAAGTACTCGCGGATTGCCATCATCATAAAAAAGCGATGTTTTATAATGTTCTTTGGCTTTTTCAAAATTTTCAATACTTAAATAGGCATTTCCAAGGCGTTCAAAAATATAAAATTGTTTTTCACCTAATGCCACTATTTTTTCGAATAGCGGAATGCAGGCTTTAAACTCATCATTATTATAAAGTGCTATGGCTTTAAGGTTGATGATGGATACATCGTTCTCATAAAATTGTATTGCTTTGTCAGCATATTTTACTACAGAATCCCGGTCTTGTTGGGTTACATAATACTTTGCAATTTCGAAGATGCTGCGTAAATGTGTGCTGTCAAGTTGTACGGCTTTTCTAAAGAGTTGAATGCTTTTCGGAACAGAGTCTAACTCAGCGTAGGCATTTCCCAAGTAATATAAATACTCAGGATTATCCTGATTTTCTGCAACGAGTTTTTCAAATAAATTTTTGGCTGCTAAAGTTTTTCTTCTTTTAGCATAAATTTTGCCTAACTCAAATTGCGCTAGTTGATCTTGGGGATTGTTTTGGATATAATTTTTGTATTGCTCCACAGCTTTATCATAATTGCGGACTAAATTATAGGTTCTTGCAATTTGTAGTTTGGCTTCATCAGAATTTACTTGTGCATATTGGTTGATAGCCGCCGTATAATTTCCGATACTGTAAAGGCTATCGGCAATAACCAAAGCCGAAGACTGTGCTTCGGCTTTAAGTACGCTTATATAAAAAACAAATAACAAAATTTTTTTCAATGTTGTCTAATGTTTTTGTTATTTATAATAGTTTTCATTTGCCCATCAGTAATGACCAAAGTTTTAAAAGTAGTTGAATTCACTATTTCAACTACTAATTCGTCTCTCTTTACTATTTCTTTCGTGGTCAAGTTTTGAACATCAGCAACACCATACATGATTGTTCCTTCCTTACGAACTATTGATCCTTTAGAAACATCTAGTTTTTCGTATTCTTCAATTCGAATAAATTCTTTTTGATATACATGAAAATTATATGTACCATCAGTAATAACAATGTTTTCGACCTTATTATTCTTTGAAATATCATTCATAATACCATTCAACTTTCGAATTTCATCTCCTGTTAAATCAGCAGCATCTTTTACTTTTATAGGCGTATAAGTTTCCGGATATTCTTCTGGAGAATTTAAAAGCACCACTTCATTACTATACGCAGAGATCGAAATTTTTAAATTAGAGTCTAAAATTTGAAATGCTTTTTTGCGATTAATGAAATTCTGGTAATTACTACTCGAAGGTAGTAGAAATTTAGGGCCAATTCTTTTGGGCGGATTTTCTTTGCTAGCTAAAACCAATTGATCATTAATATCATCGTAAAACATTATGGTAAATAGTTGCGCCTTAAAATAAGATTCTTTTGAAGGGATTTGATCTGGATTATAGAATTCCTTTACGGAAGGTGAATTCATATAGGCATCATTTAAAGAGCCAAATTCAAAAACCTCTTCGTCAATTTCTGCTTGCACTTTTTTAATTAAACTGGTATCGTCTAATTCTTGAGTTTCAATATTGTTTAATAAACTTGTGTTTGCCATTGTATTACACAAACCAAACAGCCAAAATAGTAAATATATATATTTTGTTAGCTTACTTTTTTTGAAGTTTGATTTTGAAAACATTAGTATTCTTTTTTAATTTCTTTTAATATGGCTTCTAATTCAGATAGGCTCATATCATTCTTTTTCACGAAAAAAGATACCATACTTTTAAACGAGCCTTGAAAATAACCATCGACCAACTTATTAATGGATTGGTTGCTGTAGTCCGATTTTTTAAGCAAAGGATAATACAAATAACCCTTACCTTCTTGCTCATGATCTACAAAGCCTTTACTTTCCAAAATACGTACAATAGTAGATACGGTGTTATAAGCGGGTTTTGGTTCGGGCAGTTGGTCAATAATAGCCGCCACATTGCATTTTTGCAATTGCCATAAAACCTGCATGACCTCTTCTTCTGCTTTTGTTAATTGTTTCATCTATTGATGTTTGTTTTTGTTTTCATTATTGCGAGCGCAGCGCAGCAATCTGCCGTTAGCGCAGCCTTGTAATTTATTGCTAGCGCAGCGCAGCAATCTGTTGCTAACGCAGCTCGGCGTCTCACTTTTTATTTTAATTTAAACGTGATGGGGATTGAAAATGGCACGTTTACCGCTTTTCCTTTTTGCGTTGCAGACGTCATTTTTGGTAATCTTTTGATAATGCGTTCTGCCTCTTCTTCTAAAGATTTATCAGGGCCACGCATTTTTATATTTTGTATGCTTCCGTCTGTTGCAATGATAAACATTAAATTTACCTTTCCTTGAATGCCTTTTTCTTGGGCTTCTTCAGGATATCTAAAATTTTTGCTAATATGTGCAAATATTTTTTCTTGAAAACAAGCTCTTTTATCTGCTGCATCTTCACAGCCAGGAAAAACTGGCGGATTTTCTACTACTGCAAAAGGGATGTCTAGTTCATTTTTTGGTACATTCATTTTTTGTTCAATAACTTCGATAATCTCATCTTCTGAATTTTTTTGCATTTCTTTTTCTACTAAATTTAAAATCATGGAGTTTTCGGCTTTAGAATTATTTGATTTAAACTCTATTGAATTTCCTTGCTTATCTTTTAAAACAAGTATGCTGCTTTTTTCTAAATCATCAAAATTGTTTAAAATACGGTCTCTTTTGATTTTTTCTTCGGCAGATAAATTTTTTAGATCATTAAATTCTATAATTACACGGTTTTCTTCTGTAATTAACTGCAAAATTTCATTTTCCTCAATAGGTTTAGGATCACTCTCGCAGGAGGTATAAAATAAAATAGTTAAAAATGCGGGTACAACTAATAAGTACTTTAAAGCCAAGGCTTGTTTTGATTTTGATTTTTGTAGCATAACGATTCGTTTTTTGATTAATGATGATTTAAAAAATGGATTGATCAATGAAATATGATGGGTATGAAATACTTGTGTTAATAATAATTGATATTGTTCTTTTTTGTGGTTTTTGCAAACTGAGGCATCCGCTATAAATTCGTGTATTTCTGATATTCTATTTTGATATACATACACCAGCGGATTAAACCAAGCCGCAATGCGCATGAGTTCAAAGAACATTAAATCGTAAGAATGGCCTTGGCGAATATGCACTAACTCGTGCTCAATAATGGTTTTGTGGTTCTGTGCCAAAAGTTTATCACCAATAAAAACTGACTTAAAAAATGAAAAAGCAATGTCACTATTTTTTATAATAATACATGTAAAATCGTTTAAACTCTTAACAATACCGTTATTTTTTAATTGATGAATTTGGTACAATTTATATGCGAAAATAAGGAGTGCGGCTAACATGCCTAAAAATAGTAGTATTTGCTGCCAAGAAAGCGGAAGACTATTCATGTTTTTACCTTCAAGGATAACCTCATCTAACATTATTCCCTGAAAGTAATAGCCGTAGCCGATGAGAGGAGCTGAAATACTATTTTTAAAAATTTCTATTTTTATAAATGGCAGCACTAACGAAACTAAAAATGTTCCTATCAAATACAACCTATTCCATTGAAAAAAGGTTTCTCGCTTTAAAAAAACATCATAGATGATTAAAAAAAGCAATTGAAAACTGATGCACTCTAAAACGTATTGTAGCATTACTCTTCTTTTTTAATTTCTTTTAAAATGGCTTCTAATTCTGACAGGTTCATATCGTTCTTTTTTACAAAGAAAGACACCATACTTTTAAATGAGCCTTGAAAATAGCCATCAACCAACTTGTTAATAGATTGGTTGCTGTAGTCCGACTTTTTAAGCAACGGAAAATACAAATAACCCTTACCCTCTTGTTCATGATCTACAAAACCCTTACTCTCTAAAATACGTACAATGGTAGATACTGTGTTATAAGCTGGTTTTGGCTCTGGTAATTCAGCGATTATGGCGGCTACATTACATTTTTGTAATTGCCATAATACGTGCATTACCTCTTCTTCTGCTTTTGTTAATTGTTTCATTCTTTTTTATTTATTGCGAGCGTAGCGAAGCAATCTATTGTTTGCGCAGCACCGTATTCTTATTTGAGCATAGCGACGCAATCTCATAGGAGCGCAGCGAAGCAATCCCACTATTTCTATTGTAATTTAAAAGTAATCGGTATTGAAAACGGCACGTTGACCGCCTTGCCTTTTTGCTTACCAGGAGTCATTTTTGGCAACCTGGCAATAATACGTTCACCTTCTGCTTCTAAGGATTCATGAGGGCCACGTTTTCTTATGTTTTGTATGCTTCCATCTGTTGCAATGGTAAACATTAAATTTACTTTTCCTTGAATCCCTTTTTCTTGAGCTTCTTCTGGATACCTAAAATTTTTGCTAATATGTTTAAATATTTTTTCTTGAAAACAGGCTCTTTTGTCTGCAGCATCTTCACAGCCAGGGAAAACTGGTGGAACTTCAACAACACTAAAAGGGATATCTGTTTGTTCTCCTTTTATCAAAACTCCCTTATCTAAGGCTTCAATTTGTTCGTACACTTCTATATTTTTTTCTACTGAGTTTTTTTTAATATTCACGGACTCCACATCAGAATCGCCTACTTTCATTTCTATAGATGTGCCTTTGTTATCTATTAAAAGATAGGTTATGTTATTATCTAAATCCTTAAAATCAGTCATAAAATGTTCCATTTTAATTTTTTCTTCGGGAGTCAAATTTTGCAGATCACTAAATTCTAGGACTATCTTTTTTTCCTCAGTAATTAACTGTATAGTTTCGCTTTCATCACTTATTTTAGCATCACTCTCGCAAGAGGTATAAAATAAGATGGCTAAAAATGCGGGTACCACTAATAAATACTTTAAGGCTAAGGCTTTTCTTGATTTTGATTTTTGTAGCATGACGATTCGTTTTTTGATTAATGATGATTTAAAAAATGGATTGATGAATGAAATATGTTGGGTGTTAAATACTTGTGTTAATAATAATTGATACTGCTCTTTTTTATGGGTTTTAGCCACTTCGGCATCGGCAATAAATTCGTGCACTTCCGAAATTCTGTTTTGATAGACATACACCAAAGGATTAAACCAAGCAACTATTCGCATAAGTTCAAAGAAGATTAAATCGTACGAATGCCCTTGACGAATATGCACTAATTCGTGTTCAATAATGGCTTTATGATTTTGAGAAATTATTTTGTCACCAATAAAAATAGACTTAAAAAATGAAAAAGCTATTTCACTGTTTTTTATAATAACTCGTGTAAAATCGTTTAAATACCGAACCGTACCGTTATTTTTAAATTGATGAATTTGATGCAATTTATAAGCGAAAATTAGCAGTGCTGCGAACATTCCCAATATTAAGAAAATTTCATCCCAGGAGAATGTAAAGCTATTTTCGTTTGCCATGCTAAGGTTTTTTGCGTTCATCGCAGAATTCCACAAATATTCCGGATATCCCGCAAAAGATTTCGAAATTGTCGTTTTAAAAAGTTCGATTTTAATCCATGGAAGGGCCACGGAAAATAAAAAAGTACCTAGTAAATAGAACCTGTTCCACTGAAAAAAAGTTTCACGCCTTAGAAACACATCATAAATGATTAAAAAAAGCAATTGAAACCCGATACATTCTAAAATAAATTGAAGCATAATGATAGTTTTAGCGATAAATCAATTCAATTTTTGAGAAATAGAAAAGTGAAAATAAACGGACTCAACTAATTCATTAGTTCAAATATAACTAATATTTTAGTTTAAACTAATATTTTAGTTTAAAAATAATTACTTTTTCATAAATTCGCTATAAAGATGTAACAAAATCGGACTATCTTAGTCTAATAAAAAAATCCTTGAATACTATTTTTTTCAATCCATCAACAAATGTCTTTTCTTAACTTCCTCTTTGTTCTTTCGGCTAAAACTCGGATTATTGTATTTTGTCAGACCCAAAATGGTCAAAAAAGCTATTTTGACCTCTGCAAAGTAGAGGGAAAGCAAGATATTAAGAGGGTATAAAATTATTAAAGATTAAAAGAATCGAAAATATGGATATTGCGTTGGTTATTTTAGGCTTTATTTTTATGATTGTTGGAATTTTAGGCAGTTTCTTACCTATTTTGCCTGGGCCACCTTTGAGTTGGGTGGGGTTGTTATTGCTTTACTTAACAAAAGCTATTCCACTTGATTGGTGGTTTTTGGGCATCACACTGGTTATCGCCATAATAATTTTGGCTATGGATTATATTATTCCTGCCATTGGCACTAAAAAATTTGGTGGCAGCAAAGCGGGAATGATTGGCACGACTGTAGGTTTACTCGTCGCACTTATTCTTCCAATTTTCGGAGTCTTTGGCATCATTATTTGGCCTTTTGTAGGCGCATTTTTGGGAGAAATTAGCAATAAAGCCGATAAAAAAAAGGCCCTAAAGGCGGCCTTTGGTTCCTTTTTAGGTTTTTTAACGGGTACTTTTTTAAAATTTATGGTCGCTGTGGTGTACCTCGGACTTTTTATCGCGAAGGCTTGGGAGTTTAAAACTGGACTTTTTCCTTATTTTCAATAAAATACTATTATTTAGAGTCATTAAAGTTTATGATTCAAGACCGCTGGCTTCAATAGCCATGAAAGACTTTTTGTCTTGGTTCTTGTCTCATAGTACTTATAATATCGTAGTTCTTTGAACATTACAGCCAAACCGTTTTCTCGGCTATTGGCGTTCTTGTTATTTCAGGAATTTCTGTTGTTTCATCATAATTCCCCATATAAAAAAAGCCTAAACAAGCTTCTTCATCTTTCATTTCAAAAAACTCACCCATATATTTCAAAAGCTCTGGTGAGCTCCAATAAGCGCCAATCTTCATTTCGGTACAAACGAGCCACATGTTCTGCACAGCCATGGCGGTAGCTGCTATTTCTTCCCATTCGGGAACAGATTTATTTGGGTCGCGCTGCATGCAAATGGCAATTATCGCCCCTGCTTTCTTTGGGTTTTCAATCAGTTTTTTAGCTTTAAATTCCTTAGGACTGGCCTCAGTTTCTAAATATTTTAGAGATAAAAATAATCCCAGTTTCGCCAAAATTTCGCCTTGCATCACCTTAAAACGCCAAGGTTCAGTTTTTCTATGAGTTGGTGCCCAATGAGCGGCTTCTAAAACCTTTTCAATAACTTCTTTAGAAATTGGGACTTCGTTATATTGTGCTGGGAAAATGGAGCGTCTTTTTTGAATTAGATTAAATATCATGGTATCTCTTTTTTAATTCAACAATTTAAAATTATCTTTTAGGATTTGGTACTCGATAAAGGTGATATTAGTAAGCATCAAATTTAATCATTATTTTTAATGAAATAAAAATCCATTATATGGCATCCTCTCAAAATGAGTTTAAATTGGGCGAAGATTGGTTAACAGCAAGCATGGCGATTGCCATTGCAGAAGGAAAAATTAAACTTATCCTAAGTGCTGCTAAAAGAAAAAAAGTACAAGAAAGTGCGCAAACAGTAGCCAATATTGTAGCAAAGGGTCATGCAGTTTACGGCATAAATACTGGTTTTGGTCCTTTGTGTACCACAAAAATATCAAAAGAAGAAACCAAAATATTACAGACCAATATTCTAAAAAGTCATAGTGTAGGCGTAGGCAAACCGATTGCCATAGAACTAGCTAAATTAATGTTGATTTTAAAAGTTCATTCCTTGGCAAAAGGCTATTCTGGCATTGCAGAGATCACGATAGACAGAATTATTTGGCATATAGAAAATAATGCTATTCCAATAGTTCCATCACAAGGATCGGTTGGTGCTTCAGGAGATTTGGCACCGCTTTCGCATTTATTCTTACCTTTAATTGGGTTAGGAAAAGTTCAGTTTCAAGGCGCTGAAATTCAGACTTCTGAACTATTCACGCAAACTGGACTGTCTAGCATTAATTTAGGCCCAAAGGAGGGATTAGCATTGATCAATGGGACCCAGTTTATTGCAGCCCACGCTGTAAAAGTGGTAGAAAAATTACATAGCTGTTTGTCGCAAGCCGATATTATTGGTGCGATGATGATTGAAGGTTTGCAAGGCTCAGTAAAACCATTTTTTAATGAATTGCATGCCTTACGCCCTTTTAAAGGAAATATTCATGTTGCCAAACGCATCAAACGTTTATTGAAAGGTTCTGAAATTATGGAAGACCATATTGATTGTGATCGGGTTCAAGATCCTTATTCTTTGCGTTGTATGCCACAAGTACACGGAGCTTCGCGCAATGCTTGGCTGCATTTAAAGGAGTTGGTAGAAGTAGAATTAAATTCGGTTACCGACAATCCTATTATTATCGATGAAGATTTAACGATTAGTGGTGGAAACTTTCACGGCCAGCCTTTGGCAATGGCTTTAGATTACGCCTGTTTGGCGGCTTCAGAACTTGGGAATATTTCTGACCGAAGAATTTATTTGGCATTGGAAGGAAACAGCCCCGGCGTACCGAAATTATTAATGCACGAAACAGGCATTAATTCTGGGTATATGATTTTGCAATATACCACAGCAGCTTTAGCGAGTGAAAATAAAGGATTATGTTTTCCGTCGAGTGCAGATAGCATTCCTACGTCTTTGGGACAAGAAGACCATGTAAGTATGGGTTCTATTGGTGGTCGAAAAGCCTTGCAGGTGTTAGAAAACGTAGAAAAGATATTAGCGATAGAATTATTGACCGCTGCACAGGCCTTTGAATTTAGAAAACCGATGAGATCGGGCTTATTCTTAGATGAAATACATAAAGAAGTGCGCAAACACGTATCTTTTGCTGACAAAGACCGGGTTTTCTCTGACGATATTGAAAAAGGAATCGTAATGATCCATAATAAAACCATCATAAAAGTAATCGAAAAAATAAGTGTCGAAAAAGGGGTGTCCTTAAAAACGAAATATTCCGAAGAATTTGAGGTATTTTGAGAGTGCTATAGGCTATAAGCCAATAACTAGAAATCGAAATATCCAAAAATCGAACTATCTAACTATCTAAAAAAAATGAAGAATTTAAAACTTATAGGTCCTTTTAAGCAGTTAGTGACTATGGCTAATTTGCCTTTAAAAGGCGCTTTAAAAGATGAGCAGCTAGAAATTTTAGAGGATGCTGGGATTCTTATTGAAGACGGTATTATTCAGAAAATTGGGAAATTCCGGAAACTTTTATCCGAGGCATCTAAAACTACAGTGCAAATAAAACTAGAAGGAAACCATGTTGGTTTACCAGGGTTTATTGATGCCCACACACATATTTGCTTTGGAGGAACGAGAGCCAAAGATTATGCCATGCGAAATGCTGGAAAAACCTATTTGGAAATCGCAAAAGCTGGTGGAGGCATATGGGATACAGTTACCGAAACACGCAAAGCATCGTCCGAAGAACTCATTAAAAAAATCGTAAAACGCGCTAAACAACATTTAAAAAATGGACTAACCACCATTGAAGTAAAAAGTGGTTACGGTTTATCGGTGTCCGAAGAATTAAAAATGCTCCGTGCCATTAAAAATGCGAATACCGAAATCGGATTAGATTTGATCTCCACTTGCTTAGCGGCACATATAAAACCAAAAGATTTTTTGGGTAGTAATTCAGAATACCTGAAGGAAATTAGCGCCAAGCTTTTTCCTATTTTAAAAGAAGAAAAACTAACCAATAGAATTGATGCTTTTATCGAAGAAAGTGCTTTTTCTAGAGAAGATATCGTACCTTATTTTTTCAAAGCAAAATCTATGGGTTTTGATATTACAGTGCATGCCGACCAATTTTCTGTTGGTGGTAGCGAAATAGCGATAGAATTTGGTGCTTTGAGTGCTGATCACTTAGAAGCTTCTACCGAAAAGGAAATTGCGCTATTAGCAAAAAGTAATGTGATTGCTACTGCACTTCCTGGCGCAAGTTTAGGCTTAGGATGCGATTTTACGCCTGCCAGAAAATTATTAGATGCAGGTTGTTGCCTCGCAATTGGTAGCGACCACAATCCGGGTTCTGCTCCAATGGGCGATTTACTAACGCAAGCAGCCATTTTGCAAACCTTTGAAAAACTAAGTAATGCCGAAGTTTTAGCCGGAATAACTTACCGAGCAGCCGCAGCATTAAATTTAAAAGACAGAGGACAGTTGAAAGAAGGATTACTAGCTGATTTTACCTTATTTCACACCGATAATTATAACGAAATTTTATATAACCAAGGGTCTTTTAAACCCTGCATGGTTTTTAAAAATGGGGAGTTGGTGTATGATAAGCATAATGAAAATTATTGAGTACAAGGTATTAAGTACAAAGATGCGGAGTACTGAACTCAAATCGAAGTAAGTTTCGCGTTTAGCAAAAAAACTTTTTCCGACAACCAACAACTGACAACCATCAACTTTTTTCAACCCAACACCTAGTGCCAATTACCTAACACCTATTAAAATGATCTTCAAAGAACAAATACTTCAAGGCATCCCGGCAGTACTCCCCGCCAAAAAGGACTATAATAAAAAAATTAGTCACGCCCCTAAGCGGAAAGATATGCTCTCATTGGCCGAAAAAAAGCTCGCTATTCGAAATGCATTGCGATATTTTCCTGAGGCTTGGCATCAAGAGCTTTCTAGAGAATTTGCGGACGAATTGAATACCCGCGGTCGAATTTACATGTATCGCTTTAAGCCTGATTATGAATTGTATGCCAGGCCTATTGGCGAATATCCCCAAAAAACTATGCAAGCGGCAGGGATTATGTTGATGATTCAGAATAATCTTGATCCTGCGGTAGCGCAACATCCTGATGAATTAATTACTTATGGCGGTAACGGCGGCGTTTTTCAGAACTGGGCGCAATACTTGTTAACGATGCAGTACCTCGCTAGCATGACAAACAAACAAACCCTACATATTTATTCTGGCCATCCAATGGGTTTGTTTCCTTCCTTAAAAGAAGCACCGAGAGTTGTAGTTACAAACGGAATGATGATACCGAATTATTCCAAACCAGACGATTGGGAGAAATTTAATGCGCTAGGCGTTACACAATATGGTCAAATGACGGCAGGTTCGTACATGTATATTGGGCCGCAAGGCATTGTCCACGGTACTACCATTACGGTAATGAATGCCTTTAGAAAGGTATTAAAAAAGGATGAAAACCCCGCTGGGAAAATATTTTTAACTGCTGGTTTAGGCGGTATGAGTGGGGCGCAACCCAAAGCAGGAAATATTGCAGGATGTATCACTATTTGTGCTGAAGTAAATGCGGCAGCCGCAGCAAAAAGGTATGAGCAGGGTTGGGTAGATGTGTTGGTTCACAACTTGGATGATTTGGTAAGCAGCACAAAAAAGGCACAAATAAATAAAGAAGTGTTATCCATCGCTTACATTGGAAATATCGTTGCTGTTTGGGAACGTTTTTTAGCAGAAAATATTTTTATTCATTTAGGATCAGACCAAACCTCTTTGCACAATCCTTGGGCTGGTGGTTATTACCCTGTAGATGTATCTTTTAAAGATGCCAATGAATTAATGGTGTCCAATCCAGAACTTTTCAAATCTAAAGTAATAGCCTCCTTAAAACGACAAGTAGCAGCCATCAACCAACATGCTCAGAAAGGGACGTATTTTTTTGATTATGGTAATGCTTTTCTTTTAGAAGCTTCCAGAGCTGGTGCAGCGGTTTATAAAAATGGCAAAGGAGAATTTGTAAATTTTTCATCACTCGAAGATCAACATCAGGATTGGGCTTATCCGTCTTATATTCAGGATATTTTGGGACCTATGTGTTTCGATTACGGTTTTGGTCCTTTCAGATGGGTTTGTGCTTCTGGCGACCCAGAAGATTTAGAAAAAACGGATGCCATTTCCGCTCGTGTATTAGAAGAAATAAAAGAAACAGCTCCCGTAGAAATTCAGCAACAAATGCAAGACAATATCACCTGGATTAAAGAAGCTGATCAGAACAAAATGGTGGTTGGTTCACAGGCCCGGATTTTATATGCCGATGCAGAGGGAAGGGCTAAAATTGCAGAAGCCTTCAATAAAGCTATTGCCTCAGGAGAACTGTCTGCTCCGATTATTTTAGGACGAGACCATCACGATGTTAGCGGTACCGATTCCCCTTTTAGAGAAACTAGTAATATTTACGACGGCAGTAAATTCACCGCAGATATGGCCATCCATAATGTGATTGGCGATAGTTTTAGAGGTGCTACCTGGGTATCCATTCACAATGGTGGGGGAGTGGGTTGGGGAGAAGTCATTAACGGTGGTTTTGGAATGTTGTTAGATGGTAGTAAGGAAGCATCAGCAAGACTTAAAAATATGCTTTTTTACGACGTCAATAACGGTATTTCTCGCAGAAGTTGGGCTCGAAATAAAGAAGCTATTTTTGCTATTCAACGCGAAATGGAAAGAACGCCCGAATTAAAAGTAACTTTGCCTAACATAGTCGATGATTCTTTATTAGACGATTTATTTAGTTAAAAATGGCAGTGTATCAACAAACTCTGAAAAGTCTGTGGACTGGTAGAATTTCTGAAGAGGAATTATACCTACATGAAAAAGTAAAATGTATTAGCCTTGATGCTATTGAAATAGAAACGGATGCAAAGACCATCGCACTTTTAGGTTATGCTTGTGATGAAGGGGTAAAACGAAACCAAGGCAGAATTGGCGCCGCAGAAGGTGCTGATGCCATTAGAACTTCGTTAGGGAAATTTTCAAATCACTTAGCAGATGAAATGCAATTATTTGATGCTGGCACCATTAATTGTTTAAACAATAATTTAGAAGAAACACAAGAACAATTATCAGAAAAAATCACTTTTCTTTTAACAAGAAATACCTTTCCTATAGTTTTAGGTGGTGGCCACGATATGGCTTTCGGACATTACAAAGGCATTAAAAATTATCTAGGCGATAAAAAAATAGGCATTATAAATTTTGATGCTCATTTTGACTTACGTTCCAACGAAAATGGGAACAATTCTGGCACTCCTTTTTATCAAATTGCACAAGACTGCAAAGCTGAAAATAGTTTTTTTAATTACTTATGTTTAGGAATTCGGAAAGATGCAAACGACAAAAAACTATTTGAGACCGCCGCATCACTGGGCGTAAAATATTTGGAAACCACACAATTTAATTTGTACTTTTTAGAGCATGTAAAACTTTTGATTATGCAATTTATTGAAGATGTAGATTATATTTATACTACTATAGATTTAGACGGATTTTCATCGGCTTATGCGCCCGGCGTAAGTGCACCATCACCTATGGGTTTTTCACCAGATATTGTTTTAGAAAGTCTAAAAGTGATCCTCAACAGTAAAAAACTCATCAGCTTTGATATTGCCGAAATGAATCCGTTACACGACCGAGATCATCAAACCACTAAATTAGCGGCTTCGTTGGTGCATTTTGTGATGCATGGTGTTTAAATTGAAGAGACGCTAAATGAAACAAACTTCGCTCCCCGCTTGTGCTGAGCGCAGTCGTGGCATCGGGGGTAGGGGGCTTACTCCAACCAACTCTGATAATACTTTCCATCATCAATATCTAAAGCCGCTTGTGTTAGTTTTAAAGGTTTAAAGGTGTCAATCATCACCGCTAATTCTTCGGTTTTAGATTTACCGATACTCGCTTCGTAAGTTCCGGGGTGTGGCCCGTGAGGAATGCCTGCCGGATGCAATGAAATATAGCCTTTTTCAACATTTTTTCTACTCATAAAATCGCCATCAACGTAATACAATACTTCATCAGAATCAATATTAGAATGGTTGTAGGGCGCAGGAATAGCTTGAGGATGATAATCATATAATCTTGGCACAAAAGAACAAACTGCAAAAGCGCTTGTTTCAAATGTTTGATGTACTGGTGGTGGTTGATGAACGCGACCAGTTATAGGCTCAAAATTGTGAATTGAAAATCCGTAAGGAAAATTATAACCATCCCAGCCAACCACATCAAAAGGATGTGTGGCGTAGGTTAAATGATGTAGCTGCCCTTCTTTCTTAACTTTCATTAAAAAATCGCCTTTTTCGTTATGCGTTTGCAGGTTTTGAGGCAACTTAAAATCGCGTTCGCAAAAAGGTGAATGCTCTAAATGTTGCCCGAACCAATTACGGTATCTTTTTGGGGTATATATAGGATGGTAACTTTCGGTTACTAATAATCTGTTATCTTCGGTATCAAAATTTATCTGATATATCATCCCTCTTGGGATTAGTAAATAGTCGCCATATTCAAAAGGAATTTCACCTAAAATGGTTTTTAAAGTCCCTGTTCCTTTATGAATAAACAACAACTCGTCGGCGTCAGTGTTCTTATAGAAATAGGTGATCATGGATTTTTTGGGTGCAGCCAAACCCACATGCACATCATTATTAAATAGAATTGTAACCCTACTTTCTAAATAATCATCTATGGGCTTTATTTGAAAACCTTTTAATAATCTTGATTTTATATTATGTGCAACCGCAGCTTTTGGTGAAACATCAATAGATTCGCCCACCTCCTTAACTTGTGTTGGTCGGTATAAATGATACATTAATGACGACATTCCGTCGAAACCAATAGTCCCGAATAATTGCTCGTAGTGCAGCGAACCATCTTCTTTTTTAAAAATTGTATGTCGTTTTTTGGGTATTTTTCCAAGTTTATGATAAAGTGGCATGCTTTTCTATTTTTTTAACTCTTTAAAATTACGATATTTCTAATAAAAAAGGGTTTTTATTTTACTTAGGAATTATAAAATCAAGGCTAACGCATCATTACTAATTTTGAATGAGTTAAACTAAATGATGATTAAAAATGATATTGCCATTAATTTTGAAAAACAAATCAAAATGGAAAAGAAAAGAAACAAAAATGTGGTTGAAGCTAAAAAATATAACGCTAATGTTACTGATGAGGATATCATGGCTTTAGGTAAAAAGGGCTTGAGTATGGATATTGGCGATGACAAGATGCTTGAAAAAAGAAAAGAAAAAATCGATTTCGCTGGGGAAGATTTAGATGTTCCCGGTCGCCACGAAAAAAACCTAAACAATAATTTAAATCTAAAAGACGAAGAAAACTCGTTATACGGACAAGGTGGAGAAAGTAATGAAAACTTAGAAACCACTGAGCGATAAGTAAAATAAGCTGTTAAACTTTCGTAATTTTATGCTTTATTCCATCAATTTTTCATACCTTAAACTAAAAAAATGAAAGACATTGTTTATTTCTACATTGGATTGACCACTTTGGTATTAGTAACGGTAACCATTATGGCTACCATGAATTTTCCTTTTAACTGGGTGTTTTACACTACCGTTCTAGGGCAAGTTTTAGTTGTATTTATGGTATATAAAGTGCTTAAAGACAAATATACGACTACAAAAACATTTGAAGATTTTTATGAAGATCACCCTATAAGAGAGCAAGAGCATTACCGATAAAAAGATTTTTGTGTTTTGCAACTGTTGAAAAACAAAAAAAGCCTCCCAAATAGGAAAGCCTTTCACTGGTTTTACATTCTATTTAATTGATAAGATTAGCAAGAATGATTTTTACCACAACTTGCATTTCTTTCGAAATACAACACAACCTTACAAAGATATAAAAGGTTTTCTATTTAAAGCATATTGTCGATTTTTTATAGCTCTAAATTAAGACTTATAAAAATGAAATGTTTTAGCGCTTAGCGTTTTTCAGAAACAAAGTCTTTTGGTTTTCGTTGTTTTGAATTGACTTTCATTCCCAATTCAGGAATTACTAATAATGGCACTTGGGTATGAAAGGCTAATTTTTCAATCACAGGCTCTCTAGTCATTCTTTCCATATAGCTGTGTTGATAATTGGGCATCGCCAATAAATGTACATCTAATTCTTCTACGAATACTTCCAAGGTTTTCGAAACCGAATTTAATTCGGTAATGGTATGTATGTAATGCTCAATACCACCTAAATACTTACGGAGCATGTTCAGATTAAATTGCTGAACCTCCGTTAATGCCTTAATTTCGTACTGTACATGAACAATACGTAAAACGGCGTTAAAAGAAACTGCCAAATTAATAATAGGCTCTAGCTCTGAGGGCGTATAAAACCGATTAAAGTCTGTTGCAAAAGCAATTTCACTAGGTTTTTCAAAATTAAAGTGTTCTGGAATTGCTAAAACTGGGCAATTTTTTACAGCTTTAATTATTTTTACAGTATTACTTCCCATAAAAACTTCTGCAAAACCAGAAGCTCCTTTAGTCCCTAAAATAACCATTTCAATAAGTTGTTTATCAACTAGCTCTTTAACTTCCTCCACCAACAAACTAAATGAAGATAATGTGGTAAAATTATGTTTAGGATTATCGTACTGCGAATTAATTTTATTTAAAAGATTTTTCAGGCCTTCCTTAGAACAATTTTGAACAGCCTCAGCTTCATCAAAAGCCAAAGAAGCCATAAATCTACTGTTAGAAATGCTTGGAGTGTACGTATTTAATAAATAGAAATTACATTCTTCATTGCTGAATAATGCTAGGGCGTAGCTAACAGCATTCCATGCATTTTCGGAAAAATCAGTAGGTATTAATATATTTTTCATCTTGCTGTTTACTTTTAAATAGGGTGTAAAATTAGCAGATGATATGTCTTAAAACTATGATAATTATCAGGTTATTGAAATAATGAAAAATGGAAAATGTAAAATTAACCCAGTAGTTATTTGAGAGTAAGTCGGTAAAAAAAATGAAAAGTAATTAACAAAAATCTTATTTCGTATTTTTTTAAATCTTTGTACTTAATTCTTGATTTTTTGTTGAAATTATTTCCCCTTTTGGAGGTTCGGGGGCTTCTTTCTTAGAATTCAATCATATCTCCAAGCGCCTTTTCGTTGATAATGCCAATTTTTTTTCCTTCGGTTTTAATATATTTTTTCTTTTTAAATTCAGAAATAACGCGAATACACGATTCGGTTGCGGTACCTACTACACTGGCAATATCATCTCTAGATAGGGTTAACAATAAAAAACCTTTATCATCAACGCCGAAGCTATTTTTCATATATAAAAGAGCCTCTGCAACGCGCTGCTTTACTGTTTTTTGGGATATATTTACAACGACATCGTCAGCTTCTTTTAAATCGTGCGCCATATGCCTAAGTACTTCAACCGTAAAGTTAGGATTCGTATGTAACGCGTGCATTATGCCTTCCTTAGGAATAAAGCAAACCTCCATGTCTTCAACAGCTTTAGCGCTTAAATTAGAGACTTCTTCAGAAATTACGCTACGCTGACCAAGCACTTGACCTTTAGTTGCCAGTTTTACAATCTGATCTTTACCATTGGCACTTAGTTTAGAAAGTTTTGAAACGCCGCTTCGGACACAGAAAACACCATTTAGCTTTTCACCTTCCTCAAAAATTAGCTCTCCTTTTTTCACCAATTTAGTCGTTTTGGTATCAGAGACCTTCTTTAACTCTTCTTTGCTCATCGCTCTTAAAGAGTTAAATTGTCTTACAATACACTGCTCACACCTACTTTCTTTGCCATCTTCCATAAGCTAATTATTTACCTGAACAACATTGCACAAGATAATAAAAATAGTTAAACATGACAAAAGTCATATTTAACTGACTTGTAAAGTTAGAAATTTGTCGCAGGTACAAGCAAATTAAGTTATGAATAAAAATAATTGCTATCACTGTGGTGAGGATTGTTCAGTTACCCCTATACATTTTGATGAAAAAATATTCTGTTGTAATGGTTGCAAAACCGTCTATGATATTTTTTCATCTAATAACTTATCCTATTATTATGATCTACAAGCTGCTGCAGGTGCGAGTCCAAAAGTGGTCCAAGGAAAGTATGATTTTCTCGACGATGCTGCTATTATTGAAAGATTAGTTGCGTTTAATGATGAACACCTTCAAATCGTAAACTTATACATTCCGCACATACATTGTAGCTCTTGTATTTGGGTTTTAGAAAATTTGAATAAGTTGATTCCTTCTATTAGTACTTCTCAAGTAGATTTTCCTAAAAAAACTATAAGAATACATTATAATCCTGAAAAAACATCGCTCAAAGAAGTCGTTATCCTCCTGACACATATTGGTTATGAGCCCTATATTTCGTTGGATGATTTTGACAATAAAAAGAAGGATGTTGACCGGAGTTTACTCTATAAATTGGGTATTGCAGGTTTCGCTTTTGGTAATGTTATGTTCCTGTCGTTTCCAGAGTATTTTGACCTTTCAAGCAGTAAAGCCAGTGGGGGTGAATACTGGTTGAACCAGTACGAAGGTGTTTTTAGATGGTTGATGTTTACTTTTTCATTACCTGTAGTTTTTTATGCTGGAATTGGTTATTTTACATCTGCTTATAAGGGTTTGCGTTCCAAAATATTAAATATTGATGTGCCCATAGCGCTGGGCATTATAGTGCTTTTTGTTCGGAGTACCTCAGAAATAATTTTTGATTGGGGACCTGGCTTTTTTGATAGTTTAACAGGATTGATTTTCTTTTTACTTTTAGGGAAATTTTTTCAACAAAAAACCTATTCATTTCTTTCTTTTGAGCGGGACTATAAATCATATTTCCCTATCGCAGTTACCCGAATTCTAGAAAATCGCAAGGAAGAAACTACTCAGGTGCACAATGTTAAAAGAGGTGATAGGTTATTAATCAGAAACGAGGAATTAATCCCTGTTGATGGAATCTTAATTAATGGCAATGCCAACATCGATTATAGTTTTGTAACTGGGGAGTCCGAGGCTGTTCATAAAAATTCTGGTGATAAAATTTTTGCAGGTGGTAAACAATTACGTGGCGCCATAGAAATGGAAGCTTTAAAGTCTGTTTCCCAAAGCTATTTAACCCAACTATGGAGTAATTCGGTTTTTCAAGACGATAAATCAAGTAAATTTCAAACCCTTACGGATAGCATCGGAAAACGGTTTACCATTTTTGTCTTAACCGTTGCTTTTTCAGCATCTATCTTTTGGACTTTTTATGATCCAAGTAAGGTGTTGAATGTTTTTACTGCGGTTTTAATTATCGCATGCCCTTGCGCCATAGCCTTAGCATCGCCTTTTACTTTAGGGAATATGTTGCGCATTTTTGGCAAAAAGAAATTCTATTTAAAAGACACCCAAACTATAGAACAATTGGCGCAAATTGACACGGCAATTTTTGATAAAACGGGTACCATTACAACCGCCAAAAAAAGCATTGCCACTTATGAAGGATTAGAATTGACCAAAGAAGAGGAAGCACTCTTAAAAAATACTTTGAGGGCATCAAACCATCCCTTAAGCAGAAGTTTATATGAGCTATTGGCAGAACAGGATATCGTTACACTTGATGAGTACGAAGAACACCTAGGCAAAGGAATTGAAGGCAGTATTGATGAAAGTAATATAAAAGTAGGTTCCGCCAATTTTGTGGGTAAAATAGCGTCAGATGATGCTAAGAATACTGCCGTTCATATTAGCACTAATGACATGTATAAAGGCTGCTTTGTTTTTAAAAATCAATACCGAGAAGGAGTTGCTGAGGTATTTAAAGAGATGTCTGAAACCCTGCAATTGGCCATTTTATCAGGCGATAACGAAGGCGAAAAAGAGCGTTTAGAAGCTTTATTGCCCAAACTTACACCTTTGTATTTCAATCAAAAACCACCAGATAAATTGGAGTTTATTAAATCGTTACAAAATAATGGTAAAAAAGTGATGATGGTAGGTGATGGGTTAAATGATGCTGGCGCTTTAGCACAGAGTAATGTGGGTATTGCCATATCAGAAAATGTTACGATTTTTTCACCTGCATGTGATGGGATTTTAGACGCTACAAAATTCAAAGAATTATGCAGCTATATTTTAGCCTCAAAAAAGGCTATAAAGATTATAAAATGGAGTTTTGTGTTGTCCTTAATGTATAATGTAGTGGGGCTTTATTTTGCCGTAACCGGACAATTAGAACCTGTAATAGCCGCTATTTTAATGCCCTTAAGTTCTATCAGCATAGTGGTATTTACAACGATAGCAACCAATATTTTAGGAAAAAAATTAAGATAAATTTAGAAAGATGATAAATGTCATATTATTCCCATTTTCATCCTTGTAATTTTACAGCAGAATTCAGGTAGGTATGAGCGTTATTTATTTATTATTAGGTATTAGTATCATTGTGGCTATAATTTTTTTCATCGCCTTCATCGTATCCGTACGAAGTGGGCAGTATGATGATTCTTATACTCCTTCTGTACGTATGCTTTTTGATGATGAATTGGTAAAAGAAAGTTCTACTTTACGAGGTACGAAGCAAACTGTTAAATCAGATAAAAAATCACAGTCAAAACAAATAGATTGCAGCGCTACGCTCGCAATTGAGAATAAAAAAAGTATCCAACTAAATAAAAGTTTAAACAATTAATTATGGAAGTTCAGCAGTTTTATTACGATAATAAGGTCGTTAAAAAGTTCCTCTACGCAACAATGTTTTGGGGAATTATAGGGATGACAGTAGGCTTACTATTGGCATTTCTCTTTATTTTCCCAGGTCTTACAGACGGGATATCATGGCTAAGTTTTGGTCGATTAAGACCTTTACATACCAATGCTGTGATTTTTGCTTTTGTGGGGAACGCCATTTTTGCTGGTGTTTATTACTCTACACAGCGCTTGTTAAAAGCGCGTATGTTTAGTGATTTTCTAAGTAATTTTAATTTCTGGGGATGGCAATTAATTATTGTCGCCGCAGCAATTACTTTGCCACTAGGCTACACTAGCTCAAAAGAATACGCTGAATTAGAATGGCCTATTGACATTGCCATTGCACTAGTTTGGGTGGCTTTCGGGGTAAATCTTATCGGTACCATGATCAAAAGAAGACAACGCCATTTATATGTTGCCATTTGGTTTTATCTAGCCACATTTGTTACTGTCGCCGTACTTCATATTTTTAATAGTTTAGCACTGCCTGTAAGCGGGTTAAAAAGTTACTCGGTTTACGCAGGAGTTCAGGATGCTTTAGTACAATGGTGGTACGGACACAATGCAGTAGCATTTTTCTTAACCACACCGTTTTTAGGCTTAATGTATTACTTTGTGCCAAAAGCTGCAAACAGACCTGTTTATTCTTATAAATTGTCTATTGTTCACTTCTGGTCTTTAATATTTATATATATCTGGGCTGGTCCTCATCACTTATTGTATTCTGCATTACCAGATTGGGCTCAAAATTTAGGAGTTGCATTCTCTGTAATGCTAATTGCACCATCTTGGGGTGGTATGATTAACGGATTATTAACTTTAAGAGGTGCTTGGGATAAAGTACGAACAGATCCAACCTTAAAATTTATGGTGGTTGCAATTACTGGTTACGGTATGGCAACTTTTGAAGGGCCTTTATTATCCTTAAAAAACGTAAACGCTATTGCCCACTTTAGCGATTGGATTATTGCTCACGTGCACGTTGGCGCCTTAGCATGGAATGGCTTTTTAACCTTTGGTATGATTTACTGGATGGTACCTAGAATGTTTAAAACGCGTTTGGCATCTGTTGGTTTGGCTAACTTTCACTTCTGGATAGGTACTTTAGGTATTATTTTATATACCTTGCCTATGTACGTTGCTGGCTTTACACAAGCTTTAATGTGGAAAGATTTTAACCCAGATGGAACATTAGTATATGGTAACTTCTTAGAAACCGTCACTGAAATTATGCCTATGTACTGGATGCGTGCCATTGGTGGCAGCCTATATATTATTGGTGCTTGTGTAATGATTTATAATGTAGTACTTACTATTAAATCCGGAAGCAAGGTAGAGGATGAATTAGCCGAAGCTGCGGCATTAACAAGAGTTTCTAGTAAAAGAACTGCTGGTGAAAAGTACCATACTTGGTTAGAGCGTAAGCCAATTCAATTGACCATTTTTGCTACCATTGCCATTTTAATTGGTGGTGCGGTACAAATTATACCTACGATATTGGTAAAATCTAACATCCCAACCATAACTAGTGTAAAGCCCTATACGCCTTTAGAGTTAGAAGGTCGTGATTTATACATTCGAGAAGGTTGTGTGGGTTGTCACTCTCAAATGGTGCGCCCTTTTAGAAGCGAAGTAGAGCGTTACGGCGAATATTCTAAAGCAGGTGAATTTGTCTATGATCATCCATTCCTTTGGGGAAGTAAGCGTACGGGACCAGATTTATTAAGAGTTGGTGGTAAGTATTCTGACAACTGGCATTTAAACCACATGTATGATCCACAAAGTACATCCTCAGGTTCCATTATGCCTTCATACTCATGGATGGTTCGCGACGAGCATGATCGTTCAAATATTCGCACTAAAATGGAAACCATGGTTACCCTAGGTGTTCCTTATAGTCAAGAAGAAATTGATAATGCCGAAGCCCTTATGGATACACAGGCCACCAAAATTGAAAAGAATTTATATTCAGATCCTGATTTTGCCACCAACTATGAAGCGGATAAAAAATATGCAGCTGAAAATGGCATAGAATTCATAGAAATGCGTGACAGAGAAATTGTTTCCTTAATTGCTTACTTGCAAAGATTAGGCACCGATATTAAAATTAAAGATGTAACTGAAACTGTAACCATAAAATAAACAAGAATAGAGCATATAGAAAAGAGAATAAAGAAAAATTTCTCTTCTCTCTTTTCTTTTCTCTCTTCTCTAAAAACAATAGAAATCATGTTCAAATTTGTAAAAGGATATATGGAAACGATAGATGGGGTTGCCCTCTATCCCATCATATCATTAATAATCTTCTTTGTATTTTTTGTGATTTTATTCTTCTGGGTTTTTACAGCATCAAAAGAATACATTAAAGAAGTAAGTGAATTACCAATAGATAAAGACAACCAACAAAACTTAGAATTATGAAAAACACATCGTCACTTTGGTGGATAAGAATCCCAGTTGCCTTCTTTATCATTTTAGGAATGATGGAATTTTTTATTGACTC
This sequence comes from Cellulophaga sp., assembly GCA_041738035.1. Lineage (GTDB taxonomy): Bacteria > Bacteroidota > Bacteroidia > Flavobacteriales > Flavobacteriaceae > Cellulophaga. The sequence continues at coordinate 27,313 of JBGSQM010000161.1, forward strand.
GGGCGCTCAACCGGCTATTTTAGTCTATCCTATCACTCAGTTTTTTATGCTGATGGTTTTAGTGCTATTAATTGCGATAGAATTAATCCTTAGTTCTATTGAAAACGTTATGTTTCAAACCCTTACAGAGGAAGCAAAAGAACGTTATTTAACCACAAAATCTCAGCGATTTGAATGGACTTGGGGTAAAAAATTGTATCAAAAAATGCTCGGTTCTAAACCACAAGAAGTGGAGCATGAAATTATATTAGATCATAATTATGACGGTATTAAAGAATTAGATAACAAATTACCGCCATGGTGGGTATATATGTTTTATGCGACCATTATTTTTGGGATTGTTTATTTATTGCGTTTCCACGTATTTATGGATTATACGCAAGACGCAGAATATTTAACCGAAGTTTCTATCGCAGAAGCTGAAATAGCCGAATACAAGAAAACAGCAAAAGGTTTAGTTGATGTAAATACGGTAGAATTATTAGCTGACGCGTCGGACTTGGGAGCAGGTAAAGTAATTTTTGAAAGTAATTGTGTTGCTTGTCACATGGCAGACGGTGGTGGTGGAATTGGCCCTAACCTAACTGATCAAAACTGGATTTTAGGTGGAGGCATTAAAAACGTCTTTAACACCATTTCTGAAGGTGGTCGCGACGGTAAAGGTATGGTGGCTTGGAAACAAACTTTAAACCCTCTAGAAATGGCGCAAGTTGCCAGTTATGTATTAGGGTTTGAAGGTAAAACAGCCGCAAATCCAAAAGTTGCTGAAGGGGAAGTTTGGATTGATCCGAACAAAAAGGTTGAAAATACTGCCATAGATTCGACGGCCGTTACCACTGAAATTGATTCCGCTATATTACCTCAATCAGAAATTATTGAATAAAAGGTAATAGTATTTAGTACACGTAAAAACCACCCTGTCCTTTTTAAAGAAAAAGGCAGGTTTACCTAAAAATTTGCAAACAAAAAATAATCGCTCCAAGTTCAAAACAACAGTATCAGACCTGGTTAAACCAGCTCACTAAATACAAATTAAAAATGTCACAAGATCAAGATAATTTTAGGGACACCATAGCAACAATTAATGAAGAAGGAAAAAGAGCTTGGATTTTCCCTAAAAAACCTAGTGGTAAACTTTATGAATATCGCAAATATGTAAGTTATTTTTTATTGGTCTTTTTATTTGCAGCACCCTTTGTAAAAGTTAACGGCAACCAGTTTTTAATGTTCAATGTTTTGGAGCGTAGATTCAATGTTTTTGGATTTCCGTTCTGGCCACAAGATTTTTATTTGTTTGTCATATCTATGTTAATTGGGGTTGTTTTTGTTGCCTTGTTTACCGTTGCTTTTGGACGAATTTTTTGCGGATGGATGTGCCCACAGACCATTTTTATGGAAATGGTTTTCAGACGAATTGAATACTGGATTGATGGGGATAGAGGCGCGCAAATTAAACTGGATCGTCAAGAGTGGAATGCAGAAAAAATTAGAAAAAGAGTTATAAAATGGATTGCCTTTTTTATGATATCATTTTTAATAGCCAATGTTTTTCTTGCCTATCTCATTGGTAGTGATCGGTTAATACGGTATGTTTATGAAGGCCCTCTAGCGCATGTAAGCACTATGGTGTCCTTATTAATTTTCACTGCAGTTTTCTACTTTGTTTTTGCTTGGTTCAGAGAACAGGTTTGTATCATTGCTTGCCCTTATGGCAGAATGCAAAGTGTTTTATTAGATAATAAATCTATCGTAGTTGCTTATGACCACAAACGTGGAGAAGCAGAAAACGGCAGAAAAAAATGGCGTAAAGACGAAGATAGAGAGGCGCTAGGTCATGGTGATTGTATAGATTGTTTTCAATGCGTAAATGTTTGTCCCACAGGGATTGATATCAGAAATGGTACTCAGTTAGAATGTGTCAACTGTACCGCATGCATTGATGAGTGTGATACTATTATGGAAAAAGTTAAGCTTCCAAAAGGCTTAATCCGTTACGCTAGTGAAGATGAAATTGTAAAGAAAGAAAAATTTAAATTTACGCCTCGTTTAAAAGGATACACAGCCGTTTTAGTCATTTTAACAGGTATTTTAATCGGGATGTTATTTTTAAGAACCGATCTAGAAGCGAATATTTTAAGACTTCCTGGTCAGCTTTATGAACACAAAGAAGGCAATATCATTAGTAATGTTTATACCTATAAATTAGTCAATAAAACATCAAAAGATATTAATGATATTCATTTTACTTTAGTATCGCATAAAGGGACTATTAAATTAGTCCGGGAAGGAGATTTTAGCGTAAAAGCCCAACAATTATCAGAAGGAACATTGTTCATCGAAATCAATAATGCAGCTATAAAAAGTGATAAAGAAAAATTAAAGATCGAAGTGTACAGCGGTGACACCTTAATTGAAACAACAACTACTGCGTTTTTGGCTCCGAGAAGCTATAAATAATTAAAAATGAATCATTGAAAATTAAAAATGATATTAATGAGGTATAAGGTAAAATAAATAATAAAATTGAACTTGACACTTGCTAGTGAATTTGTAAGGTATTAATTTAAAATTGTACACATAAATTCCCCCGCTTATGCTAAGTGAAGCCGAAGTATCGAAGTGGGTTAGGGGGATGTTTTGAATGTTGAAATAATTAAAAATGGTTTGGGAAAGTTTTAACCGTTTCTAGTTTAAAGTTATTTTGTTTTTCATTGGTGTTTATTAGTGAAAGCGTTAAGCAAAAAAATTCTTTCGACATTCGACATTATAACTTTTTTTGAACTTGAACTTTTAAAATAAAAAATACTATGAAAATAAATTGGGGAACAGGTATCGTATTAGCATTTATAGCATTTATAAGTTTCATCTTATTTTTTGTAATACGCATGAATTTAGATGATAAATCTAACCATGATTTAGTAACTGAAGAGTATTACAAAGCAGAATTAACCTATCAAAAAGATCTTGATGCGCAAAACAATTCAAAAGACACTAACAATAATTTAATTGTTGAGAAAACACCTGAAGGTTTACTTGTGAAATTTCCTGAAAATCTGGAATTTGAAAAAGTAAAAGGGAAAGTGTCCCTATACAGACCATCTAATAAACACTTGGATTTTGACTTTCCTATAAGTTTATCCAATTCAAATTTGCTCGTACCTGACAAACGTTTGTTAGATGGTCGCTGGGACATTAAAGTTTTTTGGAGTTACAAAGATGAAGATTTTCTGCTCAAAAAAAGCATTACGTACTAATTTATGATACTATCAGCCATCATACTAGGATTTATGGGTAGTTTGCACTGCGTGGGTATGTGCGGCCCAATCGCTTTTATGCTACCTGTGGATAGGACTAACAATGTTAAAAAATTCATCCAAATATTTATTTATCACTTTGGTCGATTATCTGCCTATGGTTTATTAGGATTTGTTTTTGGACTTTTAGGCAAAGGACTTTTCGTTTTTGGAATGCAACAAAAGTTGTCTATCGCTATTGGGGTATTGATGATTTTAGTTATTATAATTCCCTATAAGACTTTTAGTAAATACAACCTTTCTAAACCTGTATATAAAATTATTGGGAAGGTAAAAAACAGATTAGGTAAAGAACTTCAAAAGAAAACGCCAGATACTTTTTTAACCATTGGCTTTTTAAACGGATTTTTACCTTGCGGATTGGTGTATATGGCACTATTTGGGGCAATTGCTATGGGCGATGCTTTGCAAGGCGCATTGTATATGGCTTTATTTGGCGCAGGTACTATTCCGTTAATGACTTCTGCCATTTATTTTAGTTCCATCTTAAAAAATACAGCTAAACAAAAAATCAAAAAATTAATTCCTGTTTTCGTGGTTTTAATTGGCGCACTTTTTATCATGAGAGGCTTAGGTTTAGGGATTCCTTATGTGTCGCCAAAACCAGTTGCGGAGGTGATAACAACGGAAATTGAATGTCATCAATAAGGCCACTTCTATTAAATGAACCACTTTTTTATAATAGACTTTATAGTAAATTCACAATTGTACAAGTAAAGTATGCAGTAGCAATAAACAATAGTCAGTTCCCTATATTTGAAATGTTAGCACGGTAAACTACTTTTTTAGTCTCGACTAATTATGAATAAAGGCGGTTAAGCTAAAATATATACCCAAGAAGAATAAAATACATGTATACAAAAGATTTAGAGAACAGAGAAGATGTAAATCTTCTCGTAAATACCTTCTACAGCAAAGTGCGTGAGGATGAGGTTTTAGGGCCTATTTTCAATGGGATTATTACAGATTGGGTCGGTCATTTAGAACTTTTAACCGACTTCTGGGAAACACAACTTTTTTTAAAAAGAAAATACCACGGGAACCCCATAAAAGCCCATAATGAAATGGACGATAAAATGAACCATAGCATTACTCCGGAGCATTTTGGGTTATGGTTAAATTTATGGTTTCAAACTATTGATGCTTTATTTACTGGCGACAATGCTTTTATCGCCAAAAATAGAGCCAGACAAATAAGTTCTATGCTCTATTTACAGATATTTCAGAACAGAAGCAATAGAAGTAAATAAACAATCTCATTGTAAGGCTTGATGACGCTGAACTTGAAAAAACGAATAATATTTGGACTCAATTTAATTCATATTAAATAAAAAAAAGGAATGCCATACAGACATTCCTTCTTGTAAACTAAATATACAAAGTAAAATAATCACTATATTTTAAAGGTAATCACAGGAATTATGGCATGGTTGGCAATATCTTCGCCTATGCTTCCCATAAAAAAGTGCGACAAGCCTTTTCTACCATGCGTAGATATTCCAATGACATCAATATTGTGATCATCAGCATAATTGAGCACCCCTTTCTCTACGGTATAATCACTATAAACATGCACATCTAAAAATTCAGAACCTATATAACTTGAGAATTTTGCGATTTTATCATCAATATCTTGACTACTCAAAAAGTTATCGCCTGGTGTGTTCACATACAATACATGTAGTTCAACAGAAAGTAAATTAGCAATATATTTGGCACGTTGATAGGCATTCACGTTTTCTTCTCCTAAATCACAGGCAAAAACCATTTTACTAGGAGCAAAATCGTGCATATCGTGCTTAACTACTAAAACAGGAACATCAGCATTTCGAACCACTTTTTCGGTATTAGAACCTATAAATATTTCCATAATCCCATCCGTTCCGTGCGATCCCATAACAATAAGATCCGCATTGTTGGCTTCTGCAACTTCATTAACCTCACTAAAAACTTTAAAATGTTTAATAATTGGTTTTACCCTAACATCTTTTAAAAATGGCTTGTTTAAAAATTCAGCAAAACGCTTTTCCGCCATTTTCAACAAAAATACCGTTTGCTCTGGATGAGCCGTCTGTGTTGAGGTAATGTAAGCCTCATTTAGCTCTAGCATGTGCAAGGCATAAATAGTAGAATCGTATTTTTTAGCCAAAGAAGCCGCTACTTTTAGGGCATTTTCAGACTGAATGGAAAAATCTACAGGGACTATTATATTTTTCATAGGTTTAATTTTTTAGTTTTAATAAAATTTTATTTAAGATATTAAGCTTGTCAAGTTAACAAAGTTAGAAAGGAAAAGAGGTGCTATTTTTCTATTTTGCGCTTGCTGCTTAACGCTTTCTATTTTTCACTTTTCCGCTTGACGCTTCTCTTGTCTCTTCTCTTTTTTCTACCCGCCACAGACTACCGATTACCAACCAACTAAATCGTCATCGAAAATAATCTTGTTTGGGGTTCTTTTCTATACAAGTGCATATCAAAGGCCATACATATATTGCGCACAAAAGACCTGCCTTTTTCGGTTACTTTTATGACATTTGTTTTGATTTCTACCAGTTCGTCATCTTCCAATTCCTGAAGCTTCGCTAAAATTAAATCCGTATTTAAAATGGTATCGTTGGGATTTAAAACTGTTTTAAACTGACACATTAAATTTAAAATATGTTTGCGAATAATACTATCTTCTTTAGTTAAAATATGACCTCTATAAATTGGAATTATATCGTTGTTCACCAAATGTTGGTATTCTTCTAATCCTTTTACATTTTGTGCAAAACTATACCAGCTATCGCTAATACTTGAAGCTCCCAACCCCACCATAACTTGCGTTTTTGAAGCCGTATAGCCCATAAAATTACGATGCAAACTTCCAGATTGTAAAGCTTTTGACAAACAATCAGACGGTAATGCAAAATGATCCATGCCGATTTCTTCATAACCAACTTTCGCCAGTAATTCTTTGCCACGTTCATATTGGTTTCGTTTGGCTTCTCCCGATGGTAAATTTTCATCTTTATAGCCTCTTTGGCCATTACCAGCAAGCCAAGGCACATGCGCATAACTATAAAAAGCCAAGCGATCTGGCATTAAGCTTTTTGTTTTTAAAATGGTATTTTCCACATCTTCCATCGTTTGGTAAGGAAGTCCAAAAATTAAATCATGGCCAACAGACGTATAGCCAATTTCTCTTGCCCATTTTGTCACCTTTTCAACATTTTCAAAAGGCTGAATTCTATGAATCGCTTTTTGAACCTTTTCGTTATAATCTTGTACACCATAACTTACTCTTCTAAAACCAACATCAAACAAGGCTTGTAAATGTTCTTTTGTGGTATTATTGGGGTGCCCTTCAAAACTAAATTCGAAGTCCTCTGCCTTATCGGCAATTTTAAAAATACCACTAATTAAAAACTGAAGGTTTTCAGGGGAAAAAAACGTAGGTGTTCCACCACCTAAATGCAGCTCTTTAATTTTTGGCCTTTCCGAGAATAAATTACAATACAGGCGCCATTCTTTTAATACGGTATTTATGTACGGAGATTCTACTTCGTGACGTTTTGTGATGCGTTTATGGCAACCGCAAAAGGTACACATGCTCTCACAAAAAGGCAGATGAATGTATAGGCTTATACCTTCCGTGGTATTGCTCTCATCAAAACTTTTTAATAAGGTTGATTCCCATTTTTTGCCAGAAAACGTGTTTATATCCCAATAAGGTACTGTGGGATAACTGGTGTATCGAGGCCCCGGAACGTTATATTTTTGAACTAAACTGCACATCCATTTTAATTTTGATACAAACCTAGTAGATATGGCTCTAAATAAACATGACAATTGTCATATTTAGCTTCTCCAGAAATATTAAATGCTAGATATTAAATATTTATATTATATTTTAAAAATTTAATTTAATAAAAATTGATTTTAAAATAGATGCTTTATGACATCAAAAAATAATAGTAATTTTGATGTTATACCTTTATCATAATTTTTAATTTTAAAATAAGTTTTTGATGGAACGGAACAACCTTTATCCTATTTTTTTAAAAGTTTCTAATTTAAATATTTTAATTGTGGGCGGCGGTAATGTGGCATTAGAAAAATTAAGTTTTCTTTTAAAATCTAGTCCAGATGCTCAGGTAGAAATGGTATCGCCCATGTTCCGTGAAGAAACACTGGCATTGGTTAAGGAATTTGGCGTGAAAATATCAACAACTACCTATGATAAGCGATTTTTAAAAAACAAACATATAGTTATTGCTACTACGGACAATATTCCCGTGAACGAACAAGTATATCGGGATTGCAGAGCTAAAAATATTCTAGTAAATGTGGCAGATAACCCACCATTTTGTGATTTTTATATGGGTGGAATTGTGACCAAAGGAAACGTGAAAGTCGCCATATCTACCAACGGAAAATCGCCTACCACTGCCAAAAGACTGCGACAATTTTTTGAAGATGTACTTCCCGACAATATCGACGATTTGGTTAAAAATCTGAACGAATTCAGAAAAACCATCAAGGGAGATTTTGAAGAAAAAGTAGAAACCTTAAATGAATTTACAAAAGGATTAGTTCGTAAAAAAGATTAAAATCTATTGTTTATGGGTAAGGTGTATAAAATACCTAAGGTAAGCGTGTCCCATTGCCTATTTTCTAGCACTATTGCGGAATATGAAAGGTTTACCTCAGTATAAGGACCCATTAAAAAACCAACTTGGGGTCTGTAATACATGCCGCCTTCATTACCTTCGTTAAGTCCAAAAGCCTGACCTACATCTACTCCAAATGAAAAGGAATCTGAGGGCCATATTCTTATAGAAGCCGCTATTGGCGCAAACTGAATACTAGGCAAGTCTATAAGTGCATCTTCTGTGCCAAATTTTTCAGGAGTACCATAAAGATAACCTGCCATGAGTCCTAGATCTACTACTTCACCGAGTGCCCACATATAGCCTACATTTGCTCCTAAAACTACCCTTACGTCTTTGTTGAAATCGTTAAATGGGAGTCCGCCTTGAATGCCAAATTT
>JBGSQM010000116.1:0-40605 GCA_041738035.1 Cellulophaga sp.
ACTCTAAAAAATAATTTAGGATTTAAATCGCCTTCTAGGTTTTCTAAAGTCGTTTCTAAAAGGTAGTTTCTCCCATCAGAAGTAGCGGCGTAAGTACCCTTGTTTTCACTGTAAAAACATTCTACTTCCTCTGAATTTATAATTTTTAAATGCTGGCCTACTTTTACGGTAAAACGTTTTTTATACTCGCGCTCAATCGGGTTTACCAGCAGCTTTTTTATATCATTAAAATCGATAGCAATTTGCTGTTTTTTTGGGGCTAAAAATTGGTACTTTTCAACAGCGGTTTTGAGCTCTTCGTCATCAATAGGTTTTAACAAATAATCAATACTATTAAGCTTAAAAGCTTGCAAGGCATATTCATCAAAAGCGGTAGTAAAAATGATGGCACTTTTGACTTCAACCACATCAAAAATTTCAAACGAAAGTCCATCTGAAAGTTGAATATCTAAAAAAATCAAATCAGGATGTTCGTTGTTTTGGAACCAAGTGATAGCTTCTTCAACAGAATGTAAAAGTACAGAAACATCAATTCCTATTTCATTCAATAACCTACTCAATCTTCTTGCGGCTGGTTTTTCGTCTTCGATGATAATTGTTTTCATTTTTTAGGTTTTGGGTTTTGGTTTTAGGTTTTAGGTCTAGGGTTTAAAAAGTTTAAAGTTATTTCGATGATGGTTGTTCGTTTTTCTGTCTCATTGGCTATCATAAACAAGCCAATTAGGAATTTTTTAATTGATACATTAAAACCATTTTTAGACCAATACACCTGCCTGCCTGTGGGCAGCTCTTTAAATTTTAAAATTAATTAATTAATTGTTACATTTTCACCTTAAAACATTAGTACCTTGATTCATTAAACATATGGTTAGATTAGATGACATATCGTGCCTTAGCCGTAATAGTTTGATTAGAAAAATCTTGTTCTTTGTATTTAAAATAGCCAACAATACCAATCATCGCAGCATTATCAGTGCAATATTCTAACTTTGGGATATAAGTTGTCCAGCCGTGGTTTATTTCAGCTTCTTTTAATGCTTTTCTAATGCCAGAATTTGCGGCTACGCCTCCGCCAATGGCAATTTGGTTAATGCCTGTTTCTTTAACGGCTTTTTTTAGTTTTGACATCAGAATATCAACGATTGTGAATTGAATTGACGCGCAAATATCATCACGATTTTCAGCTAAAAAATCAGGATTTTCTTTGATTTGTTTCTGAACAAAATATAAAATACTTGTTTTTAGACCGCTAAAGCTAAAATCTAATCCGCCTACTTTTGGTTTCGGGAAGGCAAAAGCTTTTGGGTTTCCCAAATGTGCATATTTATCAATTAATGGGCCACCTGGGTAAGGCAAACCTAAAATCTTGGCACTTTTATCAAATGCTTCACCAACAGCGTCATCTAGAGATTGGCCTAAAATTTCCATCTTAAAATAATCGTTCACCAAAACAATTTGTGTATGTCCGCCGCTAATGGTCATTGCTAAAAAAGGAAAGCTAGGTGTTTTGCTATTTTCTTCCTCAATAAAATGGGCTAAAATATGTGCCTGCATGTGATTTACTTCGATTAATGGGATGTTTAAACCCAGTGCTAATGACTTTGCAAACGAGGTTCCTACTAATAATGAGCCCATAAGTCCAGGTCCGCGTGTAAAAGCTATGGCTGATAACTGTTTTTTATCGATATTTGCCTGAGCTAACGCTTGATGCACCACAGGAACAATATTTTGTTGGTGCGCTCTTGAGGCAAGTTCAGGGACAACACCACCGTATTCCTCGTGGATATTTTGTGTTGCCACTACGTTACTTAATCTTTTTTTGTTGCATAAAATGGCCGCGGAAGTGTCATCACAAGAAGATTCAATAGCGAGAATATAAATTGGTTTATTTTCCATTAAAAAAAATTGGAATAAAATTTGAAGTACAAAGATAAAACATAAAAGCCCTATCAAAAAAATACTTAAAATATTGGTCAGAATAGTATTGATAATTAGCATTATCTGTATCATTTTGACCCTTATTTTTTCAATTCCTGCGGTGCAAACCAACTTGGCATCTAAAGTAACAAAATCAATCAACGAAAAGTATAAGACCAATATTTCGTTAGATAAGTTACAACTATCTTTCATTACTTGGGAAACCAATTTAAAAGGGTTTTATATTGAAGATTATCAGCAAGATACTCTTTTTTATATTCATAAATTAAATACTTCTATCTTAAGTATTCGCAATCTGATTAAGGGCGATTTAGGCTTTGGAACTATAAAAATTGATGCTCTTAATTTTAAATTAAAAACCTATAAAGGAGAAAAGAATACTAACCTTAATGTTTTTATAGACAAACTAGACGATGGCAAACCACGTGCACCTGGCACGGCACCTTTTCATTTTTCTGCTAAAAAAGTAATTATTAATAATAGTAATTTTAAATTGATAGACTATAACCTAGAGAATAGCGAATCACTCAATTTTAGAAATTTAAATATTAAAGCTGATAGCTTAGAAATTTTGGGACCTGTGGTTACAACAGCCATAAAAAATTTGAATTTTGATAGTAAAAGAGGACTATCGGTTACAAATTTAGCTACACAATTTAAATACTCTAAAGAGCAAATTCGTTTTGACGCTTTGTCCATTGACACTCCAAAATCTAATTTAAAAGGCAATTTGGTAATGGATTACGGTGCAGGCGATTTTTTAGATTTTTTAAATAAAGTTAAGTTTACAGCGGATTTTGTAGATTCTAAAATCGCTTTTGATGAAATTAATTTATTATACAACCAATTTGGCGAGGGTAAGGAAGCTTTCTTTTCATCAAACATTACAGGGGTTTTAAATGATTTAAATACGAATGATTTATTCCTAGTGTCTGATAATACTGGAATTAGAGGCGATTTTAATTTTAAAAACTTATTTACAAGAAATCAGCCTTTTGTAATGGACGCCGATATCAAAGATATTTCGACAAGCTATTACCAACTCCGCAGTTTAATGCCTAATTTACTAGGTAAAACCTTACCTTCAATTTTCGAAAAATTCGGCGAATTTACCATCAGAGGAAAAGCCACTGTTACAGAAAATACAATCCAATCAAAAGTAAATATCAATACGGCCATCGGGAGCAGTTATTCTGATTTGGAATTGAGCAACATACAAAATATTGATAATGCGCTATACAAAGGTTTCTTTTCGTTAATCGATTTTAATTTGGGGTATTTTGTAGGGAGCAAAGATTTAGGCAAAGCTACCTTAGATTTTAATGTTGAAGGTCAAGGTTTTAGTAAAGAAACTCTAAATACAGAGATAATAGGCGAAGTTTACGCTATAAATTTTAATGATTATACCTACCAAGATCTAAAAGTATCGGGGGTGTTAAAAGATCAACTTTTTGATGGCCTATTGGTGTCAAATGATGAAAATATTAATTTTAGTTTTAAAGGTCTTGCTGATTTCGCAGAAGGACAAAACAACTTTAATTTTATTGCCACGGTTGATTATGCGGATTTAAAGATATTGAATTTTGTAAAAGATAGCGTTTCTATTTTCAAAGGAAACATCAACATGGATATTACTGGAAATACCTTAGATAATATAGCAGGTGAGATTAAATTTTCTAAAACAAGCTATGAAAATAAAAATGATACCTATTATTTTGACGACTTTAAAATAGCCTCGAGTTTTGAAGATGATGGTGCTCGACTCATAGAAATAAACTCTCCAGATATTATCACGGGGTTTATGAAAGGTAATTTTGTAGTTGCCGAATTAGGCAAATTAGCTGCAAATTCTATAGGCAGTATTTATACCAATTATAAACCTTATGAAATATCATCTGAACAGCAATTAGCCTTTAACTTTAAAATCTATAACAAAATTGTCGAGGTATTTTTTCCTGAAGTTAAATTCGGGGCTAATACCTATATCAAAGGCGATATTATTGCCGATGAAGGCGATTTTAAACTCACTTTTAAATCGCCCACTATTGAAGCTTATGGTAATATTTTAGAGGATTTGGATGTGCAGATTGATAATAAAAATCCACTTTTTAATACGTTTATTTCGGTCGCCGATTTATCTACCAATTATTATGACGTAAAAGACTTTAACCTAATTAACACCACTTTAAAAGATACCTTATTTTTTAGAACGGAATTTAAAGGAGGTAAAACCTTCGATGACAGTTTTAATCTTAATTTTTACCACACCTTTGACAAAAATAAAAAATCGGTTATTGGTTTAAAAACTTCTGACGTAAGTTTCAAAGGCAATACATGGTTGATTAATAAAAATAACGATAAGCAAAATAAAGTCATCATCAATAGTAAATTGGATAGTATTACTATTGAAGAAATAGTAATGAATAATGAGCTAAATGAACAAATTAGGCTTCGTGGTCAAATAGCAGACTCAACTTACAAAGATTTAGAGCTGGAATTTAAAATAGTATCCTTAGATAAAATTACCCCCAGTATAGATAGTTTAAAGTTAGATGGTCAAGTTAATGGAACACTAAATATCCGACAGAAAAATAATATCTACAGACCTACCTCTAATCTAGATATTTCTAATTTTTCCATCAACAATATAGCTCTTGGCGACTTAATGATTGATGCCATTGGTAATCAAGATTTAACGAAAATTACCTTAAACACAAGATTAAATGATAAGGGAACTGATAAACTAGAACTCAACGGTAGTTTGGATATCAGCGGTGATAATACGATGGCTAATGTTTTAGCGACTTTTAATAATTTTAACTTAGAACCTTTTAGCCCTTTAGGCGAAGGAGTTTTATCGAATATTCGTGGGGCTGTTTCAGGTAACGCCAAAATAGAAGGCAGAATAGATAATCCGACAATTACGGGACTATTGAACTTAAATAACGCAGGTTTAGGAATTCCGTATTTAAATGTAGATTATAATTTCGGCTTTAATTCTCAGGTGGTACTTTCCAATCAAACTTTCGATTTTCAAAATATACAATTGACCGATGTCGCTCATAATACAAAAGCAAGCTTAAACGGGGTTATTAATCACAGTTATTTTAAAGATTGGGATTTAGACTTAAAAGTGAATACGAATAACAATCGTTTTTTAATTTTAAATACCCCTTATGAAGAAGAAGTTCTATATTACGGTACTGGTTATTTAAACGGTTCAGGTAGAATTTATGGCCCTACAAAAGCTTTGAATATAGATGTTGTGGGCGAAACAGCCCGAGGCACATCCTTAAAAATTCCTTTAAGTGATGTCGCAAGTATCGGAGATTATTCTTTTATCAATTTTATTGATAAAAATAAAATTAAAGACAATGAAATACAGCGAGAGTTAAATGATTACGAAGGATTAGAACTCTCTTTTGATTTAGACATTACCCCAGACGCTGAGGTTGAAATTATAGTAGATACTAAAACAGGAAGCAGCTTAAAAGGCACTGGTGCTGGACTTGTAAAAATGGAAATTAACACCAACGATAAGTTTATCATGTATGGGGCTTTTGTTGTGGTTACAGGGCAATACAGGTATAAGTTAGCAGGACTTATCGACAAAACATTTACTGTGGTACCTGGTGGAACTATCAACTGGGAGGGTGATCCTTTAGATGCTCGGCTAAATATGCAAGCAGAATATTCTTTAACTGCAAACCCTGCACCATTATTAGATAATCCAGGGTATTCAAGAAGAATTCCGACTAAGGTAATCATCCGTCTAAAAGAATCACTAGAACAACCCAATATAGAGTTTGACATTAATTTTCCAGGCGCAAGTACCTTGGTAAAATCTGAATTAGAATATCGTTTACAAGATCCAACCGTGAGTGATAATAACGCCTTTTCACTATTGGCGCAAGGCACGTTTTTGAGTGCCACTAATGGTGGTGGGATAGGGCAACAAGCCCTAACAGGTAATCTTTTACAATCCGCATCAAGTGTTTTAAATTCATTTATTGATAATAATGACAGTAATTTTGATGTTGATGTGTCGCTAGAACAAGGCAATGTGGCCAATGCTGATCTTCAAGCTGATAATAAAGCCGTATTTAATTTTGCTACTAGTATTAGCGACAAGTGGCTATTAAGTGGTAGGTTAGGAATTCCTGTTGGCGGAGGAAGTAGAATTAATCCAACGGCTGTTGGAGGTGATTTTGAGTTGCAATATCTTTTTAATGAAGACGGAACATTTAGAGGTAAAGTATTTAATAGAGAAAACGAAATTCAGCAATTTTTAGGCGATGTTCAAGGCTATATTCAGGGAGTAGGACTTTCCTATCAAGTAGATTTTAATACCTTTAGGCAACTTAAACAAAAACTATTCGCAATAAAACCCAAAAAACAGCCAACAATTTTAAAAGATTCACTTCAAACAGATAACAACCAAGACCGTTTAATGCGTTTTACACCAAAATCCCAACGCTAGCCGGCCGATAGGTTTTAAACTCCAAGAAAAATAGCGGGTTTTTGACTATAGATCTTTGCGCAATACAATGGAATATCAAATTAATAAAAGATGGAAAAACTTAAATTTTATTTTGAAAATTTGAAAGTGAATCAAAAGTCCTTACACATTGCTGAAAGTGTAATTGTATATGATAAGAATCAAACCTTCCCAAATGCCGAAACCTATCAACTAATTTTACTATTCAACATATCCGAAAATTCTATAGCTCATATCATTTTTACGTCATATTCTGTATTATAAAATAAATAATTTCTATTCTAAAAGAACAGTCCTACAAAAATGGAATTATCAGACTTTTTTACCGACTACACTTTAAGAACAATCACTTTGGGCACGGCCATTTTGGGTGCTATTTGTGGAATGTTGGGGAGTTTTGCGGTATTGCGTAAACAGAGTTTATTAGGCGATGCTATTTCACATGCCGCACTTCCGGGTATTGCAATTGCCTTTATGATAACTGGAATTAAAGGAGCCAATATACTTTTATTAGGTGCCTTGATTAGCGGATTATTAGGGACTTTTTGGATTAGAGGAATCGTAAAACGAACCCGATTAAAGAGCGATACGGCTTTAGGCTTAATTCTCTCTCTATTTTTTGGATTTGGCATGTTATTACTCACTTTCATTCAAAAAATGCCAAATGCAAATCAGGCTGGACTCGATAAATATCTTTTCGGGCAAGCGGCAACTTTAATGGAAAAAGACGTTTGGACTATGGCCATCGTTACGGGTATTAGCTTGGTGGTACTGCTCCTATTTTGGAAGGAATTAAAACTTTTACTTTTTGATGCTGATTATACAAAAACCTTAGGTTTTAATACTAGTTTCCTGGATATTCTTATCACGACATTTATTGTATTAGCTATTGTATTAGGACTTCAAACCGTTGGAGTAATTCTTATGAGTGCCATGCTTTTAGCTCCAGCTGCTGCGGCTCGGCAATGGACAAACAGCCTTGGAACCATGATTATTTTAGCCTCTATTTTTGGAGCTTTTTCTGGCGTTTTTGGTACGGCGATAAGTGCTAGTCAAAATAACCTGTCAACTGGTCCTGTCATCGTTTTAGTTGCTTCTGCCTTTGTCATTATTTCCTTTATTTTTTCTCCTAAACGCGGGCTTTTGTTTAGAGAAATCCGTTTTCGTAAAAACAGGAGAGATCTCCATCTAAAAAAAACCTTGACTTTTATGTATCATATTGCTGCGAATCACGAAAATATATCGCATCCGCATGCCATTCGAATTTTGAATAATTTTCAAGGTTTTACTAGAAAAACTTTGACTGCTCTGGAAGAGAAAGAATTTATTCATATTCATGGAAATCAATGGGCAATGACGGAAAAAGGATTTAATGAAGCTGAAACCATGTATAATCAATTAGGACAAGAAAATGACTAGCGCTCAACTCGAAATACAATTAATTGCCGCTTTGGTGGCTGTGGCTTGCGCCATTCCTGGTACTTTTTTAGTACTGCGTAAAATGGCGATGATTAGCGATGCTATTAGTCATGCCATACTACCTGGCATTGTATTAGGCTTTTTTATTACCCAAGATCTTAATTCACCTTTGCTGATTTTCTTAGCTGCGATTACAGGTGTCATTACCGTAATACTGGTGGAGTTTATTCAAAAAACGGGTTTGGTGAAAGAAGATACGGCTATCGGATTAGTATTTCCCGCGCTTTTTAGCATTGGTGTCATACTCATCGCTAAAAATGCCAATGACGTACATTTAGATATTGATGCGGTACTTTTAGGCGAACTTGCTTTTGCTCCTTTTGACCGCTTATTGATTGGCGCAACAGATATGGGACCTAAATCACTTTGGGTTATTGGTACCATTTTATTGATTACCCTTACTTTATTATTCTTATTTTTTAAAGAACTAAAATTAAGCACTTTTGATAAAGGATTGGCGACAACTTTAGGCTTCTCACCTGTACTATTACATTACGGACTTATGACAGTTTCTTCGGTAACGGTGGTCGGCGCTTTTGATGCCGTTGGTGCTGTTTTGGTGGTTGCTTTAATTATTGCACCTGCGGCAACAGCATATTTACTGACAGATGACCTTAAAAAATTGTTAATACTAAGTTGTGCATTTGGCATTTTCTCTGCTGTAGGCGGTTACTGGATGGCCAATTTATTAGATGCTTCTATTGCTGGATCCATGACCACAGTATTGGGAATTTTATTCCTTTTCGTTTATTTATTTGCGCCAAAACAGGGGGTTTTATCTGGCTTTTTTAAAGAAAAACAACAGCGTATAGAAGTTTCTTTATTGGTTTTTTTATTGCACTTACAAAATCACGCAGAATTAAAAGAACGCCACGTAAACCATTTACGCGAACATATTAACTGGCAAAAAGTACGAGCACAAACGGTATTAGAATTGGCTACAAAAAACAATCTAATTCAGATTTCTGACCAGATTGTTTCCTTAACTGAAAAAGGACAAGAATTTACAGATGAAGCTCTAAAATATATCACAACCAACAAGGCTACAGCTATTGAAGAATTGAAAAGCAGATTTTTCTTGTTTAGGGGGTAATTTCATTACTGCTATAAATTAAAATTATTCTGAAACAAAAGTGAATTTCATTAATGTCCTCCAAAATTCAAAAGTAACCCTAAATAACCTTAGAAATTTCAAAATAACGAACTACTACCAAAAACAATATGCTCTTAATTTTTTAAAACTTGAAAGCCAAACGCAATAAATCGCAAAGTTTTATTATTTTTGAATTTAATGAAGTTTCTAAATATAGCTATAAAATATTTTTATAGTTATGATATAAAACATTAATAATAATTAACAGTCAAAGATTGTTAATTTTGTTTCAAAATTTAAATAAACCTAATTATGACGAGAATTACAGTTGCAAAAGGAGACGGTATTGGTCCTGAAATCATGGATGCCACACTAAAGATCATGAAAGCCGCTGGTGCTCAATTAGAAATTGAGCCTATTGACATTGGTGAAAAAGTATATTTACAAGGGAATAGTTCAGGTATAGCTCCAGAATCATGGGAGTCGCTAAGAAGAACAAAAGTTTTTTTAAAATCGCCCATTACAACCCCTCAAGGTGGTGGTTTTAAAAGTTTAAATGTTACTACCCGTAAAACTTTAGGACTATACGCCAACATAAGACCATGTATTTCTTACCATCCTTATGTAGCCACAAAGCACCCAATAATGGATCTTGTGATTATTAGAGAAAATGAAGAAGACCTTTACGCAGGTATAGAACACCAACAAACCGATGAAGTTACCCAGTGTTTAAAACTCATCACCAAACCAGGTACAGAAAAAATTATACGTTTTGCTTTTGAATATGCTAAAGCTTATGGTAGAAAAAAAGTTACCTGCTTTACTAAAGATAATATTATGAAACTTACCGATGGCTTGTTTCATAAAATGTTTGACGAAATTTCAGCAGAATATCCTGAGCTTGAAAGTGAGCATTGGATTGTAGATATAGGGGCTGCTAAATTGGCTGATACGCCAGAAAATTTTGATGTTATTGTCATGCCAAATTTATATGGTGATATCCTTTCTGATGTTGCGGCACAAATTACGGGCTCAGTTGGGCTTGGTGGAAGTGCAAATATAGGAGCAGATTATGCTATGTTTGAGGCTATTCACGGTTCAGCTCCACGTAGAGCAGGTCAAGATTTGGCTAACCCATCTGGTTTATTATTAGGCGCAATACAAATGCTGGTATATATAGGTCAACCAAAGGTAGCCCAAGATATCCACAATGCTTGGCTAAGAACCATGGAAGATGGTGTACATACCTACGACCTTTTTAAAGAAGGTGTAAGCAAAGAAAAAGTAGGTACCGCAAAGTTTGCAGATGCCGTTATTGAACGATTAGGTCAAAAACCTGAGAAGTTAAAGGCCATTACTTATAAAGTAGGTAATGAAAGAAAAATACAGGGGACTTATACCAAAGTGAAACCAGCTAAAAAAGAGTTGGTTGGTGTTGATATTTTTCTTCACTGGAATGGAGAAAATAGAGATCCGAATGTTTTAGGTGAAATCCTTAGTAAATTCAAGTCTGGCCCTTTCGAAAACAAATTAATTACCAATCGTGGGGTAAAAGTATATCCTGACGGGCAACCAGAAACTTTCTGTACTGATCATTGGAGATGCCGTTTTACCACTGATAAAATGGATAAAGCTGGTGATTATAAAAACGTGCTTGACCTCTGTACATTAATATCAGAAGCAGGTCTTGACGTTATTAAAACCGAAAACCTATGTCGTTTTGATGGCGAAATAGCCTTTTCTTTAGGTCAAGGGCAGTAAGGTCTTAGACTCCTAAATTCAAATTAAAAAAGCCTGAAAATCAATTGCGATTTTCAGGCTTTTTGTCGGGGTGATAGAACTAAACTACCACTCTACAATATTTTGATTACCATATACTTGGTGTATTTCAATAAATCTAGATAGCCTAATAGGTAACCTTTGCACAGATTTTAATATCGTTTTACAAAAATATTTTAATTTCTGAAACGAAAAAGTATAAATTGAATCAAATTTTATTTAGATGATAACAATAGTCGTATTAGTTCCGTTCCAGTTTTCTCAATTGAGATTTCTATAAAACTTTGGATAGGTGGTTGACAGGAATTTCTAATACATAACTATATTAATTTTATATTCATTTTTCCTGTAAGGTGTCGTCCTTTGGGCCAATGTATTGCGCAATTTTTCAAAAGTAGATTTTTTCATATAATGGATAATAGGCTAATATGATTTGAGCAATCCATTTTGGTTATTGTTTTCCAACAAAATTCTTATTCCAACTTGCGGACGGGTCAAAACTACTTACAACATTCTTGTGTCGAGTAGACAAGTGGAGTTTCTCCCCAAGCCTCTCACAGAACCTTAGGTGACAGTCTCCCATCATACGGCTCTTCTAACTTGACCTACAAAAATAGCTCATCCTTTTTTCAAGTTGGCAGTATGTACATCAAATTAGCTAACCCCCTTTGCTCCAATCCCATTAAAGGAGCTTCTTCACTACTACGAGTTAGTCCGCCCCTATACCGAGCATCGCTATTGTACATTTCACTTTGCATCTTGGTACAGGTTCCCGAGTTCCGTAAACAAGCCTAAATAAAGTTCCCCGAATCAAGTGCGGGGCAGGCTTTGCCAACTGAATGACGCCAGCCTCACAGAAAATAAATAGGTTATCTCTCTAATTAATAGTGTCACTACTATTAATTTTCACTCCGTATGGCCGCCACCCACACCAGCTGGCTCGTTCGCTAAAAATGTCTACAGGACATTTTCTTTACACTCCACCTGTAGCTTTTGACTGAAGGTAGCAACTTCTCGACACCTCGTTAGTGGTTTACTGTAGTTTATCCTGAGCGTTAGTCGAAGGTTTCAACTCCTTTATTCATACCTGCTAATCTCTTTGGACTAGATTCTCCTAAACGCTCAGTACCACAACTGTTAATTGCAGCACCTTGCTTTAGGTGGTTTAGAGCCATCGCCTATACAACGACCCTAATGAACCTACCATCATCTTATTTACAGCATTCCACCCTTTATTGCCGTGGTTGATTCTTGGCACACTAAGAATAGTGGCGTGTAGATTGGCCCCAATTTCCGGATTAAAACAGGCCATAAATATATAAAAAAGCCAATGAATTAAGCACTTAAAAGCAATTTTTCATATACTTAGCTGTGTGTCGTTTTTCCTTTCGGTACGTTATGTTTTTCACATTAAACCTGATGGCGACATTTTTTCACTCCTTAAATATATCATCCAGTTTCTTATGATTTTCTTTATTGGTAACCACTTTTAATTCTTCAATCAAGTTCATAGTTGTGGCTGGTTGTGAGGGAAATGTATGTTTGGTTAACAGCCTCTTTAAAGCTAAATTAATTTTATCTTCGCCAATCAATACATACAATTCATACATTTTTACCAGACCTTTGTTGTATATGACATTAGCATTATCTGGTTTAGAAGTGTACAAAGGTTCTTCACCACTAAAGGCTTTCTCGCTATCGTACATATCTTTATAAAGCTTGACCATTTCCAGCATTTTTTCTTTGCCGTATTCATTTTTGTACAACATCAATTGCGTGTATTGTGCCAATGTCTCTGTAAGCACACCACTTCCTTCCCTATAATCGGGTTTTAACTGTGCATTGCCCCACCATTGATGGGACAGTTCGTGCCCTGCCAATTCATTGATAACATCACTGCCTTCCCCTTGCAATAAGTTTAAATGGAATTGTGTTTCATTGATATAAATGGTTGCAGGATAAGCAGTTGCTGCAAAACCTCTCGTAAAAGAACTGATTTCAGCGAATCGAATTGTTTTGTAGGGATATTTTCCAAAATTTGTTTCACAATACTGCAATGTTTTTTTTATGCTATTGATTAAATGCAAGATATTTTGATGGTGTTTGGGTTCGTAAAAAATTTCGATGGCAATATCCTTATAATTAGATTTTTCAATAGCATATTTTGCTGAAGACACTGCAAACCGGAACGGAATAGTATTGGCTTTATACTGAGAATAATTTCGATTGTTTTTCGAGTAATTGTTTACTAATTCGCCAACCGAAATTGCAGTTTGGTCTGCCGAAGTAGAAATTATGGCATCAAAATCTATAAATTCATAATTGTACGGATTTGCCAATGGTGCGTCTACTTTTGTAAGTCCATCTTGTAAGGGCATTTTCCGTTTTTTTCTTTCGTCTTTATCTTCAATTTCATTATCGAAATTATAACCAATGGATGGAAAATAATTGCTAATTCGCATAAAGGCACCATTTTCTACAATGGCATTAAATGATTGATGTCCTTTTAAAGATTCTATTTTATATTCAAAATTAAAGCAGATGGAAATGGTATCATTGGCTACCATTTTTTGATTTGTCTTGAATAGGTACTGTCCAAATTCTTCATCTTTTTTTTCTAAAGTCAATTGCGATGAGGTAAGGGAATTCCAGGTGATGTCAATGGATGTGTTGATTAAAACTTCCGAAATTTCAGATTGGGTTTTGTTGACCAAATTGTAGGTGCCTTGTACTTTATAACCATTCTCTTCTGGATATAAATCGATGCTGGTTTTTACATCGATAATACTGGGTTGCGGTTTGTTTTTATAGGACTTATATTTTTCTTCATAATCCTGTTGACAATTTATTTGAGTTTCTTCGGAAGCAATATCACTTTTTTTGAAAATATAAAATCCAGTTAACAGCATTACCGAAAACGGTAAAATTAATATAGCGAATGTTTTCCATTTTGTTTTCAAAACCGATTTGTTCAAAAAAAGAATAGCCAAGAGGGAAAGTAAAACTGCAAAAGACAAGCTGTACAACATCGTAACCGAAAATGCTTTTAGCAAATATCCTAAACCATTGAATTCACTAAAAGCATCAGGTAGAAAATTGGCAAATCGGGATAATGGATGTTCAAATCCAAATGCTTTTCCTAAAGATGTATTTGTCAAAACCAAGAAGATGGCAGAAACAACAAGTCCAATGTATTTGTTTCTAATAAGATATTGTAAAGCAATAATTACAAAGCCACAAAGTGACGCAGGCAAGCCAATAAAATAAAACAAAGAAAAATAAGTACTCCAATCTATGATTGGATACTGATATGAAATCTGAAATAGTATACCTACAACAATACATACAACTATCAAAATCGAAGAAATGACAAGTAATACACTAATTTTTGAAATGAACAAAGCCGAATTTGAAAATGGTGCTGAATTCTCGATTGCTGAAAAGTTGACACTTTTACTTTTCCAAACCAATTCACTTCCGTAAAAAAGCATTGCCAATAACAATAGGAAAGGAATTGTTGCCAAAATTGTATTCATCATTAAAGCTGTGGTTGCGAAATACTGTGGTAATCGAATACCTCCTTCTATTGCGCCGTACATTTCCATACCTACTATAAATAGGTTTATGGCAATCAGTAAAACAAATGGTATGCTTTTAAGGGTTGATTTTAAATCTATTTTGAGAAAAGAGAAAATTGTTGAGATGAAATATTTTTTTCCGTTCGATTTTGTTGCCGTTCTGGTGTAAACATATTTTTTATCGTTTAATTCATCAATAGTTTCAAATTTCCTTTTTTGCTTGTTTGAAGTTTTGAATCGGCAGCGTTTATAGGCACTATATAAAAGGGCAAGAGCCACTAAAATAATTACAATCCTATTGAATAACAAGTTCCCCGAAAGTTCCAGAACCATTGTGTTTTTTTGCAATGCAGTCCAATATCGGGTTTGTTCAAAAAAAGCAGCCATACCAAATGGGTCTAACCTAGCTGAAAGGTTCATCGCACTATCAGAAACAGGTGAAGCATTAGCCAATAAAGGCGAATTTGAAAAAATGGAACTTACCATATACAACACATAAATGCCCAATCCACTTAAATAAATAAGCATTTTATGTTTGCTTAACCAAGCTGTGCAACAAACAATTACCGTGCATAAAAAGATGTTGGGAAGTACAATTAACAAGAAAGAATTTAGATAATAATTCAAATGAAAAATTCCCCAATTTTCGCTGTTTTCCATTTCCATTAAATGCCCAAACACATAACCCATAAGAAACAATAGAAACGTAAATACAGCCACTCCAAAAACCAATAAAAATCGGCTTAAAAAATAGTTTCTGACGGTAATCGGGGTCGCATACAATACCTGTTCAAAGTGATTGTCTTTTTCTCTCAATAAACTTTGGGAAGCCATTATTACTATGGGAAAAAGGCTTGCCAATGAAAACAACCCCAATATGAAATTGATGGCATAAGGGGAATTATATGTGATATTTGGAAATGCAACTCCCGCGGAAGTTCCTACCAAGATGCCAAAACCAAGAAATGTTAATAGCATTACATAAAATGAAATTTTACGACCATAAAATTTCCATTCGAATAAAATTAAATGATATAACATCTTATTGTAGTTTTTGTAATGTGGTGAAATAAACATCTTCTAAATCGGCTTCGGTTAGCATAAATCCGTTTAGCGGATTTTCATTAGCAAAAACTTTAATGCTCAATTTGCCAGCTTGTAATTGGGTAGAAATAATCTTGTATTGATTTTGATATTCGGGAAGTTCATTTTTGTCAATATGTTTCTTCCAAACTTTGCCATTTATTTCAGCAACAAACTGTTCAGGGTTACCAGTCAATAGCAATTGTCCCTTATTGATAATTGCCATTTGGGTACAAAGATTTCTTACATCTTCCACCAAATGTGTAGATAGGATTACGATGATATTTTCTCCGATTTCGCTTAACAAATTATTGAAACGGTTTCGTTCTTCTGGGTCGAGACCAGCTGTTGGTTCATCGACAATGATAATCTTTGGATTGCCCAAAAGTGCTTGTGCAACCCCAAAACGCTGACGCATTCCACCACTATAGGTACTAACGGGTTTGTTTTTTTGCTCCAATAAATTGGTCTTTTCCAGCAGTGCTAATATTTGTTCTTTTCGAGTGCTTTTATCATTTAATCCCTTTAAAATTGCCAAATGATTGAGCAGGTCATGTGCCGATATATTTTGATAAACACCGAAATCTTGGGGTAAATAGCCTAATTGCTTTTTGATGAACGTCGGGTTTTCAATTAGGTCTTTATCATTGAATAAAACCGAACCACTATCGCGTTGTTGCAAACCGACTATGGTTTTCATTAAGGTTGATTTCCCTGCGCCATTTGGCCCCAACAAGCCAAACATTCCGTTTTCGATTTCAAGCGAAATGTTGCTCAATGCTAAAACGCCATTGGCATACGTTTTTGTGAGATTTTTGATTTTTAAGCTGTTCATTTTTTGATTGATTTGATGAATGATTTATGCTAACATTTAGACAAAGTGATGCCTGTCAACAAAATTAAAACTGTTGATAATTGTAATTTAAAATTGATTGAATTTTATTCTTCTACGTACTCCATAATATCGCCTGGTTGACATTCCAATGCTTTGCAAATAGCTTCTAAAGTATCGAACCGAAATCCTTTGGCTTTACCCGTTTTTAGTATGGATAAATTAGCCGGTGTAATATTTAGAATTTCTGCCAATTCTTTGCTCTGCATCTTTCGTTTGGCAAGCATAACATCGATGTTTACTACTATTGCCATAACTATATATATAAATCTTGTTCGTTCTGTAGATTGAAACCTTGTTTAAAAATGGCATAAAGGAAATAAGCAAAGACACCAAGGAAAAAGTGAATTACCGCGGCCCATTCCAATCCATCTTCTATGTTACCAGTGAAAATTAAGGCTAATAGAATGATGATTAAAGGCATAAAAATATTTGCCAAACAAAACCACTTTAGTTGTTTTACACCATATTCAGTAAACAGTTTGGGTTGTTTAAAAGCATTGAATACATTGCTTACCAAAAAAAAGAAAATACCATACGAGCCCATTGGAATAAGAAATTCGAAAATTTTATAGTCCCAATTATTTTCTCCGAGTAGAAATCGCGTTTCGGTAAATGGATAAAACACCGCAAAATAGTTCCCGTTATCTTGAAGAATGTAACTCCATTCGGTTACTAATGAAAAGAGAGCATAAATGGTGACCAAAATATAAGCTATGGCTACTATTCTGGTAATATAGAATAAAATTGCGGCAATGATTTTGACATTCTTCATCTGAATGAAATTTAATTTATTACCGCAAATAAACAATTAATTATTGTAATACAATAATTAATTATCAAAAAAAATTAGTTTACAGAAAAATCAATGATTTTGTTGAATTTTTCGAGGAAGTTATTTTTGGGTGTGTGGTTGATTATGTTTTTTAAGTGAATCGTAACCCTTCACAGTAGGTATAAAAATTTTTCAAAACTAGCATTTCAGATAAAAACTGGTTTTGATTAATCCGTAGGGTTGTCAAATTAGACATGTAACAGCAATTTTTCGCGTAAAATGTTAGTAACCTTTTTTTATTCTCCTATTTTAAGATAGTCTGCCCATTTTCTAATTCCGACAGATGCAGATATTTCTGCGTTATTTTGTTGGTCGGCATTTTTGGTAAAGTCCGAATATCAAACCAATTGGTCGTTTTCTTTTTTACTCAAGATTTTTGTGATTTCATTAAATCCATTTTTCATTTTTTTCGTTTTCATCTTCTCCCAAACTCAAGTATAGAAAAGAATTCAAATTCTCTTTTTTAGCAAGAAAATCAGAAACTTTTTTTATGATTAAATGATCATCTCTCCAAAGAGCGGGACTGAAACAAAACCTACCTTAAAATAAATCGGGTTTGTAAAGTAAAGAATACATTACTAAAAGTCCGCCTCTCGAATTGCCCGCTAGGGAACGATTTTTAGAAACTGAATAATTTTGCTCGACAAAAGGAAAAAGCTCTTTTTCCATAAAAGATAAAAATTGGTCTCCTCCTCCTAACGCACTGTCTTTTTTCTATGTCTATCCTCATATAAGGTAGTGTTTGAGGCGCACCTTAGGCATTACCGATCACGGAACGTCTACTCGATTATTGGCATCTTTTCTATTTAGTCGATTTGGTATAAAAATCATAAGTTGCTTTTGCGATGTCAGCTATAATTTTTTCATTCGTGTCAAAACTTTCTTTGGATTCAGTTACGAAAACACTTATGATAAAATACTCTCCGTTTGGTAAAAATACAATTCCGATATTGTTTACAGCGCCTGTAATTCCCGTTTCTTTATTTGTTCCAGACCAACCTGTTTTGTGAGCAACAATTGTTCCTTCGGGCAATTGCCCTTTTATTCGATTTGCCCCAGTTGTTGTTTCTTTATTTGTTTTCCAAAAAAAGTCATAACTACTTTTTGAAAATAAGTTGTTTTTATTCTCATAAAATATTTTCAGCGTCTCACTTGCAGCTTTAGGTGTTGTCCAGTTCTCAAACATATTTTCCCATTTTGCCTGCATATCTTGTTCGTTGAAAGTAATTTGTATGTCTTTAATACTATTTTTTTTAATGTATTCTTCAACTGTTTTAGGTGTTCCAATAAGTCGTATTAAAACATCACAAGCTGTATTATCACTATGAGAAACGGTATATTGAATTAATCTTTCAATAGTAAAACTCCCACCGTTCGGATTTTCGTCTCTCAATGGACTCCAAAAATCTTCGGGTAAAAGTTCATTTTTATTTATCTCTATTTTCTGGTCTAACGAAAGTTTTCCTTTATCAACCTCCGACAAAACTGCAAGTGCAATATGAAATTTAAAAACACTTTGCATTGGAAATCGTTTATCTCCGTGTAAAGAAATGGTGTCTTTACCCTTATTCCCTATAATCGAAACTCCAACTACTGCGTTTTTGTCGGATACAATTTTCTCTATTTCTTTTCGTAGCAAATCAGTTCTTTTATTTAAAGATTGGCAACTTGTTAGTAAAAAGAGTAAAATAGCCAATTGAAATAGTCTTGTCATATATATCTATTTTTTTAACTGTAACGGTATTTAAAAAAAATCACCATCAACATGGGTTATAAGAACTAAAATTATACCAATTCACAATCGTGTTTATTGTACACTATTATTTTTCAGTTAACCTTCTATAAAAAGCAAAATAATTCAATTGTAAATCTAACAATTTCAAAAGCTTCTAATTTTTTTGGATATATGGTAAAGTATAGTTTTCAAAAATTCCATTTTCTATTTTATACATTTTAGTCCCTGTCATATTTCTAAAGACTCCATAAAATATACCACTGATACTGTATGTATCAATAGTTCTTCCCATGGCACTTTCCGTATTAATTTTTTCGACATTAGTTATCTCTACAAAAAAACATATTCCGATGAAGTAAGTTCTTCATCACTTGACTCCAAATCATCGAATCCGATCAAACTAATAGTGCACAAGGTATTTATTTTACCTGTAGTTAGCTTAAAATCAAGTAAATTAAAGTTGAGCTTAACCTCCCTAAAACTATCACCATCAAAACCGACAAACTCAATTAACCAATTGTTTTCACCAACATGTGTTCCTTCTAGTTCGTCTGCTAGTGTAGCGTCATTTTCAAAATTTTCTCTGTTAAAATTAAAAGCTATTTTTTGTTTTGAATTATTGCTATGCTGCACTAAGCTTTCACTAGTTTCAACTGTTGGGATACTTTCATTTTGGCTTTCTTTTTTATCCATTTTAGAGTTGCAAGCGGCAAATAGTAATACCACTAAACTCATACTTAAAATTAAAAATTGTTTTTTCATAATATTTTCTTTAATAGGTTTGCTTAACTATGTTTATTTAAAGGTTAAAATTCGTAGTTAAAAGACAATACAAATACAGAATAAGTTTAGGTGAAAATTTATTTTTTTACCTCAGGCTTTTTTCAAAAATCCTTAAGCTATATTAGCAAAAATCCAGATATAAACAACTTAATTTCTTTATAAGTCATCCCATATTTTAAAAAATTAATATCCCCTTTTACTCCATTTGAATTTCAATATCCAATTCCAAATCTTTATCTACTAGCGTTCTATTTACCCAACTGCCTTCGTAAACAATATTCCAATCAAACCTATTAATGGTAAAAACTGTTTTGAAAGTGTTTTCTTTTTGAATGGAATAAAATTGAATATTTTTTGTAATATCTCGGATTTTTAAATTGCTATTAATTTTAAGGCTGTCATTTGTTACCTTCTCAACACTTGTGATATCTAAGGTCGAAAAAGGATAAGTTGATACACTAAAAAAGTCATCACTTTTTAAATGTGTAATCAAATTTCTGCGAGCTGTAGTTTCGTGTTTAGGAACATCGGTAACGTCCATAGTTTCCATATCCACTATAAAATACCCACCCACTATTTCGTTCTTCTTTATGAGAAAAAATCCTTCTTGAAAATTAATCTTTCCATTTCGTTTCATAGTGCCGCGCATCTCTGTAGCTGCCCAATTTATTTTTGAACGATACTTGTCAAGTTTTACCGTATCTGCTTCTACTCTATTGTTTTGGTCAGTTGCTGAATTTACGGTAGCTTTTTGAGCTTCTGACTTATGTTTACCAATACATCCTAAAAATAAAATTGTTGAAATAATGAAGGCTATTATCTTATTCATAATTAGGAATGTTAAGACCTAAAATGATGTCTCTATTTACAGATAATAAACCGTTTTCCATAATAGGTTTGACAATACCAGAACCACCACGATTTCTCCAACGCTTTCTCACTTCGGTTGTTAATTTTGGGTCGTCATCGAATAGAAAATCATCAATGGTGTAGGGGTTTTTATCCGTTTCCTTTAGGATAACGTGAATATGCTCTTCAGGTCCATAGGAGGCTGGTCTAAACGTATAAAAGGTATAGTGACCATATTGGTCTGTTCTTACCCAACCACGAATAAATCCGTGTCTTTGAGCCCAGCCCTTTTCAGTACCATTTAATTCATAAACACCTTCTCGGTTGGTTTGATAGATATAAATAATAACATTTGGTGCAGGGGTTTTTCCATCAATTTCAAAAACTATACCTGTTAGTTTTAATTTTGGTTCACTTTTATCAAACAAGGGTAAGGTATCGATTGGAGTTAAGGTGTTTGGGTCATATTCGAGAAGTGCTCCACAATCATTACACATATTGCCAACTATTTTGTTAGATTTTTTTTTCTCGGCTTGGCACGAAGTATATCCAACAGACAAGAACACAAGTACTATTTGAAATGCTTTCAATTTTAAGTCCATCATCTTTGTTTAGAATTATTATAAACACAAAGATAAGTTTGGGTCCATGGGCAATAAAATGAAATGGTTTCACCGGATGGATTTATAAGCTATCCTGATGACTAACGAGAAATTTTTTTTTGAATTGGGTAGCGAATGTTCTGCTCAATCTGATTTCATCACCATTCTTTAACAATAAATCATAGTCTCCATTAAAACGAGATTTGAACGAAACTACTTTCTCGATATTGACTACAGTAGATTTATGCACACGCACAAAAACCTTGATATCCAATTGCTCAGAAATGGATTTCAGCGTATGGGTATGTAAATATTTTTTGTTCTCAAGTTGAATCAAGATATAGGGTGTAGCTGCAGTAATATGGAAAATATCGTTAATATTTACGATAGTATTATCCTTTCCGTTACTGACTATAATTTTTTCTAGGACTGCTTTATGTGTAGTTATAGCAGTAGCTTTTACAACTAAAAAGTGCTTAAACGCTAATACAAAAGTAACATAGACCAAAACAAGTATATAGAAGTCATTGGCTAAAGTATAACTGAATAGTTTATATAAATCATACCTCCCTTCGTAAAAAAGAATGGAAAATAATAAAACAACAAAAGGAAGAATGATATAATGGATAAGTATTGGAATAATTATAAAAAGAGTGGTTTTTTTAAATGAATCTAATCTCTTATTTTCAAGAGTTCTTCTTAATAAGGTCAACATTGGTATAAAAAGAAACCAAATAGTTTTGAACAAGATAGACTCGCTCAAATAAAAAGAATACCCACTTCGGTAAGATTCTATAAAATCTTGAAAAATAGTTAGGTTTACGACACAAATGACCGAAATAGACAATATCCATGCCCATCTTTTTGTTGCAATAGGCTTGTCTATTGATGTGAAATTTTGTGAAAATGGACTTGTCACCATGCTGAATTTTTTTATTTCATTTAAATAAAACTACCAATTTTAAGGTCGGTAATTCAATAGTTCGATTAACTCTTTTAAAGCTCTTTTCGCCTCTTTCATTATGGGTAATAATGGCCAGATGTGTGGCATATTCTTTCCTTCAACTAATTGAATATCAACTTTAGCTGCAATTAATTTATCGACCGCCAATTTCTGGTCTGGGTAGGTAATATCATTTTCTGCCAGAAATAGAATAGTTTTCGGGAATCCTACAAAACTTCCATACAATGGGGAAATCATTCTATTTTTTAAATCAGTCTTCTCCACACACATTTTTTTTGCACTTAACACTCCTTTTTTAGACAACATTGGGTCAAGGGCATCAACTTTTTCTATTTCGGGATTGGACATGCTCGCATCCATAACGGGTGACAAAAGAATTATTTTACGAGGCAAATCGCTACTTTCTTTTATAAGACGTTGAATTAAAGCAATAACTAAAGTTCCACCTACCGAATCGCCCATCAATGAAATTTGATGTGACGGGTATTTCTTTGATGCAGCATGATATATGGCATCCAGATTATTTGAAATTTCCGAAATCTTATGTTCTGGTGCTTTAGGATAATCACACATCCAAAAGGTAAAATTTGTTCGTTTAGCGATTTCTTCTACGGTATCCCAATGGTGTTGCGTAGGTCCCGAAATAAAAGCCCCGCCATGAATAAATAGTAATAGTTGATCAGAATTTTCGTGAATCCCTATTTCTGTAATTACGGAATCTAAAACTTTAAAATTTGATACACGATTTTCACGGAAAAATTTATCTTTTGGATAGTGTACATCCCCTTTTCTTATTTTTCTAAAATCTATCGGGTCTTTACTAAAATCATTTTTAATGCCTTTTAGCTTAATTACCAAAAGCGTAAGATAAAAGCTTAGGCTTTGTTTCATGATATTTTTCTTAGATCTACTCTTCTATTCAAAGCCTTGTTTTCTTCGGTATTGTTTACAGCTATTGGTTTGCTATCCCCAAATCCTAGGCTTTTTAAACGCTCGCCTTTGATTCCTTTGTTTGTGAGGTAATCAAGAATGCCATTGGCTCTTAATTCGGATAGTTGCTTATTATATTGTTCATTTCCTACATTGTCCGTATGTCCTTCTATGCTTATTTCTAAATCGGGATTCTCGGATAATAGTTTGAAAATTTCTTCCATTGTGGGCAGTGCCTCTGTTTTAATATCGGATTTATTATTGTCATAATTAATATACAAAGTCACCATCCCTTTTTGGTCAAGTGCGAGCTTCATTTGGTCAGCGTTGATCAATTTCGATGTAATTTCTATAGGTTTTGTTTTAAGAATTGATAGGTACAAACTTGCCCTATCGTCAGATTCGTTTAATTGTATCCATACATTTTGTAAATCCTGTCGGATGACATAGGTCCAAGTTTTTGCATATCCCTGAAAACCATAGGCAGTTCCACTTAAACCATAATCGTTTATTGGATTCGATTCTTCATTTTTAAGAATAGCCTCCCTAGGTACTTTTCCTTGAAATAGTTCAACTCCACCAGCATCCGTAAAGACTTTATTCAAATTTTTTGTAAGTTCAAGAATGGAAAACTGTTTATTTTCAGTCGTTGAAATTCTTCCATAAAATAAGCTGCCTTCAGGTAGTTCAAAATCATTTCCTGTCCAAAACCGAATCGATTCATATTCCCGATTATATTTGCTAGAGTACTCATATCCATCTGGAAGATTGAAAAAAGGTAGGTCTATAATAGTAAAACTACTCAGTGGAATTTTAGTGATGTCAAAATCAGTGTTCTTAGTTTCGGTAATTTCATTTTTCTCTACTATTTTCACATCGTTTTGATTTTCAATCTCCTGTGAACTATTTTTTTCGTTTGAATTCTTACAAGAAATTAAAGAAGCAACAATAAGAATAAGGGTTATGCATATTTTTTTCATAAGATTTATTTTTATCAATTATTTGCTCGTTTTGTCCGATAGAAGCTATGATTTTTAGCACAATTATTCCTTGTGAGCCACAACGCTAGTACTAAAATATCATATAATATCTTAACCTGCAATTTTGTCCCTATTCCTACTGAATCATTTGGTCATTCAAACTCTTAAATTCATCTAACAACTTATTAAGCTTAGTATTTTGTTTTTTAATTATTTTAGGCCGTAAATAAAACCAATTAATAGCAAACCAAAGCACGGTTATTACGCTCACAGCTACTGCTAAAGTAATGGTCATTTTTGAAATATATTCAAAAAGATAAAGTCCTAAGCCTAAGGATAGCATCATAAAATAGGTACTCAACATCGTTGTTTGTTGAAATAATTGTTTCTCTTTTAATTGTATAAGATTTTGAAGGTAATCCTTGCTATTAGGCTCAGTGCGTTGAGTAGATAATAAAGACCATTGGCTGTTATAAGGCACTAAAAAAATAATCATGGCCAGAATACATAGCGAAATTCCAATCTTAGTAGTTATGAGTTCAGGTCGATAATAATACCAAATAAAACCAATACATACGATGGTTAACAAAAGGGTAAGATTCACTATAATTAGTTTAAGTAGGTTATTTCTTTTTAATTTATCTACGTCAATAAAAAGTTCGTGAACTTTTGGAATGTCTTTTTCCTGACTAGTCCATATTTTTTTAAAATCTATATTAGTGTCCATTTTTTTTGAATTTTTGTGTTAATTTTTCTTTTATTCTGTGAATTTTAACGCGAACATTACTTTCTGATAGTCCAACAATTGCTGCTATTTCTTTTTGATCGATATCCTCCAGTTCTAGTGATATGATAATGCGTTCTATTTCTTGTAGTTCTGAAATGCATTGGTACAAAAACTGTAAATCATTTTCTAAAGTTGTTTCTGAAATATCTTCCTTAATATTTGTTGGCAATCCAGACTTAGGCATTTTATTTTCTTTTTGAATTTGACGTAAACAAGTGTTAGAGGCAATTCTGAAAATCCAAGTTCCCACAGAAGATTCATTTCTAAAATTGGATAATTGTTTCCAAACTTTAATAAATGTTTCTTGAGTTAAATCTTTGGCTGCATCTGCATCATTTACATAACCCATACAAAGCCTAAAAACTTTTTGCCAATAGTCGTTATAAATAGTTTCAAAATTCATTATTTAATCCATTTTTTCAAGGCGTTAATAAACAAGCTTTGTTGGTCTATAAAAATATTATGCGAACAGTTATCTAAATAATCCAAATTGTCTTCGTGAACTAGTTGCTCCAAGTCACGTATTTGAACTTCTGAAAACAGCCCATCATCTTTGCCATATAAGCCAAAAATAGGGGTATTATTCTTTAGTACTACTTTTAGGTTTTCTTTGATATCTAAAGTTGTATATTTTTCGTTTTTCCAAAACCCTTGCGGAGCTTCATACGTCATTTGTGAACCATACTGCACAAGCAATGTATCTGTTTTAAATCTTGAATAGATGGCAACAGCTTCTTTTGTAGGCGCTTTAGGATAATAAAATGTATTTTGCATGGCATGACCAAAACAATACGAACTATATTCAAGAGTACTCTTATCCATTTGCTCCAAAATATGTATATAGTTAAGATTTACTGTATCTTTTTTACTAAAATAAATCGCTTTTGAAGCATTCAATATGGTAGAGAATGTCTCTTGCGTCGATAAGGGTGCTGATACTAGTACGACAGATTTAGTTTTAATTGGATATTTTTCAGCGTACAACGCTGCGATTACACCCCCGAAACTATGACCAATTAAGGTTGCTGATGTTAAATTAAATTTATTATAAATTAAATTTAGGTCGTCAAATGTTTCATTAAATGTATATTGTGCATTTTCGTCTAATGACCTTCCTTCTCCACGCCTATCGTAAACAATAATGTAAAAGCCATTATTAGCAAGTTTTTGAGCAGTTGTTACTTCAAAGCCAGCGGCATTAAATCCTGGTCCGCCATGAAGGTAGATCAATGGTTTATCTTTTGGATTGCCAAATGCTTTTGAATACAATGTTTGAGAATTAACTGCGATAGTAAAAATTAAACACGCAAATAATATTGGTATATTTTTCATTTTATTTCCTTTTTAGTTTTCATTTAGATACAAGGAATTTCAAAATGTTACAAAAATTTATACCTGAAATATTAATTTTTTAATTATGGTCAATTGGCAGACAATTCATCAAAGCTAGCTTTTTAGCAATAGTATCAAATTCTACATAAAAAATTATGTTTTAGTCATTCCTCATGCATCTACTTTTATGATTTTAAATAAGAAATTCACTATTAATGAAATTTCTTTGGGCTTAAACCTATTTATGCGAATTATTTAAGTTGGGTAAAAAAAACTCTAAGTAAAGCTGTCATTTCATTTTTAGTCCGAAAAATTATCTAAGGTATTTTATTCTTCTGATAATAAATTCATAAAAAGTAAAACTGCCTATAAAGTGAACCACTGAAGATATGTCGAGTGGTTGCTACCTTCAATTAAAAGCTACGAAGTATGATACGAAGTGAAGAGTAATAGTAGTGATACTATTAATTGCAGCGATAACCTACTTACTTTTATGTGAAGCTGGCGGTATTGAGGTGGCAAGAACTTTATTTAGGCTTAGTTACGAAACTTGGGAAGCTACATACAAATGATAAAGGAAATGTACAATAGGAACAACCAAGAGGTAAAATACCGATAGTGCATTTTGTGGCAGACTAATTCGTAATAGGGATGAAGTTTCTGTAATGGGAATGGTTCACAGGGACTAGCTAATTTGGAACACAGTTTACCAACTTGAAAGAGGATGAGTTTATATATATTACAAATTAGAAGAGCCGTGTGAGGGGAGACTTTTAAATACTGGTCTGTGAGGGGCTTGGGGTGAAATTCCCCGAGTCTACTAGATTACTAAAAGTTAGCAGGCATTGTGAGAAAGACAGGTACTACAAAAAAACGAACTGTACCAAACGAAACATTTTTATTTCGAACTTATAAACTAAAATTAAATATCAGTTCATCAATTAATTACAATAGTTGACTAATGTAGTCCGATAAATATTTTTTACTCTTCAATAAATATTTATTGTTTTTCAATAAATATATTTTATATTTGCGACATAATCTTTAACTCATTAAACGATATGTCAAAAAGAAACAACTTCATTTGGAAAGGGATTCAGGTCATATGTTGGCTGATTTTCTTCGGGTATTGCATTGAAACAGGTACATTGTTATTCAATTACATTTTTAGCTTGTTCAAACCAATTGCAACTAATAATCTTCATCTTGGGCTTGACCTTTCAGAACTTTACCTGAAAAGTAATTCAATCTACACTTTCGTCTTCACTTTAATGGTAGTGATTTCAGCATTAAAGGCTTACATCTTCTTTATTGCACTCAAACTTTTCAAAACACTAAACATAACAAAGCCATTTAGTGAAAATGTAAGTGCAATCATCACCAAAATCAGTTATACCACTTTTTCAATCGGAATTATTAGCATCATAGCACAAGAAGTTGCTAACCAATTATCTGATAAAGGGTATAATGTTGGACTTGTTGAAAGATATTGGAATGATGGTGGAGGTTATTTAGCAATGACAGCCATACTATTTGCTATTGCTCTTATTTTCAAAAAAGGGATTGAATTACAAAACGAAAATGATTTAACTGTATAAGCTATGCCAATCATTGTAAACCTTGATGTGATGATGGCAAAGCGAAAAATGTCGCTTAATGAGCTATCCGACAAAGTAGGCCTAACCCTTTCAAATCTTTCCATTTTAAAAACAGGGAAAGCAAAGGCCATACGCTTTAGCACTTTAGAAGCTATTTGTAAGGTTTTAGAATGCCAGCCTGCTAATATACTTGAATATGTTGAAGAAACCGAAAATTAAAACAATTATGAAAACTATATTTATAACACTCACTTTATTATTGTTTTCGTTTTGCTTAAAAGCACAAAATGACGATAATATAACCATTGGTAAAAAGGTAGTCATTACTTCAAAAGTTTTAAATGAAAACAGGACTCTTTGGATTTATAGGCCAAACTGCAAAAAACGGAATGACAATACAACCCTTGGCGGAAAAAAGTGAGCATAGTTAAATTACCAATAACTCATTGTATTGTATTAGTTTAAAGCCGTAAATGACCTAGTTCAAATTAACCGCTTTTAATGGTTCTCATTATCCGTCCCATCCACTAGGTTTCCTGTATTGTATAAATATTAATATATAAAAAAAAATAAAAAGCTTGGAAGAGTCCTATTAAGTAAAAGTTGATACCTACCAAACGATACTCCGATACAGCAATAGCGGCTGTATTACTTCGTCTTATCCCATTCTAAATACACATTTGATATCGAGGGATGCACCTCCCTTTCGAGCATACTAATAAATTCTTCATCGGTCATTTTTACTTGATGCTTCTGCAAAGCTTTCCAAAGCTTTATCAATACAACTTTTCCCCCGCTATTATAGATTTCTTTGGCTGCTGAATGGAATCTGCTTTGATACCAACCATAATTTTGAGGCCCCATACCCAAGGTCGTGTACAACGTCTCAAAGTCTTTAAGAGTGGTGTAATTATATGCTTCAGTACCTTTACCTATTGTCATATTTGGAAAAGCCTCTAAAGCGGGTAATAGTTCAGGTTGTTTTTCGGCCACATACGTATGTAGCATAATGTTTACAAATAACTCACTCATCCAATAAAAGTGAGTTTTCAAACCGGCCTGCCCAGCATAGGAATGCCCCATTTCGTGAAGGGCGAGCAAGTCAAAGAATGGCATCAAGCTTTTAGAACCGTCGGGTTTGCCATAGGCTTTTGTTATCTCCGCTGCTATCGGATTTGGCAGTTGGTCTTCAGGAGGCAAAAGGCTTCGCCAAAAATCATTATCTTCCGCTGCAATTACCAAGCGTTCATTATCTACATTGTGCGGAAATCCATAAACTTCCTGTAGTGGCTTTGCGGAAAATTCCTTCCAATTTTGGGGAGCTAGAACATACAATTTGATCTTAGGCGTGAATCCGACCTCGTTTTTAAAAAATGTGCCAGCATCGTCCATAAAAATAGCAATACTTTTAGCCCTATCGCCATGACCCTGGCTGTAGTAGAATGTCTGGGTATGACCTTTTAATTCTTGGAGCGTTAGGAGTTTGTTTTTTGTTTTTAAAGTATCCTGCGCAAAAGAAAAGCTGTAGATTAGGAGCAATCCCACAGATAGTTGTACTGTAATGCTCGTTAGATTTTTTTTGGTATGTGCTGCCATTGTTTTTTTAAACAAATTTATACGTCCATGTACCACCATCATAGTAAAAAATCGACAATTTAATACCTTAAATCTTTTTGCATTCTTAAAGGTGTAGCCAGTAATTGTTGCTCAATTACCGAAGGGTTGACCCCTGCAAAGGCTTTAAAATCCCTGATCATATGCATTTGGTCGTAATAGCCCGCCATGTAGGCTATCTCTATCCAATTGAGTAATGGAAAAGATTCGTGGAGTCTATAGGCTTTGGAAAATTTTAGGATTCGGGCATACATTTTTGGATTCATCCCTAGTCTTTCTTTACATTTTCTTTCAAATTGTTTTAGGCTTAAGCAAGAAAGTGAAGCCGTTTTTTCAATGGTCGCAATGCCGTTTTGATTCAAAAGTAAGCGTAAAGCAGAATCAATTGGTAATAATCCTTTAAGTTTGTTAGCTCGGTTCAGTAAAAATTTTTCAACGATATTTTTACCTTCTTCCAAACTTGGCGTATTCTGTAATTGTTCATTCATACTTCTCATTTCCCTACCAAAAAAATCAAGAGCATCGTATCCACCTTCAAAAAGTTCATACATAGGAATACCCAACATCCTGAACATCCCACCAGGAAGGAAATCGACCCTTATGGCGGTCAACTGGCGGTGAACTTGCACATTCACTCGTGAGACTTGTGGACCAATCAGTAGGGCAATGGGTTGTTTATCAAAAACATCATCAACGATTCTTCCCATGGAAACTGGGTGATTACAATAAAACATCAATGATTGAAATGGCGTAGGGGGATAAGGGGTAACCACATCCATAATCCCATCTGGTAATAAGGCGTTCACGCTTGATATGTTAAACACATATTCCTGTAGTGCAGGATGAGGTATGTAAACTTTTACCTCCAATTTATATTTTTGAATTTTCTACCATGTTTCTTCATTATCATCTCACAGATATCGTAAACTCACCACGACGTTTATATTTCATATAAAACAGCAATTATTTGTTATTTCGATGCATGCTATTTTGAATTTAAATAGTTTTCCAGATGGGATTCAAAATTGAGCTTTTCAATTTCATTATAAGATTTGACATACTGACTGAATTGAACATGGGCATATTTAACAAGGTCTTCTCCAAATTCTTGATGGTGTTCCGTGAAATACACCTTTACATCTTCGCCATCAGTAATAGGATTGAGTATTTTTTCCAATGCCTTTGAGGCATACTGATAGCACTTCTTAAATTCTGCTGTTCTGCCTTTATTTTTCCAATAAAGAAGACCTATAATGTTTGCGTTATACTCATTATAGTACTCATTATCGTATCTCTTGTCAGCAGCGAATTGAAGCGCGTGTCCTAATTCATGGGGAACGTAAAATCCATTGAAAAATAGACCGAACAGTTGCTTTCCATCCTTTTTGCTGCCGGCAATACTTATGCAGAATCCTTGGAACATTTCTGGGGCCAAATGCCAGATAGGCAAATTTATAGTGTTATTTTGAAGATTTAAAAATGGTCCCATTGGATTGGATACTGATTTCGGGTCATTTAGGTAAATTGAACTATCTACTTTTGAGATTTCTTTTTGAAAATTCTTGGTTAGCTCTTCGCTAGCTTTATTTAGTGATAATGTATCGCCATAAACTTCGAACCATTGATTTTGTGTAAAAAAGATATTGTAGGCAAATATCAGAGCGATTACATGAATGTATGTTCTCATATTTTATTTAAAAGTAATTTTGTGATACCCATTATTTGGTTAACAAATATATTAAAATCTAACAAAATTTTAACGTTAAAAATAGTAGTGTATCAATATTGTCAAACTCTTGATCGTTACATTCTAATTCCTTAACCGGATGGGACGGATGATGAGAACCATTAAACGCAGATAATTTGAACCAAATCTTTTACAGC
Organism: Cellulophaga sp.; assembly: GCA_041738035.1. GTDB lineage: Bacteria > Bacteroidota > Bacteroidia > Flavobacteriales > Flavobacteriaceae > Cellulophaga. Next base: position 31,234 of record JBGSQM010000116.1, read on the forward strand.
TTTAAATTATTACAATACAATGAGTTTTTGATAAATCAACTATGCCCACTTTTTTCCGCCGAGGGTGGTATCGTATTGCCGTTTTTTGCAAATTGGCATTTGCCATCATTTTCGGCAGAGCTGCGATAAGCTGCTTTTCTGCGCAATACATATCTTTAACTTGATGCTCAAATAAATCTTTTAATGTTTTCATAATTCGCCTATTTTATAAAATCTAAATTAGCTATAATGAAAATTAAAATTTAACTCACTTCATCAGTAAATTGACTTTGACGCATTAATATTCATTGCAATGTTATTCTAACATTGCAGCATGTGTCTGTTTAAATTATATTAAATTCACCTGCGAAATTTATAATATTCAGATAATGGATGTGTTTCTCCTTTTAGCATTTTAGAGACAACCTCCATTCCAATAACTGAGAATGTTATGCCATTACCTCCAAAACCAAGAACAAAATAAGTGCTTTTAAAATCAGGATGTTCACCAATATAGGGTAGTCCGTCCTTAGTTTCCCCAAAAGTTCCAGCCCATGCAAAATCATTAACAAAATCGTAATCAGGAAGTATTCTTCTCAAATATTTTTGCAGCTTTTCAGCCTTATTTCCAATGTTTAAATTTCTTTTTTCGGGATCGACATATTCTTCATCTTCGCCACCTATTAATAATCTGTTATCATCAGTAGTTCTCATGTACACGTATGGATTGGCAGTGTTCCAAAATAATGTGTTATCTATTTTTTTTTGATTTCCCTCGTTCCTCTCACCTACCATTGCAAAGGTCGAAAGTAAGGTCACAAATTCTTCTTTAATTAACTCTGTGCTTTCAAATCCATTGCAATAAATAATTTTCTTCGCATGAATGGTCTTACCATTATTAAGTTTAATTTCAACATTATTTTGTCTATATTTTACGTTTTTAATGGTTGTTTTGTCATAAATCAAAAGACCCTTTTTATAGTTATAGGATAATATGTCATGAGCTAGTCTATAGGCATCGATACTTCCTCCTTGCAAAGATAATATTCCCGCACAGGCATTTTCCAGGCCGAACCTTTTTTTGATTTCTTTAGCTGACAACCACTTAACGGGAAAACCATGTAGCTTTCTAGCTTCAAATTCTGCTTTTAATTTAGGGATATCCTTTTTATAAGCTGCAAAATAGAGAGAATCCTTTTTTTTAAAACCACACTTAGAATTGACAAGTCTTGATATTTTACCTAAAGTGTCAATCGAATTAAAACACGCCCAATAATTATCAATAGCACCTGTTTTACCAATTTTTTTAATTAGCTCAAATAATGGCACGTCTATTTCATATTGTAGCATAGATGTCGTTACTGATGTGCTGCCGTGTGCAATTTCACGTTTATCGATCAACATGGTTTTGTAACCATCTTTAATACATTGATGCGAGATTAGACTTCCTGTTATACCACCCCCAACTATAAGAATATCGGTTTGGGAATCTTTACGCAAAGATGGATAGGAATTTATAATTCCATTTTTCTCTAACCAGAAAGGTTCACTAGATCTTATTTTCATAATTTGTCAATCGATTTGTAAAATTATAAAAATATTCAATCACTAGTTTGAACATTTTGAATGGGTTAAAAATATACTCTTTTGAGTGAATTTATGAATATCTAAGTTAATAATAAATCTAAAAAAACAGTATAATTTTACCTTTAAAATTTTGAGTAACCCAAAGCGTTAAAAATTGTTCATAGTATCTTTAATAAAAATTAAATAATGACAACAGCAGGGATGTATTTCAAATATAACCTGTACAATTTGCGACCGCTAGTAACCTTAAAATTGAAAATAATTCTCAAGAATAAATTAAAATTATGGAAGATAATAAACAAAAAATTTACGAAGAAATTAAAGAAATATTAGAGAAGAATAAAGATGCCGAAAAAGGATTTTCCAAAGCCGCTGAAAACGCAAGGGATATTCGACTAAAAAATTATTTCTTACAAAGATCAAAGGATAGAATGATGTTCAATCAAAAACTATTTGCTGAGATTCGCATTGGATATCCAAAGATGGATATTGAAGGGTCATTTGCAGGAACCATTCATAGAGTGTGGATGGACGCTAAAGCACTATTTGCGATGGACGATGATGAATCTATGTTAGAAGAAGCCATTAGAGGCGATAATGCGGCCATAAAAGAGTATAACGAGGTTCTTGATTACAAAGAACTACCCGTTGGTATAAGGCATCTTTTAAACGAGCAACGAGACACCATACAAACAGGTGTTAGAAACAATTCGAAAATGGAGGATTTAAATTAAAGCATATACCAAAAAAGAATTTATATAGAGAAAAGCTACAAATAGGCTTAAAAGGATGGCTGAGTCTATTAATTTTAATATAATGGCAACCGACCTGAAAATAATACCTATTCATGCTATTCCAATGAGCACTAAAAAGGTAGAGGATAAAGGTAATATTTGGTTTTTAAGCTCTCATGATTGAAAACACAATTAAAAAATGAGTCTATCACCATTCTATGGCTAGTAGGATTTTGAATTTAATCTATTTCTGGCAGAACAGATATTCTCTATAACTTTTTATTATAGTATAAGACCCCATCATATACAGCATTCTGTAATGATTCGTTTGAAGTACTTTGTATTTTGCAGTCAACTTTTTTGATACTCGCATCTATTTGCGCTATTGCGAGCAAATTGAAAGCACACAATCAATTGAGCATAAATCAATAAAGGATGATTTCGATGTTAACGAAACTCGATTTGGTAAATAATAGTTTTTATTGGTAAATTAGGCCCAACGAACAGATATTGTTTTATGTACATAAATATTAACAGGAAAGATTTGGCCATAATGCCAGATTCAAGTCGCGTTCTGGCTAGGTACTTTAATAACGGGGAAACTAGAACCAAAATTTTGATTGAGCGCATTTTGGCCATGTCAGATAAATTAGTTGAACAAGAACTTGATCGGACCTTGAGAGAATTTGCAGGAAGGCATAGAAATATTTCTTTGATATTCCTTAAGCATTTTAAAAATCACATCCCCTTATTAGAACATTTAGGGATAGAATATCAAGCTTTTTCAGACTATCGCAAATTGTTATTGGGAGCCTATTCTACCATGGAATATTCTATTGAATCGGCGGCAATGTTTAACCCATCTATAGTAGAAGATTTTGATCAAACTTTTCTAGCTACTGGAGAAAAGCGAGTAATTTTGAGCTTTAGAGCAACTGGGGAGGGGCATCTCTCCTCTATTGTTTTTAGAAGAGGCGTTATAAATTCTTCTAATGAACTTAAGCTGCAAAAAATTAGGAACCATATTGATATGCCAATCATTGGTCAAAAAATGTCGTATGACAAAGGACGGTTTGTACAAAAAATGAGAGAAATGGGAATTTCAGAAAACCATTCATCAGCCATTATGGATCCTTTACAAGACCGATTTGAGTACGATGTATTTAAAACCTCAGTCTCTAAGGTTTTAGCGAACGGAATTGGTGAAGAACAACGAGTCGCTCTTGAGGAGATGACCTGGCTCGTAGATTCTTATTACGACCTAAGTTTTAGTGTTGATTCAGATATATCCGAAAGGGTGATTTTTCCAATTTCTGAAACTGAGAGTAAGGGAATTGAAGACGCTAGATTTGTAAGGTTTAAAGATCAGACGGAAGATGATGTAATTTATGCTACTTATACAGCTTATGATGGACATACCATCCTCCCCAAACTTTTATCTACTACAGATTTTGTGAATTTCAGAGTAATGCCTTTACACGGAAATGCCGTTCAAAATAAAAATTTTGCACTCTTTCCTGAAAAAATTAACGGTCAATATGCCATGTTAGCCCGTGTTGATGGTGCGAACAATTATATTATGTTTTCAGATCGAAACACCTTATGGAATAACCCAATTAAACTTCAAGAACCAAAATATCCGTGGGAATTTACTCAGATAGGAAACTGTGGATCGCCAATTAAAACTGAAAATGGCTGGTTGATAATAACACATGGTGTAGGCCAAATGAGAAGATACTGCATAGGTGCTTCACTTTTTGACTTGGACGATCCGACAAAAGAAATTGGGCGCCTTGAGCGACCCTTACTCTCTCCATTGGAACATGAACGAGAAGGTTATGTTCCCAATGTAGTCTATTCGTGCGGTGCAATGATTCACAATGATAGCTTAATTCTACCATACGCCGTATCTGACTATTCTTCTTCGTATGCTACAGTTGACATGGCAGAACTACTTCAAGGACTAAAAGGTTAAATTAGCACCTTCATCCGTTCCATCGCTAGTCTTGCAAGCAAATAACTTAAAGTGGATTCTGCCCCTTGGTTCAAATTTACATTAGTTAGTTCCAATCCATCATGACATCCGCCAGTTCTTGGATTATATATAATTTGTTTTAGAGCGTTGTTTCCTAAAAACCATGAAAAGGCGCTACTTAATCTGCTAGAATATTCGCTTTCTGGAAATTTTTTATGAAAGGTCTCGAGAGCTAGAATCATGTAACTAACATCAATTGGCTGCTCACCCCCTTTAAAACATTGAGCTTCGTTCTGTCCTTCGCGATTCCAATTTGTATTGGGCACAACATGGATTCCGTCCAAATCCATTGTTTTTCTAATCAAAAAATCCATAGAATTCTTAGCTATAACAAGGTATTCATTCTCGCCTGTAAGCGTGTGCATCAATAACATAGCTTCGGGCATAACAGCATTACCATAAGTCAAATGACTCTCAAACCAATTCCAGTCTTCGGTATTATGATGCCTGTACATATTTCTTAAGCGCTGTCCCAACTCAATAGCAAGAGTATTGGCTCTATCGCTGTGATGGTTGCGAGAAGCAAAATAAATACCTTTAATGGCAAAAGCTATAGCTCTTGGGGAATGCATACCCAAAAGTACGTGGTGGGTTTGCTCATAAACTTCTTTACAAGAGAAAGTTAGACCTTCCATATTAGATGGTAACAAATGCGCAATGGATAAAAAGCGGCCTATGCCCCAAATTGCTCTTCCATTTGCATCTTCGAGATTTACCTCATCATTCTGGGCTGTAAATAAAAGTATATCGTTTACATAATTATAAAAGCCAGACTCAAATCTTTGACATCTTTGTATAAAAGTAGCATATTTTGATATGGATGTTAGAACGAAAGGATCGTAGGTTAATTCGTAATATTCACAAAGCGCAATAAGAGCACGTGAATTATCGTCTAATGTATAACCAGACTTTATATCAGGTACATCGTTATTTGAAAACTGAATCATACCGATGTCATCTGTCAACCTAAAAACGTGCTGTAAATTAAATTCTGGAAGGTTAAATCTCAAAAAATCATCCTTTTCACAAACTGCTTCTTTAAAAATATTGCCTAGTTTAATTGCAGTATTTTCCCAAGAAGATAATAAAGTATGAGCAAGCCCATTACATCTCATTTTTTCCCTTTCGTCATTATCATTTAATAGTTCTAAAGTTAACTTCGAGAGTGCATTAGAATCTTCAAAAGCCATGATTCGTCCAGATCCATTTTGTAAAACTTCTATAGCATGTGGTATAGGGGTTGATATGATGGGGCAACCACAGCTGAGTGCATAAGCGAAGGTGCCGCTTACAGCTTGATTAGGATCCTTTGAGGAAAATATATAAATATCTGTAAGTTGTAAATATTCTAGTAGCTCATTTAGGGGAATAAAATTATTTACGAATTTAACATTTGAGTGTAAATTTAGCTTCTCTACAATATGAAGTAAGGACTCCCGATATGACTCTCCTGATTCCGCAACCAAACCTGGGTGTGTTTTACCTAAAATTAAGAACATAACATCAGGATTATCTTCTAGTATGGTTGGCAGTGCGTAAAGTGTAGTTTCAATATTTTTTCCTGGACCCAACAGTCCAAAAGTAGAAAGTATCCTCCTATGGCTTAGTCCATATTTCTCTTTCAATATTTTCTTATCTGTTGTTGCTACTAGGTGAGTACCATGAATTACAATAGAAATCTTCTCGCTCTCTACTCCGTAGTCCTGAACCAAAAAATTGGCAGAGGTTTGAGTCATTACTATAATTCCAGTACAAAGTTTAGCAATTGAACGAACATTGCTAAGTAAAGTGCTATTTGGCTCTGGTAAAACGGTATGGAAGGTTAGGATTATAGGTTTGTCAATACTAGCTAAAAATTCTAGAAATGAGTCTTCATTTTTTCTGAAAAGACCGAATTCGTGTTGTATAAGAACCACGTCAATTTTGTCACAATGGTTTATAGCCTTAGCGATTTTAAGAAACTCTAATTTATGATCCGTATTGAATGGCACAATATTATCATTTTCGTAATCATGTGATTCATTCGTGTTTTGTAAAGCATATATTTTGAAACTAATAGAGGATCCATATCTAACTTTCATGGCATTTTCCAGATCCACTGAAAATGTTGCAATCCCACATTCCCTTGGTGGATACGATGAAACCATAGCCACACCCAGTGTTTTGCTTAAAATATTGTTAGTAATGGTATCTTCGATTTGTTGCTTATCTTTCACTATGGAGAGGTGCCTTCTTCGATTATACTTAGCTCTTTTATTTATCATATTGACATTTTTTAATTAAGTTAAATACACACTTATAGGGTATTTAGAGAGCTTTTTATAAAAACTTATTTCCAGAAATTACCTTACAAATTTTTTTGGCAATTTACGGTGGTGAAATGTAGAAAAGTATCGCATTTGATTTACTAAATAGCGCAATTAGAAAATATAAAATTTAGTCAAAAAAAGGAAGTTGTTATAGCTGCATAGTTTTAAAAGAATTAATCAATCTTTATTGCTCACTAATCACAAATTGCATCTACTAAAGTCTCTAGTTTTTGCAATTTTATAAAAAAATAGTAATGCGTTCCTTTCTAATTATGAAATGATTGAAAGGTTTTTTTTGAATATGAATTTACTTAGTTTTACTTTAAAACTGTATATCCTATTCATAAAATAAAAGGTAGTCTTAGTTGGTGAAAAGGGCAACTAATGCGATGATTTACGAACCGCCGTATAGGAGACCCATATCCCGAAAATTCGGGAGTGGTGTGAGAGGCGCACTCTTTTCATTTATGAGAGAGCCCTCTACTCGACTGGCTGCTGTGCTTTATTTACGTCTGAATATTTTTGCAATTGTTTTTCCAATTTCGTCAAGTTTTTCAAGAGGTTCTATTAATGTTGGGTTTTTCAAGTCAATTTGTGAACTATATGTTACTCCTGCTTGCATCGGATAAATCAAAATGTAACTTGTATCTTTAAAATATTTGTTTAAATACGAAGGGATTTTTGTCATATTATTGTGAAACGAAGGTTTATCTTTTCTACTTAAAACAATTATTAAATTATCGTCTTTTTGAAAGTTTCTTGCAAGTATTAAGAAGTCATCCCAATTATTAAAGTCTTCAAATTCACATTCAATTGGATGTTTAGATTGAATTTCCTTTATAAACTTTAGCGTTTCTTGTGTCGCATAAAAAATAAGTTTAGCACCAGAATTTCTTGCTATATTCCAAACTTTTATTAACCAAAACGGAAAGCCTATTTCTTTTTCAGCATTTTCAGGAACAATGATAATATGCCTTTTTATTGTTCCAAAGGGTTGTGCTGGTTTGTATATCAATGTTGTTGTATTGCATTTTGTCAAAATGCCTTCGGTCAAGTTTCCTAAAAAAGAATCGGAAATACCTTTGCTAATATGTAGACCTAATATTAAATCTGTAACTTTATGTTCCTTGGCTACACTTGAAATTCCGTTAACAATATTTAGGTCGTAACGAAGTAATTCGTGTATTAAATTATCTGTTGCAGAAGCCGTTACTGCTGCTTTTTTTAAAATTTTCTTTGCTCGTTTTTCAGCAGCACCATCTACCGTGCTGTTATCTACAATGCTTAAAACATATAAACTTTCCTTATTTTTTTTTGATTTAATGGTTACGCCTAAATTTATAAGCTCATCTGTGGTGTCAATGTTACTAATTGGAATTAATATTTTCTCTTGATTCTCTTCGTCATTTGTTGCATTATCTGTACTTTCTAATAGTGCGATATTTTTTGCACCTTTTTGAGCAACAAACGAAGCAATGGTGCAAGTAAATAGTATCATTAAAATTGTCCCGTTTAAAATACTTTCATTAAGCAATCGGATAGGTCCTCCTGTTTCTGTTTCTCCAATAATTATGTTGTAACCAACTAAAACGGCTGCCAATGTTGCAGCTGCTTGGGCGTTGCTTAAACCAAATATCAATCTTCGTTCGTCAATAGAAAATTTATAGGTTTTTTGGGTTATCCAAGCTGCAAGGAATTTAGATGTTGTTGCTACAACAATCATTACCGTTGCAACCTTTATAGTTTCAAAATCTTTAAAAAAAACATTATAGTCAATTAACATTCCTACTCCGATAAGGAAGAAAGGAATAAAGATAGCGTTCCCAACAAATTCAATTCGATTCATTAAAGGTGATGTGTGTGGAATTAATCTATTTAGTGCTAAACCTGACAAGAAAGCACCAATGATTGCTTCAATACCAGCCATTTCGGCAAGAACTGCACCTAAAAATACCATTACTAAAACAAAAATGTATTGTGAAACATTATCGTCAAACGTCTTAAAAAACCAACGTCCAATGATTGGAAATATTAGCATCACAATTAATCCAAAAATGATAATAGATAAAGATAATCGCACCCAAAATTCAGTATTTACTTCCCCCGTAGTCATACCCACAATCACGGCAAGAACTAACAAGGCTAAGGTATCTGTTATCATTGTCCCTCCAACCGTGATGTTCACAGCTCTGTTTTTAGCGACTCCCATTTTACTAATTAATGGATAAGCAATCAATGTATGAGAAGCAAACATACTTGCTAATAAGATAGATGTTGATAAAGAAAATTCTAAAAAATAAATTCCAGCTAATATTCCAAAAGTCATTGGAATTAAGAAAGTGTATAATCCAAAAACTAAACTTTTTTTACTGTTTTTCTTAAAGTCAGCTAAATCGATTTCCAAACCTGCAAGAAACATAATATATAAAAGACCTGCCGTTCCCGAGAGGATGATGCTACTATCCCTTTGCATTAGATTAATTCCATTTGGTCCAATGACCGCACCTGCTATAATCAGTCCGAGAAGATGAGGGATTTTTATTTTGTTCAGAATGATAGGAGCGAACAGAATAATAACCAATATCAAAAAGAATTTTAACACTGGATTTGTCAGTGGTAAGGTAGTTTCAAATATGTCCAGTAATATCACTTTTTATCGTTTTTGTTAATGTTACATCGAGTCATAATTTTGGGCAACAGTCTCGGCTCGAGTAGTTGCGTGGTTTAG
>JBGSQM010000225.1:0-12993 GCA_041738035.1 Cellulophaga sp.
CCATGGAATATGAAGGCTATATAGCGGCTACTGGTTGGGGACTAGAAGTTGGCAGAAAAAGTAATTATCAAGCACCAGTATTTTTAGGTGAGATTTTCCTAGAGCGCAATTCAAAAATAGGGATTGATGTCAAGGATGGTAATGTGTACCCGTTTGCGCACTTGACAGGACAATTATCTGTAGTTGGTAAAATAAACCAAAAAGAAGGTGAAGAACCACCTACACCCGAAGACATAGCAAACGATACTAAAGGTTTTTCTTTCCCAGGAATTATTTTTGAAGAACTTGCCTTAGAAACCGAACCGGGCAAAAAGCCGATTAGCGCAAAATCTTTTGGTTTTACGGGGGATATGAAATTAATGGGTTTCCCTGCATCAGTATCTAAATTAGCTTTAGTAACTCCAACTAATGAACTGGGTTTATCATTCGATTTAAGCATAAACCTTGATGGAGATGGCTCGCACGCGACGACGAGCATGAATATTATTGGAAAACTTGACGAGGGTGCTAAAATTCAAGAATGGAAATTTAGCCGCATAAAAGTGGATAGTATTGCAATTAAATATGAAAAAGGAGGCGTAGCTTTTGAAGGCGATCTAAAAATCATGGAAGACGATCCCACCTATGGTGATGGCTTCTCGGGAGACCTTAGCGCTACTTTTGAAAAATTAAACTTTAAAGCTACAGGTAAAGCCATGTTTGGCAATAAAGATTTTAGATACTGGTTTGTTGATATATGGGCCGATAAAAATGAAGATAAAACTAATACAAAATTACTTATCGACTCTTTTGTGGGCGGAATGTCATACAAAATGCGAAAGAAGCGCGGCAATGTCGACGGGTTTACACCTTCCGCTGCGGTTTACGTTCCAGATAGCAATACCGGTTTGGGGGTCAGAGCTGGAGTAGCCATAAGTGCTCAGAACAAAAGTGCCTTTAGCGGTCGGGCCTATTTAGATATGGAATTCAACACCCATGGCGGACTCAACCGTATTGGATTTACGGGGCAAGGTACCTTTATGAGTGGTTATGAAAGTGGCTTTTCAAGTGGTACCGAAGGAATGGGCGCTTTAGAAAAAACCCTTGAAAAAGTAGAAGGTTTTATTGAAAAAAACGAAGCTAAAATTGCTAAATTAATGAAAGATGGCAATTATATGGAAGTTGCTCAGGAGGCGATTCCACAATCTGATGTCGCCGATAAAGGGAGCATCGGGGTGTATTTAGGGATTGAAAAAGATTTTGTAAACAACACCTTTGATGGAGAGTTCGAGTTGTATCTTGACCTAGAAGGTATCCGCGGTGGCGGTGCTAATAATTTAGCAGGTTACGCAAAAATGCATACCAGCCCTGAAGATTGGTACATCTACATAGGCACACCTCAACAACGAATTTCACTGGTATTTTCAATCCAAGCTTTCGAAGTAGAAGTCGGTGGATATTTTATGACAGGCACCAAACTACCTTCACAATTAGATCCACACCCGCAAGTAGTGAAAATATTAGGTAGCGATATGCTCAATAATAATCGGCGAGAAAACCAGTTGCAGGCGGCTAAAGGTTTTGCCTTCGGACTTAATTTTATCTATCGCCAAAATTACAGCTTCGCTATATTTTATGCTTCATTAGAAGCGGGTGCCGGTTTTGACGTCATGCATGCCTATTATCCCGATGCGAAGTGCGTTGGCAGACCAGGACCCATTGGTAACGATGGTTGGTATTCTATGGGGCAAGTCTACGCTTACCTCTATGGCGAATTTGGCGTGCAAGTAAACTTAGTATTCATAAAAGGAAAGTTTCAAATTGCCGAGGCAGGTGTGGCTGCTATGTTGAGAGGTCAATTTCCTAATCCTTTATACATACAGGGCTATGTGGGCATGTATTACAATATTTTAGGAGGGCTCGTTTCTGGACGTATGCGCTTAAAGGTAGAAATGGGCGAAGAATGTGAATTAGAAAATATCAATAATGCCGTCGGCGTACCGATGATTTCTGATGTGACCCCAGCCGATAAAAGTGATGATGTTTCTGTTTTTGCAGCACCACAAGCCGTATTTAATTATGCCGCGAACCAAAGTTTTGATGCAGAATTAGATGAAGGAAAACGCACTTTCAAATTACAATTGAAAAACTTTACCGCGACATCGGAAGGAAAAACCTTAGCGGGAGCATTAGAATGGAATGATACAAATGATGCGGTAACCTTTAAACCTGCTGAAACGTTACCTTCTGAAAAGGAAATACAACTTGTCGTTGAAGTTAGTTTTGACGAAAAAATAGGTGGTACTTTTCAAACCATGGTCGAAAATGGAAAGCCTGTTGTTGAGAAAAAAGAAGTCGTTTTTATAACAGATAAAGCACCTGATCATATTCCGCTAGAAAATATCGTGTACATGTATCCTGTTTTAGAACAGCAAAGCTTTTATCCTGAAGAGTTTGATAAAGGCTATGTAAAAATGAAAACACCTCAGCATTATCTGTTTGAAAGTGGGTATGAAATGCGGGCAGAATTTGCTAATATCAACACGGGGCAAGCCATTCGCTCTAATTTATCCTATGATCGTAGTAAAGCAACTATTTTTTATGAGGTTCCTGATATGATGTTAAATGTGCCTTACACCTTAAATTTAATTGCGTTTCCTCCAGGTACTGAAATACAACAAGAAGTGACTATTGTAAAAGAAGATGTATTTACCGATGCCGAAAGTGGCGATACCAATTGGTTCGATGTTGCTTCAAACACACAAAATAAAGAAACCGTAAATACCTCTGGTTCGGCTGTAGTTGCCAGCAAGAAAGCAAATAATGTGATTCTGGCTAACGGAGCACCGAAATCAATTTTAGCGTACAGCTTTAAAACTAGTAAACACGAATCTTTTAAGGATAAAATCCGTGACCTATCGGTAGTTGATAATTTAACCAACTTTATATATGCCGATGTACATTCGCTCTCTATAAAAGTGGCAGATTATGAATACCTAGACAAGCTAGAAGTACTAGGTGGTAAATATACCGAATCAATCCCTTTGGTGTATGCACAGGCTATTTTAGAGGACCAATATTACAAGCGAATGATTTATCCCTTACTGTACGAAAATTATCCTTTAGATGGAGATATTCGTGTAAACCGAGAGGAAGAATTGTTAGGTATTCCTCCTATACGTTCTTTTTACGTGGGCAATGAATATTTGGCTAATTTAGAGAACAACCCAAATTCCCCTTGGGTAAAAAATAGGATTCCCTTTGTTTATAACATGCCTTATCAGTATAAGTCAGATATGGTGTATTTAAGAAATAGAATTGTAAATCGATACAATAGTACACAAGGCGATCCTGTAAAATATGAAGCCTACAAGTACCTGTTACAGAGTTCGTTTCCGCCCTTGCCTTTAGGTAGTTTTAAAGCACAATTAATCTATAGAACACCGGGTAATTTATATCAAAAGGGCTACGAGCTTAAATATAAGAATGATTAGCCCCCTATCCCCAAAGGGGGAATTATTGCGCAAACAATTCCCCCTTATAAGGGGGTGCCCGCAGGGCGGGGGATGTTTTGAATGTTGAAACAAACGCAAAACGGTAAGCGGTAAGCGGTAAGTAGAAAAAAATAAAAAATTATAATGAAATACAGTATCATCATCTTATTAGTATTTACAAGCTTTTTAAAAGCTCAGGAGACTAGGCCTACCGTTCAAGTTATTGCGCGTTCTTTGCCAAATAAGGTATTGTTACGTTGGGCAGTAGATCAACCCCTGGCATGGAAAAAAGCAAATGAATACGGGTTTTTAATTGAAAAAAGTACCATTTCTCGCAATGGACAGGCCGTCATCCCCATTCAAAAAGAACAACTCGTACAAAGCCCCTTACAACCAAAGCCTTTGAGAGATTGGGAAGCACTTGCTACACGTAATCAAAATGCCGCTGTATTAGCCCAAGCTTTATATGGAGATACCTTTAAAACCGATGCCCCGAGTGATGCTCTAGGGAAAATATATGCTATAAATGATGAACTAGAGCAACGCTTTACATTTGGACTTTTAGCCGCTGAGCAAAATTTTGAAGCAGCAAAATTAGCTGCTTGGGCTTTTGAAGATATTAACGTCATTAAAGGGGAACAATATGTCTATAAAATTTCGGTTGCCGTTCCTTTGGAGGATACTTTAGAAATTACGGCAGGTACAGTCTTTGCTGGACCTGATTTATATGAAGAATTACCACAACCAATAGGGCTAGCTGCCGTTTTTGGAGATGGTAATGTACTATTAAGTTGGAACTTTAATTTACTTCAAGGGCTTTATACAAGTTACACCATAGAACGTTCTTCCAATAATCAAACCTATGAGCCACTTAATGCTGTACCCCTATTCAACGCACAAGAAAATGATGGTCAGAGCGAAATTTCTCTATATTACACTGATTCTATCCCCAATAATACGGACTTCTATTATCGTGTTAAGGGTTTAACTGCTTTCGGGGAAACAGGCCCATCAACAGCACCCCTAAGTGGTAAGGCCGAAAAAAGTTTGGGCTTTGTACCGCGCATTTATAAAAAAGAAATCCCGACAGACGATACTGCCATCTTGTATTGGGAATTTGACGAAAAAGGAAATGAATTGATCAATGGCTTTGAAATACGAAGGGCTAATTCGGATAAAGGAACCTATGAAACAGTACAAAATAATATTCCAATAACACAACGACAAGTCACAATAAAGAATTTAAAACGAGTGAATTATTTTACCGTTGTAGCCCTAGGTAAAAATGGAGTAGCTAGTGAATCCTTTGCCACTTTAGTGCAACCTGTAGATTCTATTCCACCTTCACCGCCTTTAGGCTTAGAAGCAGTTTTAAACACTATGGGCATCTTAAAATTAAGTTGGACTAAAAATACTGAGGAAGATGTAGCAGGCTATAGAATATTTAAAAGCAATAACCCTGAAGTAGAATTTAGTGAAGTCACAAAAACCACCTTTACAGGGGGAACTTTTGTAGATACTATCCCTATAAAAAACCTAAATGAAAAAGTTTATTTTAAACTAAAAGCAGAAGATTATAGGTATAACCGCTCTGACTTTTCTGAAATTTTAATAGTAGATAAACCTGATGTTACGCCGCCTTCTCCTCCCCTTTTTAAAAATTATAAAGTAACTAGTGAAGGTGTGGAGCTACAATGGATCAATAGTAGTAGCGCTGATGTAAGCTCGCATGTGCTGTACAGAAAAAATATTGCTATACCCAATACGCAATGGGAAGAAATTGGCGTTTTTAAAAGCATAGCAGATAGTATTTATGTAGATAAAACTCTTACTAATGCCGGTGCGTATAGCTATACCTTAATCGCAAAAGATAAAGCAAATTTAGAAAGTACGCCCATTGAACCACTTAGTATTACATGGAGTGGCTCTGAAATAACAGCGGACGATATTAAATTTTCAGGTACCGTAAACCGTGAATTACGTTTTATCAACCTTTCATGGAGAGTAAAAGATAGGGTGGTCACTGAATATCGCTTATACCGAGGCACCGCTGCCAACGACTTGAAATTATACAAAACCTTCAACGGAGATACCACTAGTTTTAACGATACCGCATTAGACATCAATAGTGACTATTGGTATGGGCTGCAATTGGTGTTAACCAATGGAAGAACCTCAGTTATAAAGGAAATTAATTTAAAATATTAGGTTATGAGGAACGATGCACTTTTTACAATAGTTTTCTGTTTTTTGGGCTTATCTCTATTTTCACAAACATACTCGATTGATGAAATAAGTTTTTTTAACAATCCAGGATGCGGACAAACGACTACCAATTACATTATAAATTTTAGATTTAGTGCCAATTCTAGTAATGGAAATATCACTGGTTATACTGTTATTGACACGGGAACTGCAACATTCGATGGAGTACAACAATGTGATTATGATAATACGCGCGATGAATATTTAAATACTTCCGAGGCTATTTGTGCAATTTTTACAGAGTCCAATTCGCATTGCTGTGATGATGAAACAGTTAATTTTAGAATTGTTCCTAATTTGACAATTACGACTCCAAACACTCAACCACCAAATTCTACTTTTACTTTAAATGCAACTGCCGGATTTAATTCTTTAATCTACAATTGGCAATATTTTGATCCTTTTACTGGGATTTGGACAGATCTTCGAGCAGCCTTTCTAGGACAAAGTAGTTTTACATTCACACTTCCTGAACTTTTTCAAGGTACTGGTAGGGATTACAGAGATTATTTGAATTTATTTTTGGACTTCAGAATCGGATTATGTAATGGTTGGGTATCTGATGAAACAATTCAGTTGCAATTTGTAGAACCATCTCCTGAATGGCAAAACACCACAAAAACAAATGCCACATGTAATGGTGCAACTGATGGTAGTGTAACGTTAACTTTTGATAGCAATATTGCTACGGATAGTGATATGCGTTATTATATTTATCAAAGACCTGAGGGTGTATCAACACCACAAGCTGCTTTTCAAGGGACAACTGATGATCCAAATCCAGCCCAAGCCTTTGCAGAGGTAAGATTGGGTAGTTTAGCTGATAATAATAATGGTACTTTTTCAGGTTCATCCACTTTAGGGGATATTGTTACTGGAGATGGTTCTTTGGGGGTAGGTGAATATTATATCTTATACCAAGAAGTTAATTATAATTCAAGCCCTGTAGAGGTAAAAAGCGGTGAACTAATCCCTAACTTTTTTACCATCGCCGAACCTACACCAATAACCCTTAACACTTCGAGTCCCAACTTTTTTAACCAAGCTAATTGTGGTAATCCAGCTATTTTTCAATTAAATGGCACAGCAACAGGAGGTAATAACCTAAATGCGAGTGGTACGTTTGGGTACGAATATAGTTTAAATGCTGGATTAAATTGGCTTCCTGTGACGGGTACAAATAATGTATTGGAAATACCTGCTACCACTAATACGCAATCGGTTCAAGTTCGTGGAGTTTATAATTTAAACAATGTAGTTTGTGTTGGGCAAAACTATACGTATCCCATTTCAGCGATTGTAAACCCCATTGTAATTACAAACCCTACAAAGGTAAATACCTCAACAGCGTCAGCTGTTGACGGAAGTGTACGTATAGAATTTTCTGGAGGTACTCCTAATAACACTTACGAATTAAATAGTAGTACAACGATCCCAAACCCTAATCCTTTAATAACTTCACTACCTAGTGGGAATATTGTTGTTACTTATAACGATTTACCTGCCGACACTTATAGTATTACGGTAACAGATGCGAACGGATGCCCACAAACATCCCCTGATCTAATCGTCGGAACAGAAACTGTCCCCATTTTAGGAACTCCTGCAATTACACCAATTAGTTGTACGGGAACTGCTGGTAGTATTTCTGTCCCTATATCTAATTTTGATACAGAGTATAAATACGAATGGACTATCAATGGCGTGGCTTCTCCCATTACCATAGGCACTACCAATCCAATAATACTGAATAATATTAGTATTGGAGGGATGTTTGAACTTAGAGTATCCGCCCGTAGAGTCACAGATACCGATTTTCCAAACCCTACAAATCATGCGCTTCAAAGTTTTACACTCAATCCGCCTACACCTGTAACTACAGGTACTCCTACTGCCAATAACGTAAGTTGCGAAGGTCTAAGTGATGGGAGTATTGTACTTACGCCTTCTGGCGGTACTTCTTATCAATACACCTTAGAACTTTTTCCAACAGAATCGGACTGGTTGCCATTAACCAACAATACTATTTTGGGTCTAGCAAGAGGTATATATCGGGTTATCCTAAGAAATGAAAATGGGTGCAGATCAACAACCACAGCAGCTATACTTATTGACGAACCTAATGCAATTACTATATCGGAAGTTACCATTGACAGAAGTAATGTTACGGTCAATGGTGCTACTGATGGTGCATTATCTATCGCTGTTACTGGCGGTACAGGTGCATACGCTTACGCATGGACAAGAAACGGTACAGCTTTTACGCCCACTTTGGGAGCTACTCCAAACAATTTAATAAACCTAACTGCTGGTAATTATGCCGTTGAAATTACCGATGCGAAGGGGTGTACCTCAAATTTTGGGCCTATTCCCATTAGTGAACCAGGCCCTTTAGGAATCACTACCTTAAATCCTACTAATGTACTTTGTAATGGTGCTACAACAGGCAGTATTACGGCTATAGTGAATGGAATGGCCCCGTTTACATTCGTTTGGTCCAGAGCTGGAGATCCTAGTTTTACAGCACCCAACCAAGCAACCATTACAGGATTAACTGCGGGCACATATACCTTAAGTTTAACGGACACATCGGGTGAAACAGCAGTTACAAGTTCGGTAATCATTACAGAACCTATTGATTTTTTAACGGCAACATCCACGCCTACAGCAACCTCTTGTGCATCACTCAATGATGGTGCAATTACTATCGTTGCTTCAGGTGGCACAGCTCCTTATCGCTATAGTTTAAATGGTTCAGCGACACAAAACAGTACTAACTTTAATGCGCTCGCTCCTGGAGTTTATACTGTCACTGTCTTTGATGCTAACAATTGTGAATTTGTTTTGAATACCATAAACGTGTTTAGTGCAACGGCCATAGCTATTTCAACAGATCTAGTACTAAATGTTTCGGAGTCTGGCGAATCTGATGGTGCTATTAGCACTTCTATTTCAGGTGGAACTTTACCCCACACTTTTACTTGGACAGGCCCTAACGGGTTTACTGCTAACACAAAGGATATTACCAACCTTGCCGAAGGTATTCATATTTTAACAGTTACTGATGCCAATAACTGTTCTGCTTCTCAAGCTTTTAATATTACCGAACCTAGTGAGCTCACTGTTACTGCTTCGCAAAGTTTATTTTTAGATTGTACCGATGATGATTATGCCGAAATTGTAGCAACGGTGACTGGAGGAATCCCCAATTATAGCTACCAATGGTTTCAAATTGAGAATGGATCTACTAATCAAATTAATGAAACTTCAACTATTTTAGCCAATTTAAGTGTCGGTAGTTATTTTGTGGTGGTCACTGATGCGAATAACGTTTCTAGAACGTCAAATACGATATCAGTTACAGAACCCGACATTTTAAATGCAGCAGTACTTAATAAAGTTGATGTGCTTTGTAGCGGAGAAAGTACAGGAAGTATTCAAATTGCAGTTTCTGGCGGTACTTCACCCTATACGTTTTATTGGAATGGAGACCTAAGCACGCAAAACCTGAACAATATAGCGGCAGGAGATTATTTTTTAGAAGTTATAGATGCTAATGGTTGTTCTGATGATCTAGTAGTCACTGTAGCATCGCCAACCGATCCTTTACGCATTCAAGATGCCACGGTTATTAATGCTTCTGACTATCAAGTTACTGATGGTAGCCTAAGTATCGCAGTCGCTGGTGGCGTTCCTGATTATAGTTTTGAATGGACGCGTAGTTCTGATAATACCGTCATCAGCAATCAATCTAGTATTAGCAATTTAGCGGCAGGCTTTTATGAAGTATTGATCACCGATGCGAACACTTGTGCTATCCGTCAAACCTATGAAATTACGCAACCTGATACCATAGAAGAAACCATAACCAACCCCACTTGTGCTGGTTTAGCCGATGGGAGTATAAGTTTACTAGTGAACAGAGGTAATGGCAATTTTACCTATAGCTGGAATACGGGAGCCACAACAAATACGATAACTAATTTAACTGCTGGAACCTATAGTGTTGTCATTACTGGTTTTGATAATCCTGAAACACGCACTTATACCATTGAAGAACCGCTACCCATTTTGGTAGATTTAGGTGGAGATAGAGTTCTTTGTAAAGGACAAAGTCTAGCGTTAGATGCTACTGTAGCAAATAGTAACGCCATTTATAGATGGACATCTGATACTGGTTTTACGAGTTCGAACCCTATAGTTACACTTTCAGAAAAAGGAAATTATACAATATCTGTTAGTAGTAATGGCAACTGTACCCAAACTAGCTCTATTTTTGTTGATGTAAGCGATCAAGAAATAAGTGCTGAATTTGCTGCTTCTTCTCAAGTATATGCAGGAGAAACACTCGTTTTAGTAGATATTAGTTTTCCAATTCCTGATAGTATGGAATGGATTATTCCTGACTCAGCACAAATTTTAAATCAAAATAAAGACGAAGCAGAAATAGTCTTTGCGACGCCTGGTGAATACGAAGTCGGTATTATTACCCAACGTGGTTCGTGTACCGAAATGCAAATTAAGAAAATAATGGTTTTGGCAAAAGATCCTACAGTCACCGAAGAAGATACCCAAGGCGGAAAAAAGTTAGTGGAAAATTTTATTATTTATCCAAATCCTACCAGTGGAGAATTTAAGGCACAAGTAGACCTTACAGATAGAGGCAATATTAGCATTAAAGTATTCAGTTTTACAAACAATATGCTCATTGCTAGTGAAAAAGCAAGAGGAGAATCTTCCTATACTATTCCCTTTAATATCGCTAACATGCCCGCTGGGGTCTATGCTGTTGTTTTAGAAACTCCTTATGGATCAACCCTACGGAAAATTATTGTGCGGTAGAAAAAAGCTCAAGTAAAATTTTAAATCTACTTGAGCCTTTTATTTAAAATAGTACCTTAGTGACCCTTAAAGTATACTACTATGAAAACTTCTTTTGCATTTATCTTATGTTTACTCTATACCCTTACTTCAGCGAGCCAAACCAACAGCTATAGCATATCCTTTGAAAATGCAGTGCACCATGAAGCTTTTATAACTGCTACTTTTCCAGAAATAACTTCTGAGGTTTTAACCTTAAATATGGCCCGAAGTTCACCTGGCCGTTATGCCGTACATGAATTTGCTAAAAATGTGTATGGTTTTAAGGCTACCGACAGCAAGGGTAAAGCATTACAAGTAACGAGGACCAACCCATACCAATGGAACATTTCGGGTCATGACGGTGCTGTAACGGTAAACTATATTTTATTTGCCAATCGTGGTGATGGTACCTACTCACAAATTGATGAAACTCATGCACATTTAAATATTCCGGCTACCTTTATCTATGCTCCAGAGCTTGCTGATAGAGACATAAAAGTTGATTTTCAAGTGCGCAAAGATTTGAATTGGAAAGTTGCTACGCAATTACCAAAAGTTTCTGGAACCACGTATAGCGCGCCTCATCTACAGTATTTTATGGATAGCCCTACTGAAATTAGTGATTTTGGACTTAGAGAATTTATAGTTACGGAAAGTAATGGCGATAAAAAAACCATACAATTGGCATTACATCATAATGGTACGGAGGCGGAGCTAGACACCTATTTCGAAAAAGTAAAAAAAGTTGTTTTAGAACAGCAAAGTGTATTTGGCGAATTACCAGCCTACGACTACAATACCTATACTTTTTTAGCCTGCTATATTCCGAATGCCTCTGGCGATGGTATGGAACACCGAAATTCTACGATTTTAACCAGCACCAGAAGTTTAGCGAATGGTGGTATGGAAGGGAATATTGGTACCGTATCGCACGAGTTTTTTCATGGTTGGAACGTGGAGCGTATTCGCCCAAATGATTTAGAACCTTTTAATTTTGCAGAAGCCAATATGAGTGGCGCTTTATGGTTTGCCGAAGGATTTACCAGTTATTATACAAATCTTATTCTGTGCAGAGCAAAACTAATGTCAGAAACCGAATACGTAGAAGGTTTAACAGGAACCTTTAATTATGTATGGAATTCTCCCGCAAGGCAATTCTTTAGTCCAATTGAGATGAGCTACCAGGCACCTTTTGTAGATGCGGCAACTTCGGTTGATCCCGTAAATAGAGAAAATACGTTTATTTCATATTATTCATACGGCAGTGTTTTAGGGCTGGCCTTAGATTTGTCATTGCGAGAAAAAGGGCTAAACTTAGATGATTATTTTAAATTGGTTTGGAAAACTTATGGGAAAAATGAAATTCCATACACGATAGAAAACTTGCATACCAGTCTAAAAACTTATGCCGGTAATGACTTTGGCGATACCTTTTTCAACAAATACATTTACAAAAGCGAAATGCCAGACTATAAATCACTATTAGCCTCGGTTGGTGTTCGCTTAAATCAAAATCTTGAAATACCTTATTTCGGTGCATCTGTCGCCATAAATAAAGACTTAAATGGTGAAATTACTTCGAATTCCACTATCGGAAGTCCCGCTTACAAAGCCGGTTTAAACGATGGAGATATCATTACACAGATAAATAATATGCCTTTTCCTAACGGAATAAGTTTCAAAAATTTTATTGAAACATTACAGGTTGATGATATACTCCAAATTGATTTCACACGCTTTGGTGTGCCAAAAAAAACTAAGGTTACACTAGCTTCAAGTCCAGATTATACCATTGAATTAGGTGAAAAAAGTGGGGAAAAGGTTGTAAAAAATAGAAATGCTTGGCTTAAAATAGAATAGAAATTAGTTTAAAATTTAGTTTTTCTCAATTCTATTGTCAGTTCGAGTAAAATCATGTAAAAAAATTTGTATCGAGAACCTTCATAACTAAAAAGGTTCTCGATACAAATTATTTAAGATGAAAAATCTCAAATAATTCACTCGAACGGACAATCTTAAATTTAACACTCAATCAATAACTAGTTATGCTTTATTTGCTATTATTTTTATAAAAAAATTATTCTTAGATGCAAAATTTGAATTAATCCTCGATAATAATGGCTTGCTACAACTTTTTATTACAATTGTAGGTCTCTTTTTAATCATGCAAAGTGAAGTGCTAAATAAAGCAGCTTTTTATAAAAATGAAAACGACTTAACCATATAATTATGCCTATACTTGTCAATTTAGAGTATCCATCCGAGCAACTACATCTTGACTTAGACCACATATCATTCTAGTTTTGTATTTATAAAATTAGAACCTATGTTAGGACTGGACAGTAGTGCCAAATTTGAAATGTACTTACCACCGACAGATATGCGCAAGAGT
>JBGSQM010000228.1:0-4240 GCA_041738035.1 Cellulophaga sp.
TTGTCAGTTCACAACCTTTTTTGCCTTTTTGGCTTTCAATCTGTAAGGGGAAATATTCCGGTAATCTTACAATTTTGAACGCTCTAAAAGTTGTTTGTATTTCAAGGAGTCCTCCATCGAATGATTCCCAAGGTCGTTGACCATTTCAAACCTTATATTATTATTTTTTAAAAAAACAGAAATTCTTTCCAGTTCTTCCGGACTTGCTTTTATTTCAATTTTTGCCATA
This sequence comes from Cellulophaga sp., assembly GCA_041738035.1. GTDB lineage: Bacteria > Bacteroidota > Bacteroidia > Flavobacteriales > Flavobacteriaceae > Cellulophaga. The sequence continues at coordinate 230 of JBGSQM010000228.1, forward strand.
TACCTATTTAAACTTTTAAAGCTGCTCTAGTTAGCAGGGAACTATATCTTGCTATAATTCTTATACGCAAACTAATGCGCCTGGTTAAATTTTGTATTTTCAAATGTTCCAGACTTCCCCAATTTTTCGCCTCATTTATAAATTTTATGTGAGCTTCATCGTGAAGCTTCATTATTCTTAAAGAATATCGATTTATCCAGTACACCTTTTTCATTAGGTCAGGGCTAGTATTAAATGTTTTTAAATTTCTCAACGGTTAATTATACTTTGTTCAAGGAAGATTAGCTAACTAAGATAAAAAGCAAGCGATTCATCCTTGATGTTATTTAGTGACGATTAAGCAACTTAAATGAAGTTACTGCACAATCATTTGTTTAGAGGTTAGTTTATGAAATTTTCATGAATACTTATGTGCCAAAATAAACAGAATTGTATTAATGAATTTGAGAATCTCTTTACCTTCAACATAGATATATTAGTGTATTGTATATTTATTTCATAATAATATCTATTGTCGCTTAGAGGGTCAATCTTTTCTATTTTATATTCCTTACAAAGGAATGAATCTAGAAATTTAATAATTGCCTCTTTCATCATTTCAGTTTCAATTTCACTCATATTTCCCAAAGAGCAATCACAACTATAATTGTGTTTATTCATCATCGTTTAATTATACTTTTTATTTGGTGGTTAAAACTATATTTTGATTTCTGAATTATGAATTTCAGAATAGTACTGTTGGTCTAAATTTACCATATCATACCCTAAATCACCATAAGTTTTATTATCGAGACCTATTGCAAAATGGAGTTGATTGATTTTTGCTGCGTTTACTCTTAAAACGGTTCGAATCTTATTTTCAATATTTCCAGTCAAATCAATGATGTAGCAGTTATTCAAGTCATAAATAACATCTACTTCATTCCCTTTCACATTTATTCGATTTAACTGATGAACACCAACCACTGGTATTCTTACTCTGGATGTCTCCCAGACTATTTTATCTTTTTGGATACTTTTTTCACAAAACAAAATTGAATACTCGCAATTTAAAGAAAGCATTCTCTCATAACATTTCATAATTGAAGTGTTATCATAATCGCCAGCTTTACATTCAAAGTAAGCAAGGTTGGTATCACGAAGTACAACTAATGAATCATAATCCCCCGCAGCAGTAGAAGTTGTGTTTCTCATTATGTCTTTGACTGTTACCCCAAATGAAGAAGAAAATGCTGCAAAGCGTTTTACCATTAATTTCCCGGCATACCATTCAAAAGTGCTATTAAACATTTGATAGTTTTTTATAAATTTTGGGTGATCTATAATTTCTCTGACTTCTTTTGAACTGACTTGCTCGGCTTGATACAGGAATTTTTTTAGCTCTGTCCTATACTTCGTATTATCAAAAACGTCATATAGTTTTTCCCATATTTCAGTTTTAAGAATGTCCTCCGTGATTAATAGTTTAGTTACATCATCTTCACTAACTACCTCGAAACCTCTTGATAAAAGAATTGATTGTACTGAAAACAGCATCTCTGTGTTAATATTATGAGGAAGAACCCTTGGTGTAGCCATTTTTGTAATCGGTTATTTAGACTTTACATTATCAGAATCATTGTATTTGGCATCAATTTGTCTACCATTTTTATAAGTAGTTTTTGATATCCAAATGCCATTTAAATTATATTTAATTATACTACCATTTCCATTTTTTAAGTTACCCTTGTCTTGGGATTCTCCATTTTGTCTAAAATTAGAAAGAACTTCCCACAGCAACCCATTTTTGTAAACTACTTCACTCCACAATGTACCATTAGGATATTTAAACACAAATAGGCCTTCGTAACCAGGCGCCATATCAATTGTTTCTTGAATGTATTTACTAGGTACAATGAAATAAAATCCTCCATATCCACCGCCAACATCTGTTTTTCCTGAACTTACTAATCCAAAAACGCTTTTATCCATAATTAAATAAGGCGCGTAAACTTTTTCCTCATTTTGGTATTCATATTTATAATCGTAAATAGGTAAAGAAATAATAGGACCACCGCTAAATCCACGAAAACCATTATCATCAAGAAGAAAATGTTCTGAATTTTTATTCTCATAAGGGTAAATTATAATATCACTAGCTGATCGAATAGACTTTGTAATTGTGTTTATTGTATTACCATTGATTCCTAAACCTCCAGGAAATCCTAGTACTAACATATCGCTATTTCTCTCTGGGGCTACAATACTATCTTTTAATTGATGGTACATAAACGCATTTACAGGCCCATTTATAAGGTTACTTAGTTTAACATCATCAATCTTTAAAATAGATACGTCACTTTTAGAATGTGTATACCAATTTGGGCTTGATTTTAATAAAACACTATCTAGGGGAATGTCTTTTCTTAAATTATTAGAATCATTAATAATAAGAATGCAATTATCTGGGCTCTCTTTTATAACATGATTAGCAGTCACTAAATACAAATCCAAATCCTTTGCGATAAAAAATGCCGACCCAAGACCATTATAATAGGGCTCATATTTATCGGTATTGCCAATTCGTATACCTAATTGCCTTTTAGTATTTGGTTCAGTCCCCACAATTCGGACAGCAACAACCGATTTCAGGCTTTCCGCAATATGTTCTTTAATATCCTGACTAAAGATATTCATGTTGATAAAGAACAGAAACATTACGGACAAGATTTGGTTTATTTTGATCATCGTTTATTTAAACTTTAAATTATTCAAAGTTTTTGCTTTGATTGATTGTTAAACGTTCCCAACGGTTCATTCTTTCTATTACTTCTTTGAATTTTCAAAATATGCTGACCTATCAATAGGTTTAATATTTTTCATTGATTTGTGATTCTGTTTTAAATTATCATAACCAAGTGAATCGCCTATCATAATTAATTTCTATTACAGTTTTATTTTTTTCGAATTGCCAAGCTTTGAAAAGCTCACCAGCTTTGTTGTATAATTTCACTTCAATGTAACCGTTTTTTAATTCTTTTTTATTTTGGTTGGCCAACTTAAAGGCTTCTCTCCTATTGGTTTTTTCGCCTAAAAACTCTATTGCTTTGGGTTGTGAATTTTGTTTGGTTATGGCGTTTATCTCGTAAATCATCAGCCTTTCATTAAATCAGTCTAAAGCTTTTCTACCTTCAATTAATTTACCATAAGCTTTAAAGTCCTCAGCGCTCAAATTATTTTTCATCCATTCAAGCATTCCTATATCATTTTTTTCGTTCACATAACGAGTAAATGACACAACACCTTTACAGCCTTCAAAACCTTTAATTTCCATATCCCGACGGATATTTTCACGCAACCCCTCTAACCATTCTTTATAATCATCCTCGCTAGGTTCTAATGCTTGCGCACCTTGATGATAGCTATAAGAAGCATTGCCAAAACGCAATAACAAAGCGTGTTCCTCGCGCTGTTCTTCTGGAATCGTTTCTAAGAACTTTTTTTGATTTTCTTGCTGTTCCTTATTTGGATGTTTCATTTTTTCAAATTACAATTAACGCCCCCTGTCAGGACTAATATCATCTGGCATTTTATCCGCCCAATCTTTCATAAGTTTATCAAATCCAATTTGTTTTTTATAGGCTTCTAGAGCGGACTTTAAAACATCGTTCCGATTGACTTTCTTATAGTCAATGGCTACGCTCTGCAGCCATTGAATTTCGTTAAACATTGCGATAGTTTCAGGATAAATTGTAAGGGTGAAACTTCTAGGTTTATCCGTCTTTTTCTTCTCGCTACTGGTAGCATTACCCTTTTTTAACAAGCTGCTTAAACCGCCTTTACTTTCCATTTTTTTCAATTTTAATTATTTTCTGTTGCACTTCCTTTCCAAGCTTCATATAATCTACTGAACCGTTTGAGGTTTTATCATATTCAAAAATAGTTTTCTTTTCATACTGCGAATTTTCTATTGCCGTATTAACACGAATAGCAGTATCGAAAAGCGCAATATCCCAACCGTTATTTTTAAAT
>JBGSQM010000009.1:0-6293 GCA_041738035.1 Cellulophaga sp.
AATGTAGGGTACAATATACAGGCTGGCTGTGATGCTAAGCACAAGCTCTTTGTAAACAATGACACTGGTAAGGTAAACGATACCAATGCTCTTTCTTCCATGGCTATCGATGCAAAGCAGCTATTAGGAGTAGAACATTTAAAAACCCTTACTGACAAAGGATATACTACAGCAAAGCAATTAAACATTTGTACCCAAAATGGAATAACTCCTTACTCCTCACCAAAAGAACATTCTTCGCAAGATAACGGACTATATTCCATGGTAGATTTTAAGTACAACCCACAAAACGATACTTATATATGCCCTGCAAACCAAATCCTAACAACAAATGGATCGGTTTACCATAAAGCAAACCATAAAGTAAAGCATTACAAAAACAGACAAGCGTGCAAATAATGTAAATTAAGAACTTTATGTACTACCAATAAAAACGGACGATTTATAGAACGTTCTATTTACCAAGAAGACTTAGAAGAAAACAAAAAAAGAGTAGATAATAATCCTAACTATTACAGACTTAGACAACAAATTACAGAACACCAGTTTGGCACTTTAAAAAGATCTTAGGGATTTAAATATACTTTAATGAAAGGGAAGCAAAATGTATTAAGCGAGGTTAATTTATTGATGATTTGTTATAATCTAAAAAGACTTATGACGATTCTTGACCCAAAAGAGCTAAAAAATAGGTTAAAGGCTCTGTGCTCTATATTAAACCTAATATATAACGTTATTAGCACCGTTTCAAGACAATTTATTAGTAAACTAAATCTAACGTATTCAAAAAAACAACTACATAAAACGGCCATTACATAGCTTAAATTAGACCAGAAGTTACTATTTTTATTCAAAATGGAGTTTTTGCACAAACTCCCGTTCAATACCATTTGAAAAAAAAATTAGCGCTCCAAATAAGCCCAACTGAAATTCGGATGATGTCCATTTGCTCGAACCATTTTCACCCAAAGTAAAGTCATATGTTCTAAGTGCAGAGATTGTGATAAATTACCAGTATCTAAAGTTTCAAACCCTAAATCTGAGTTGAGTGAAGTCACTTGTTTTTTGCTACTTGATTCGTTACCAGCAATCAACATTACAGGTTTTACATTATAATTTTGAAAAGCTGAGTTTTCCAAATTTTCAAAACCATATATTGTATAAGCTTTCACTACATTGGCATTTTTTGCCCATTCTTGCACTTTTTCAGCGCCTGATATTTTACTTTCTAAGCCGTGTGAAATACCTGCCCCAACAGGATTTGTGCAATCAATTAACGTTTTTCCTTTAAAATCTAAAGGTATTAATATATCTTTGTTCGCCTTAAAAGGTGTTGCCAAAAAAATAACTTCCGTAAAGTCAATGGCTTCCTGTATAGTTGAACCTCTGAATGTGGCATTTCTTTTTTGAGCATTAATAACACTTTCACTTTTGAAGTCGTTGTGGGCAATAATAATTTCATGCCCTTTTTTTTGTAGATTATTGGCTATTGCAAAGCCTACATTTCCTATTCCTATAAATGCTAATTTCATTTTTATTTATTTAATAATTCTACTACCATTTTTGCTGCTGCTGCACCTGAATTTTGTTGCTGTCCAGTAATTAAATTACCGTCTGTAATAGCATAAGAAGAAAATGGAGATGCTACTTTAAAATTAGTGTTAGCTAATTTATTTGCCTCGTCTTCTATTCGGTAGGGTTGAATTTTGATACCAACTGCTTTATCTGCATATTCTTCCTCAGCATTTGTAAAACCTGTCCAAGCTTTATTTTTCACAATGAGTTCACCATTTGATTTTTTGGCTTCTAAAAGCAATGTGGTTGAATGACAAACCCCCGCACTTGGTTTACCACTTTCATAAAATGTGGCAAATAGTTTTTCTAATTCTTTATTGCCCTTAAAGGTATACATTGGTCCTTGACCACCTACTAAGAAAATGGCATCATAATCAACAGCATTTACTTCGGATAGTTTTTTTGTACTATCCAAAATTTGATTAAACCAGTCTTGTTGTATATAACCTAGCGAAATAATATCGTGTGCAGAATACCCACTTTCGTCCGTGGGATTTGAATAAGCGTCCATTTCAATTTTACCACCATCTGTAGATGCTAATTCTACTTGATAACCAGCTTCTTGAAATATATAAAGTGGATGCGTTAACTCTGCTGCCCAAAAACCAATTGGCCAACCAGTCTGCTTCGACACAGTCGGACTGCTTGCTATCATTAAAATTTTGCCTTTAAAAGGTGTACCGTGAGAATGTACGTAATGCATTTTCTCTATTACTTTTGAACTCATTGTTTTATATTTTTAATTATTAATGAGTACAAATTTATGACCATTACTTATATTTGACAATATACTTACTCATTTGAGAGGTACTAACTTTAAGGAAAGCATTAAGTAAATCAATTTTTATGCCCGATTTTATTTATAACAACAAAGTCTATTACAATCCTGTAGAGTTCGCAATGGACAGAATAGGTGGTACTTGGAAAATGCCAATATTATGGAGATTGAAGGAGAGAATATTCCGTTTTGGAGAACTAAAAAAAGATATTCCGCACATAACGGATAAAATGCTTACATCCCAATTAAGGCAATTGGAAAGCGAAGGTTTTATTAATAGAAAAGTGTATGCAGTCGTGCCACCTAAAGTGGAATATTCTATAACTGAAAAAGGACTGACTACAATTCCTATTATAGAAACTATACGCAATTACGGACTTGAACTAATGGAAAAAGAAGGACTAAAGTACTGAATAAAAAACGGTATAGAACAATGTAACCTATGAAAAGCAATAATCCAGTTCTTGAAAAATAATAATTTTATTTTAATTATTTCATAATCGTGATGTTATGCTGTTGGAATGTTGATAATTCCGATAGGATTATCAATATTTCAATGCCTTTTAAATAACTTGCTCCGCATTCCTATATGTGATAGACTCTTGTGTTCTTAACAAGTAGCGGTATGATTATAAGTTATAATAAACCTGTTCACTTGCTTTAAAAATGTGATCCTACCTTTTGGATGGTCACCAACATTGTTTTGTGATACAGGTTTTGCTACTTCTTTGTTAGCTTTGTTATTGGTTTATACTATGCTATTACGCCTATTTCATAAGGTGTTTCTGATTTAATTACTGCTAATTTTCTACTCAATAATTTACGGGCTAATTTAATAATTATCGTCTTGACATTCTTACCTATTTGTTTGCGATAATACGTCTACATTATTGGGTCTGTCTGTAGCGCTTGCAAAGAGGCTTCTATAAAATAACTACGTATTAATCCATATGCTCGCATCGTGATATCTGTACTCTTTTGAGCATCTCCGCTTACATGTATGCCTGGTGCCAAACCTACATTAACCGCTAAATGTTTGACACTACTAAAACGACTTAGATCACCCGATTCGCAAAGAATACCGCTAGTTACAATACCACCGATATCTGGAATACTCTTTAGTAAATAATACTTCTTTGTGTAATGCTTAAGGCAGTAGGCTCGAATCTGTGAGGAAACATCTCGTAACTCCTTATCTGTGAATCGAAAACTACGCATCCTACTGTCTAAAGTCCCACAAGCTATTGAATACACAAATGATAAACCATCAAGTCAATTACGAAAGTTATGACTCCAATGGTCATTATCAAACTCCTATGGAATAGTAATCCCAAAGTAAAGTAACTGCATTTTTATCATACTTTTTATCCGTCTAAGATCTTTAACAAGATCATTACGACGTCCAAAAAGACTTCGCAATTGTTCGCGTTCTATTTCTGGAATATGGATACTTTCTAGTCATCCATCTTTTAATTCTCTTGCTATTAATTGGGCATCAATCTTATCAGTCTTTGCATATTTCTCCTAGCCTCCACGGTGAATATCGGCGGGGTTGACAACCAATGATTCCCAACCATATGCTTTAAAACTACGATGTGCATAATAACCACAGCAACCTGCTTCATAGGCGGAAGAAACTTGATGCTCTGAAAAATGCTGAACAACGTATTGTTGTAATAAATCAGGGTTGGTTGGCATGGTAAATTATTTACCGTTAAATAGATCAGTAGCACAATGAATCTTCCAGCTACGCTTGTGAATATCAATACCAATGTATAACTTTGATAATACAGTCAGTTCTGTTTTTATATCTTATTGTTTTTGAATAATATAAAGATACGAGACTTGCTGCTTTTTCATAGATGCTATAAGTAATTCGGGTTCAGGTGCTTAACCTAAAGTTTAGAACTTTTAACGAAGTCCGCCAAATCTTTTGATTTGGCTTTAAAATAAAAAAATTTGGCTGAGTGCTTAATCAAAAGGTCTGTTCCTTTTAATCCCTTACTAACCATAGCCTAAAGGTTCGCAAAATGAGAAACTATTTAAAATCATTTAACATACTATCGAATGATGAAATTGATTTATTTGAAACTAAACTGACTTATAAAAAGCTACAGAAGGGTGACTTCTTTATCAAAGAGGGTAAAACTTGTAAAGAAGTAGCGTTTGTAATTTCTGGGTTATTTAGGTCATTTTATTATTCATCTTCAGAGGAAGAAGTAACATACTGTTTTACTTTTTCCAATTCCTTTGTTAGTGCTTATTCTTCATTTTTGTCCCAAACCAAAACGGTAGAGAATATTCAAGCTTTGACAGATATTAAATTGTTAACTATTTCAAGAGATGAAATTTTAAAACTAGAGAACTCAAGCTCTAATTGGCTTAAGTTTTTCAAATCCATTGCTGAGCAAGAATATATAAAAATGGAGAAAAGAATTTTTATACTGCAAAAAGAAAGCGCTGATAAACGGTATCAAGATTTGCTAACAAACGAGCCTGAATATTTACAATTAATACCTCTAAACTATCTATCTTCTTATTTAGGAATTACGCAACGACATTTAAGTCGTATAAGAAAGTTAATATCGAATTAGACAAATGTCCTTTCAAAGGAATTTCATTGTTCTGTTCTTTGTAAAAAAAATAAAGAACAAATTATGAACCAAGTATTAATAATTAATGGACATCCTGATAAAGAAAGTTTTAACTATGCTTTATCAGACGCCTATATAAAAGGAGCAAATAAAACAAACGCCACATTGACCCAAATTAATATTAGGGATTTAGACTTTAATCCTAACCTAAAATTTGGCTATCGAAAAAGATTGGAATTAGAACCCGATTTAGTTGATGCAATTGATAAAATAAAAAAAGCAGACCACATAGTTTGGATCTTCCCAATGTGGTGGTATAGTTACCCTGCAATAATGAAAGGCTTTATTGACAGAACATTTCTGCCCGGAATTACCTTTCAACCAATTAAAGGAAAACCATTACCTGAAAAGCTCTTGAAAGGGAAATCAGCGCGATTAATTATTTCAGCAGATACTCCAAAATGGTACGATCTTTTAATTATGAAAAGACCAGTTATTAATCAGTTCAAAAAAGGGACTTTACAGTTTTGCGGAATAAACCCAGTTAAAACAACTTATATTACACCAATTAATAATTCAAGTTTAGATGCTCGAAATAAATGGCTGAAAAAAGTAATTAAGTTAGGTGAAAAACTAAAATAACTACTGCCAATAACTAAGTATTTGGTGCGCCGATAGGCTAGCGCTATATAGTTTGTTGACTAATCCGGGTTTTTTAGATAAGTGGATGGGACTGATGATGAGAACAATTAAATCCGAATAATTTGAACCAAATCATTTACAGCTTTAAACTGATATGATACAATTATTTATGATAATTTAACAGTGCTCACTTTTTCCGACGAGGGTGGTATGGTCTTACCGTTTTTTGCAATCATTGCTCATCTCGGATCATTATCCACTTTGGTTAGAATTTAAAATATAAAAAGGTTGTGAAAATAGTTGGCTTCCAACCCTCTGTAAATATTCCGTGAAAAATCCTATCTAGCGCCAAATTTTGAAATTCTAAAATCCTTTTCAAGTACCATTAGCCCATTACCGTTTTTACCTCGCGATATATCCTTTCCAGATTTAAACGCAACTCCTCTTCCGAATAGCTTACTTTCAATTGTGGTAGTTCCTTGGTAATTTTTTGAAGTTTAAATTTCACTTTTCTATCAATACCATCGGCAAAAGCTACAAATTCCCCTTGCTTCAAACGAAAAAATATACCCGCTCTACGCTTTGCCACTTCCTTCTCCCCTTTCGTAATGCGGCTATCTAAAGTCAAGCCACTACTCCTACTGACGCTTTTAGTCGGTATTTTTATCAGTTCAAAAAACTGCTCGTAATATTTAGCGGTATCA
>JBGSQM010000020.1:0-14171 GCA_041738035.1 Cellulophaga sp.
CTATCAAAACTGTTGAGCACTTGCTGTGGGTCTGAGTAAGGCATCAAGTCCTTGTTGGTACGTACGTGATTAAAAAACTCGACCAAGTTGCCTTCAAAACCGACTTCCTTTTTAACCTGTTCCATTGCTGTTCTAATCCGAGCTACTTCAGATTTGCCTAAGTTGAATATAGAATCTGCTGAAAGGTTTGTTGAGGTCATGTATTCAATCTGGTTTTTGTAGTGTTCCGAACTTGCTGGCAATGAACCAATACCTGAAGTGGATCGGGCAGCCTTCAAATAATCCGTTTTAAAAAAATCGGCTAATTTTTGATATCTCGGTATAATATCCTCCTTTATGATATTTTGATAGCTAGTTTTAATGGCGGTTTTTTCGGCCTCCGTAAATCCCTCAGGCATATTTTTAACGGGACTGTAAAATAAATGTTCTTCTACAGGTACAGGGCCTTTTGCCATTGCCTCAAATTGCGGAATAATTTTAAGTACGATAGATTTCGGTTGCACATAACCAAGGGTAATTCCTTCTTTCATATTCGCCAATGCGGTATCTAACCAAATCGTGTAATCCTTTAGTCTTTTGGTCCAGTTATCATAATCTGCCACGGTAACAAAAGGCTGAATGCTGCTACCCGAAGCCAGCTGGGCTATGTACAGGTTAACCGAATTAAATTGGTCTATAGGCAAGTACTTTATAAAATTATGATCGGCACCCAGTTTGTTTTTAGCATACCAGACCATAATATCATAATTTAACTGGTCCGACGTATTGAGTTGAGCCTTGTCATACTGCTGAATTTTATCAAGGTGCGTTTGATAATGGGCTACTTCTTTAGCTCTAAATTCATCTGTTAGATTATTGGGTAGCGTATCAAAATACCTGTTGATGCCATAAAAATTTCCGAAGAGTGGATTTAACGCCAGACTGCCTTCATAAAAACTATCATAGACTTCTGAAATAGGGGGAAGTGTTGTTTCCTTTTTTTCTTTTTGTTTGTCGGTACAGCTTGTGAGTAGTGCGACTATGAACAGGATTGGGAAGCTAAATTTTTTCATGTTAAATTTGATTATTTATGTTATTTATTGATTTTAATTGTCTGCCAACTACCATTTGTACCACTCCTCCATAGCCACTCTAATGGTCCAAACCTATACTTGCTAAACCACCACTCGCTAAACGCTATTTGTAAAAGAAAAAATAACAATCCAAGTCCTAGTGCCAATGTGCCTGGTAATTTAAGTAGCAGACCCAATCCGTATCCATAGAATAATAAAATGCCGAAAACAGACTGTAACACGTATGTTGTAAGTCCCATTTTGCCTACTGGTATTAATTTGCTAACTATTTTATTTGTGTTGCTTAGCTCGAAAAGAGCAAGTAAAACAACCACGTATAGAAGAGGCATAAAAATATTGGAAGCGTCCTTGGCAATTGAGCCAAGATATCGAATAAATTCTGTATTGGATGGAGCCGAAAAATAGTAGCTTACTAGGGTTAAGGGAATACCTATTAAAGCTGAAATACAAATTATTCTAAGCAAAGGAATTTCATCTATCCTTTCGTGCCATTTTTTACGGCCTATCCAAAGTCCCAATAAAAACAAGCCTGGTATTACCCACAGTCTGCCACTAAATTTTAGGTAATTGTATTTATTGTAAAAGCCAATAGTGCTGTTAGACACGAGCAACTTTCGGTATTCACCATTTAGTATCAAATCAAAATAAGCAATTGCCTGATCAACAGGGTTATTGGTTGACTTATTTAAAGTTTTGTTTTTCGTTTCTGTTATACTTTGGACTTTTTCTTGACTTGGTTTTTGCATTAGGGAAATAGCTTTTGTGACCATGCTTGGTCCGTTGAAAGCTAGAAATAGGCCAAGAACTAGTATTATTTTATCAGGGACTTTTCTAAATAGAACTAATGCAAAACCGAAGACAGCATATACAGTCAAAAAATCACCTCGATAGTGAACATGGTGAATGTAACCAATGAGAAATAGCAAAACTAATCTCCAAATAAATTTCAAAGAACTTGAACCCTTTTTCTGGTCTAAAATTAAATAGAAACTTAGGCCAAAGAGCATAGAGAATATGGCATAAAACTTCCCAACAAAAAGGTTTTGAATTACAATTTGTGAAAAGCTATCTATGGGATATAATATATTAAACCCCAAATATTGAGGCGGAGTCATACTTGCCACATAGCCCTCAAACATGTGGGTCATAATGATACCAAATAATGCAAAGCCGCGCAGTGCGTCTATTTGTTCAATTCGTTTTACGGTCATATTTTGCATTGTTTTAAGTCATTGTTTTTTAGTTTTAAGGTTTCTTTTCTCTTTTCTTGTTTTTCTATTTGCTATTTTTCCAAAAGTCATTTTTCTCACAATCTTTATTTTTTACGCTCAGTGGTAGCCAATTTGTACCGCTATAACTATCGCTAAAGCGCCGATGCCTAACATTATTAAAACGGGTTTAACTATAAATTGTATCCAGTTTTTATAGTTGATACCGGCCAATGCAATGACTGCCATGGTAGCGCCATTGGTAGGCACGATTAAATCCATCATAATGGCACTATATTGATAAGCAAGCACACAAACTTGACGCGAAAAGCCAATTAAATCGGCCAAGGGACTCAATATCGGCATGGTTAAAATGGCATGACCTGAAGTGCTTGGCATTGGAAAATGAATCACAGCATGTGAACCCATCATTAGCACCGCAGATAACGTTGGTGGTAGCTGCTCTAACGGGACGAATAATCCATAAACGATAGAATCAATGACCATCCCATCCCTTAAAATAATAGAAACGCCATTTGCCAAGCCAATAATCAATGCGGCAAAAACCATTTCCTTAAAACCCTCAATATAAACTTCGGTCGTTTTATTAAAGCTAAAGCCCGCAATAGTGCCACAAACCAGACCTAAAACGAAAAAGCAAGCCGACATTTCGTTATAACCCCAACCTAGCGCAATTAACCCATACGTAACAACTGCAAACGTAAGCGCCAATAGACTTAGAATCATTTTATTTCTAAAAGAAAACGTTTCTGTTTCTACATTCAAATCTGATTTCTCGATTCGATTTTTACGACTATAATGAAGTAGATATAGTATCCATGCAATAGAAGCAATGGCCAAAAAAACTAGCCTAAATTCATAGCCAGAGAGCAGTGCTACACCTGCTTCCTTTTGCGCAATGACGACCCCAAAAGGGTTAAAAGGACTAAAGGAAGCACCTACAACAGCACTACCCAAACTTGCGGCAACCATCGTTTTTGCATTGTACCCAATACTTCTACCAAATAACAATAGTATAGGAGTCATAGCGATCAATTCTTCCTGTATGGCTATCGTGAAACCTCCTGTTATAAAAAGCAAAGCGATACAAATTAATGCTACCGTTTCTTTTCCAACTAAGATTTTCATGAGTTGGTTAAGACCTTGACTGAATGCACCCGTTTTTTCAATGAGGTAAAAACAGCCACCGAGTAAGAGTATTAAAACAACTAGGTCGGCTCGTCCCACGGTGCCTTTTGGGACTGCAAGCAATAAATCGAAAACAGACAGATGGGAAGAGTCTTGTACGTGATAGGAATCGGGTACCACAATAGTGGTCTCTGTGGTCTCGTTAAAAACCCGCTCGTAGCTCCCTTGTGGAATGATAAATGTAAGCAGCCAGGCCACTAAAATGACTAGGAGTATAATAACGATGGCATTCGGAAATTTTTTCATTTCATAGTGTTTGATGTCAATCTTCTCAAATTCATGGTTCGGTTATTTTTTTGTTCACCTTATTTAGTTAATACTATTCACTTCCATCCAATACCCATCTGGGTCTTGAAAGAACACTTGTTGGATTCCGTCAGGTCTTATGTTAATTTTATTGAGGGTTCCTGGGAAATCTGAGTATTCAATTTTCATCGTTGTAAGTTTCTGAACAAAAGCATCAAAATTTGTGGTTGATAAAGCAAGATGGATGGCTTTATTTGTTTTTATTTCACCTTCTACATATGAAACCAAGTGTAATTCTTTTCCTTCTTCTAAAGAAATCCATCTTACATCATCGTATTTTAAGCTTGATGGAATAATTCCTAAATTGAGAACCTTTATGTAAAATTCAGCGGATACATTTACGTCTTTAACAGACAATGCCATATGGTTGAAGGAAAGCGAGAAATCTTTCTTTTCTTGTCCAGTAACAGCAGTAGAAAACTGCATTACAATGAGTAGGATGATTACTTTTTTCATCATTTATTTTTTATTTATAAACTGTATAATTTTGCGGTTAATAGTATCTTTATAAGCCCCAGCAAAAGCAAAATGATCTTTTCCTTTCATTTGAAAAAGTGTCGCGTTTGGAATTCTTTTGGTAGCATTTTGGGCAAAAGAGAAAGGAACATTGTCATCTTTATCTCCATGTAATAAGATGGTTGGGACTTTTATTGTTTCTAAAGGAAAGTCTTGAAGGGTACTAAATTGATTGACATCATTTACATAACCATCATTACTCAATTCGCGTGGAAACATACCTTTTTTCATGTACTCTTTCATTACTTGTTTTAATTCATCATCTGCTTGTGTTAAAGCAATTTGTATTCCTAACCAAGTCCCAAATTCTGTCGCAAAGAATGAATTCACTAATCCTTTTTCGTTATTTTCTTCAATTTTTTCAGAAACAGCTGCTCTAAGAATAAGCCCATCCGTACGTTCTGGATAATCTAAAGCAAACTGTATGCTTGAAGGACCGCCACCCGATATTCCATTGACATAAACGGAATTTATATGGAGTGTATCTAATAAGCTTTTGTAAAGTGCAGCTTGTTCCTTTGGAGATTTTCCTGATGCTAAAGGTGTTTTATAATACCCTGGCCTTGAAACGGTTAATACGGTAAAGCCTTTATCAACAAATGGTTTGCTTTCATCAATATGAACGCTTCCTGGCGAACCATGTACCATAAGCATGTACTTATCGGAATTCCCATTTAAAGTATATTCTATCGGTCCATTGACCGTATTTAGTACAAGCGAATTTTGGGGTAAATCATTAACCGCCTCTTTTTTGTAAAAATAAAAGGCAACCCATAAGCCCAAAATAAGTAGTAGTAGTAAGCTAACTAAGCTCAACAAAATTCTTTTACTCCATTTTATAAATTTTTCCATTTTATTTAAATTTAGTGTGATCTATTTATTTTTCTTCCACAAAAGATGGCGGAGGTGGTGAATTTTTCGACCAGGTTCCTTGCCAGTTTTCGTATTTCCATGTATCACTATATTTTACAAAAATGGCGGTGTAAAAAACTTCCCCAACGTAGGCTTCATCCGAAAAAGCTTCTATTCTGCCAGTAATAATACCCACCTTATCAAAAACCTTAATTTGTTGGTCAAAAAACTTAAAATCTAACATTTCAAGCATTTTTAGTCGCTTGGAGTCTGCCAGTACTTCCGTTTTATTTTGCACGATACCGTCTGCATTTATGGTAAAGAAGGTATCAGAAACATCGGTTTTGAAATATTCGGAGGCCTTGGTTAATGTGACGTTATCCCACATTTTAGTAAACACACCTTGTAGCTCTTTTTTGGTAACTTCTATTTCGTCGGCTATTTGTTCCGAGTTGTCTATCCCTGATTTTGCTTCGGTTGTTTTTTGCTTACAACTTATGACTACTAAGGAAAAACATAGTAAACTGATTTTTAAAATGTTTCTTTTCATGTTTTTTTGGTTTTAAATTGATATAAATTCTCCTTGTTTTTGTACATCCCCTTTTTCCAATCCAGCCACACTTGTAACTTGCTTTTCCATATTTAAAAACTGCAACAAGAGCCAAGCCAACACAATCATAATCGCAAATGCAAATAGGGTTATTTCCCAACTAAAATTCTTTTTTAATGGCCCAATTAAAGCTGCCAACGAAACTTGTCCGAAGTTTGCAATACCCATATAAAAGGCAAATTGACTTGCGGATACTTTTTTCCAACAACATTGCATGGCAAGAGAATAAATTCCGATGGTGGCAAAGGTGTACAGTACATATTGAGCCAGCATATAGGCATAAATAAAGTTCTTATTGCTCCAATTCGATGTTGAAAATGCGAAAACAGCAGTAATGAATAACAATCCAAAAAAGTAACTATCCAGCATTCTTTTTTTACCGAATTTTTCAATTAAAACACCACCAAAAAGCATCCCTAAAATTCCACCTATAAGAAGTGCGGTCGCAGCGTATTGGGAATATTCGCCATTTGTCCAGCCCAATTCTTTTACGGTAAAAATGGGTAGCAGCGTACCAATATATTTAAAAGCCCCAAAAGAAATAAAAATTAATAAAATCATGAGTAAGGAGTTGCGAAGACTCAGCACACTATACAATGATTTGAAAATGATTGACCAATTGCTTAGTTGCAATTTTTGTGTTTCTGGAGATGCTACTCCCGAAGACCAAGGCATGATTTTTTCGCCTTTTCGTTCCCTTAAAAAAAGCGGAATAAACATAATCAAACAAATTACAGCGGCAGGCATGAGCATTGCGGCAGTAAATCCGTAGGTATTCAGCAACCAAGTTCCTGCCGCCAAAGAAGAGGAAACAGCAATAATCATCGATCCCCACATCAACCCGTTTGCCCTTGGTTGTTGTTCCACAGGAATAATGTCAACCGCTAAACCATCCGTAGCCACATCTTGAATAGATACAAAGCATGTAATTACAAAACCAGCGAGCATCAGTTGGTTGAGGTTATTTAATGGGTCTGGCACCAATGCCATAAAAATACAACTTGCCACCAGACCTATTTGCCCAAAGATGACCCAAGGGCGTCTGCGTCCCATGGCCAAATACGTATAACGGTCTATCAGCGGTGCTACAAAAAATTTAAAACTTGCTGGTAAACCGACCACAACCGCAAAGGTTGCTATTTCACCAGGTGTTTTGCCGTTTGCTGCCATCCATGCTGGAATACCAAAATACAAAAGCCCGTATGGTACTCCTTGGGCAAAATATAAGGCTACAAAAGCAAAATATCTTAAAAAAGTGTTTTCTGATAGTACGGGATTAAAAGCAGTTTTCGCCATAATTTACATTTGTTTCATACGCTTGAATTGGTTTTCGGCTTGACAAATTATTACTACTATTCAGGGTATTTTTTTTTTACAAATTGAACCGTTAAAGCATCTATTTTTGAAATCAATGCGCTCGTTACATCATCCCTATTTCCAAAGACGGCAATTGTCAGTGGTTGTTTTAAATATCTTTTAACGTAGGTATTAACCCCGAACCAGCCTCCAGAATGCTCAGCAATACTGTCGTTCACAAACCACCCCATCGCATAAGACAAATTAGAGTGCATAGATCTATACGCCTTTATACTGTCATTATTCTCAAATAGCAACTGATGTTTTTCTTTAGAAAAAATTGAATTGTTCCTTAAAGCAGTGTCGTACTTAAAATAATCATCAACACTCGTATAGATACCACCAGCTCCCAGAAGCCCGGTTAATGGATGTCCATCCATTTTATTCCAGTTGCCCAAACTGTCTTTATGGTAATAGAAAGCTCTTTCATCAATTGCAACAGGACTGTTTAGATTGAAGGCGATTGTTTTTTTCATTTCTGCTTTTTTAAAGACATTTTCTTTGATATAGTCTTCATATTTTTCTCCGCTTATTTTCTCGACAATTAAAGGAAGTACTTCATAAGCACCGTTGTTGTATTGAAATACCTGTCCTGCTTTATTTTTCTTTCGATTCTTTACCGAATACCATTTTAAGATATCGGCATTGGTCGCCACTTTGGTAAAATCCCACTCTTCTAAAAAAGCATCTTCAGCATCTTCTATACCTGACGTGTGGTTAATTATCTGTTTAACAGTAACCTCTTTAAAGGTTTCATAGGGGAAGAACTTATACACTTCATCGTTTAAAGATATTTTTCCCTTATCCACAAGGCTTAAAATTGCTAAAGCCGTAAACTGCTTACTTACGGAAGCCATTTCCATATTCGTAGAAGCAGTTATAGGTTCTTTGGTGTCTATATTCCTCAGTCCAAATCCTTTTCCGATAAGCATTTTTCCGTCATAAGAAATCAATAGCGCTACTCCTGGTTCATTTGCATTTAAATCAGTATTCAAAATTGAATCTATATTTGCCTCGAATTGTTCTAATTGAGTTGCATTTGATTCCGACTTTTTATCAACAGATGATTTACACGATACCAATGCGATGATAACAAGTAATAATAGTTTATTCATATTTTTTGGTTTTAATGTGGTTCAAGGTTTATATACTGTCTTGACAACTGGCTTTTTTTCCTATTATTAATGCAATTTCATAACAACCGATTTGGTCAGATAAGGATTATCAAAATCAACAATGTCGCCAGCATTTTTTTCGGGAATTGGAAATAATCTTGCGGACAGCGCTTTGTTGAAATATTTAATCGATAAAGAAGCTACATCTCTATATATCCCTTCAATTGTTTCTTTCGAGATATCTCCCGCAACAGGAATAACATCTAGACCCGTTCCTGAAACAGACGAAAACAACAACAATTCGGCAACAGTATAGTTACCTTCCATGGCTCTTTTCGCTAAAACCATATCTTCAATTATAGGAAGCATCAGTCCTGAATAACCACAAGATTTTACGTCTAAATTTTTGATGACCTTTGTAATTATAGAGCAAGCACTCAAAGTTGTTGGGCTTCCAAATGGTTTCCCAGTCAAAGCCTCAATGGCTTGCCCAATACTTGCATCTAAACCTGGTGCAGGCGATGTGTCAATTCCGTCAAAGTTCCAGTCAGAAGTTTGTAAAGTTTCACCTATACTTTCAATGGGTTTAAATTGTTTGTTCAATTCGCTTTTTAAATTGGTCTCTGCGTTTTCCCAATTAGATTTTTCGAATACTTTGGTTATTAGATTGGGATATTCCAACCCAATAGCAAAACTGTTTTTCCCTTTGTGATATGCGACAGGAAAAAAGGGTATTCCATCTGGACAATTTGCGGAAGCAGTAAATCTAAAGTTCGCTTCGCCACCGGTACTGTTCTTGGATAGTGCAAGACAAATTTCAGATGCTGTTTTAATTGTTTTATGATGTATGCCCAGACTTTCTGAAGAAATAGGAACACTAAAATTTATGTTAGAAGTTTCTTTAATTAATTTTACGATCCATTCAGCAAGTTTTTCATCATATTGATTGCCAGATATCAATTCGCCTATAGATAGACTTATGCCATTTTGAACCAATATTTTGTCAATTTTTTTGAGCTGTTGTAGGGTATATTCGGTTGGCTTATCAGTGACTAATTCGTGCAAGTTCTGTGTAGAAATCCGTATGTCCTGCACTTCATAAGCCTTATTGATGTAGCTGTTTTTGGCTTTTTCTAAAAAAATGATTACATTTTTTATTGCATTTAAATCATCAAGATTCTCTAAAGTTATACCTGCTGTAATGGTCCTAATTCTAAAATCAAAAGTTTGCTTTGGCTTATCAGCACTCATAAGCAAAAGCGAAATAATTGAAAGGAATAATAGTTTAGTTATTTTCATAGTTGTGGTTTTTTAGCTTTTACTCATCTTTAATTCTCTTTCAATATATCATCTAATTATTTGATAATGCCGGTTGTTGCATGCTTATACAATGAATGCCGCCACCGCCCAAGTTCACAGCGAGGGCGTCTATCATAATTACTTTTCGATTGGGGAAAACAAATTGCAGAATTTGGGCGGCTTTTTCGTCTTTTAATTTTAACTCATGAGGCATTCCTTCTCTCCAACAGGTCTGGCCAATAATTACTTTGTTGGTAATTATAAAGTTGAGATAGCTCAATGCGGCCATAACTTTTACACTTTTTCCATCGGGGAAAGTACTTCCATCCTTGTAGTCAAGGGTTTTAATGTTTTCATATACATAATCACCAGGATCCATTGTATTGTAAATTACTCCAGAAAGTGGCATTCTAATGATGGTAAATGGTTTGCCATCTTGGTCGGTTGCTTTGGATAAAATCTGATAATTCTCCTCAATTCGTTTGTTGTTTTCAGAAGCTATTGGGTCGTTTAATTCCGTGGGGTCTATTTGTGCCAAAAGGATGGTGGAATCATTTACAAAACGAACAAATTCATCTACGTGCCCATTTGTAGTTACTACGGTATAAGCTTTTGTTCCGTCGGAGCTTGTAATTGGGCCTAGGAATGTATGGTCGTCTTCAACCAGACCTTGTTTTAACCAGATTACTTTTTTTGTTCCCAATAACCGTTTGTATTCGACTTCCATCTCTAGCTTGCTCATCTCTGGATTTCTGCCTTTTTCGACTGCTTCTGAAGTTATTAAAGTGCCTTTTCCATTGACTTCTCTATTGCCACCTTCACTAATCATTGAACTGGAAATCACGGGTAACTTAAAATGTTCAGCGACCCGTACATCATACATTTCTTCCGTTTTGGTGTCAACATCCAAAGTATCTGAATAGCCCCAAGAATTAAAATTGAAGTCTGCAATAGCAAAGGTCTTTTGATTGGTTTCAACAAATATGGGTCCCATATCTCTTGTCCAGATTTCAAAAGATGGTATTTCTAACAGCCTCAGTCGCGGCTGTTCTCCAAAACGGTTTTTTAGAGTTTCATTTGCTTGGTTAAGAAGTTCTTTGTTCTTGCAAGTAACGACAATGTCTATATCGCCAATTAATGCTTCTATAATTGAAAGCGTAACATTTTCAACAGATTCACTTTCTTTATGATTGGTTGACGGCCAAATCAACCATATGGCTTCTTGGGTGTCAAACTCTGCGGGTTGATTTATAACCACCAAATCATTATTTTTCTTTGGCGATTTGCACGAAACTATTAGTAGTGCAATTAAAAAGCTGGTTAAGATTGATTTCATTTTACTTTATTTTATTTTTTAATATTCATTGTTAGTATTTTTTTATTCACTAATTAGAAATTCACTCACTAAAGGGCTTTCTTCAGATTCCATTTCGCAGCTCCAACTATCTATAAACCATCTTCCATTTTCGTGATGAAGCTGAATGCTATTTAGTCCTCTCATATTAGTTTCAGTTTTTGGGTCAGTTCGTATTTCAAACGCGCTCCAGACTTGTGCAATATGTCCATATTTGCTAACTATTCTTTTAAGTTCTATTTCATAAAAATCTTCTTTCGGAGATAATCCGATGGGTATATACTCCGCTTCAAGCGTATGTGATTCTGCTTTTCCTTTTGCATCAAGTCTTGTGATAACCGCATTTTTTGAATGAATATAGTTGTCTCTTTCAAATTCCCAAGGCTCACTACTCGAACCCGAAACAACATCATAATAGGCGTTTATCACTGCATCTATTGATTTTACATCTTTCTCGTATTTTTCTTTGTTCGTTTGACCGAAAATTGAACTAGTAGCAAAAAATATGCTGATGGATATAACTAGTATTTTTTTCATATTGTATTTGTTTTAAATTTTATTTACACGGGATAAATTAAAGTCGAAACCTGATTTGCTCGATATAATGGTTTTTGCATTTCGTTATTCTTTTTCAAGTGTTTTCATTAATTCAAAACATAGTTTTTCAATATTTCTCACCTTTGGATTTAATCCCGATACATTTGATAGCATAATTATTCCATTTTTTGATTTTTCGTCAATTACTAGTGATGATGAATATCCGCCTGTTCCACCATTATGCAAATACCAAAGATTTTTAGATTGAGACTTTAAAATGTCCCAACCCAAACCCACATCTATTTTTTCATTTATTTCAAAAGTTTTATCTCTTGTAAGTTTAAGTTCCTTGTTTGATTCATCAAATTGAGCTATTGCAAATTTCGAAAGGTCTTCTACTGTTGAAAGAATTCCTCCACCTCCTGCTAAAACTGATAAATCCCAATTAGGAACTTCTATACCTTCGTTATTTAATCCTTTTACCAAATCCCCTTTTATTTTAGTAATATCCGTTGTTGAATTTTGCATATCATATTTGGAAAATATTTTATTCTGTAATAGGCTTTCATAAGTATCGTTTTCAATTTTGCCTAATGTATATCCGAGTAATCCTGCTCCTAAATTTGAATATTGATATGTTCCTTTATTTGATAACTCAAGTTGATTGGTTACATAGTTTTCCAATTCTTTTTCCTTATAATCTTTATATGGATTTTCAGGATCAACCTTTGTCAAATCAAGATTTGTTGGTAATCGAGGAAGTCCTGATGTATGATTAGCCAAAGCAACAAATGTTACTTCTGTGCTATTATTAAAAGGTATTTTTAAATAATCATTGATATTCTCATTTAGCTTAACTTTTCCATCAATAACAAAATTTGCAAGTAGGGTAGATGTAAAAACTTTAGTTATAGAGCCTATCTCAAAAACCCTTTTTTGGTTGTCGATTGTTGAAATCGTATCACTTTCCTTTTTTATTCCGTAATAACTAACTTTTCCATTATTGATTATAGCAAACGCTACTTGTGTGTTATTTGGAAATATTTTTGTGCTTTCAAATATGAGTTTAGATTGGTCTTTCGTTATTGAACCGTTTTTAATGGACAAATTATTAATCACATTTTCAGTATTAACTTCTTCCGCAAGCGGTTGAATTGTCAGTCCGTTTATTTTTGAATTATCATCTATGGAGATATTGAGAGCGAAAACAGCACGTTCGAATGTGGTTTTATAGGATGCATAAGTTCCATTTTCATATTTTATAAATTCTCGATGGGTAATATTTCCTGCTTGAGATTTAAGACCTTTCAAAAATTCTGTGGTTTTATCTAACGGTAACGCCTCTTTCATTACCTCTGCAAACATCAAAAAGATTGAGTTGTAATTATCATTATTATAATGTTCTACAAATTTTTCAGTTATAATTTTATTGTCGTCATTTTCAGTTTGTCCAAAAATTGAATTAATTGCATAAAGAAAGCAGATGGAAATAAGGATTATTTTTTTCATAATATATATGATTTAAAATTTTTGATGAAACAGATTAAAGTTAAGTCGAAACCTGATTTGCTCGAACCATTAGATTTGAAATTTATAATTAATTAATTCTTTACGTTTGTTCCAATAATAGAGTGCAAAACCAATTGTTACTATTGGCAATACAATTCCGAATTCGTCAATATAATATGCTGTGTTTCCAGTATCGGCCGTCAAGGGTGTGAAAATTCCTTGAATAAAAAGATTATGAGTTGCGTGAAGTAGTACTGCTGTCCATAAACTACCAGATTTGATGCGAAACCAAGTATAAATAAAACTGATGCCAACAACTAATACCATGAAACAGCTTAAAGCGTACCAAGTTGGTGTGCCGCTATTATAATCAGCAAAAAGTAAACTTGGGAAGTGCCAAATCCCCCAAATAAAACCTGAAATCAAGGATGTTTTTGTAAATCCATATTTTTTGTAAAGTTCCGGAACCAAAAACCCTCGCCAACCAATTTCTTCCCCTAGAGCACTGGACATACTTCTAATTGTTCCAAAAATCCCAAGTAGGATTACATATAAAGCGATTGTAAAACCACTTCCAATGGGACCAAGACCAAAAGATTCGGTAAGACCATTTACAAATTCCTTATTGTAAAAGCCTCCCCAGCCGAAAACCCATATCACTATATAGGCTATAAAGGTGTATATAATAGGAATGAGATAACACCAAAATTGATATTTAGTTTCACCCCATTTCCATCCTAAATCGGAAATATTTCTTTTTAGTATTTTCATTGTAATCAATGCCGAAATTCCGGGAGACCACATAAGTCCCATTACATATTGTCCATTACCACCGCGAAGCATTCCAGAATAGAGTATGAAAAAATAGAAAATTGCACTTAAAGCAGCAGTAATGGAAAGAAATATAATAATAGGCTTCCAATTTTGGTTGGTTGGATTATTCATTATTTATTAAAATTAGGTTCTTTAGTTCAACTTGTACTTAACTTTTGATACAAGTTAAGTGTTAGGCTTCGCTGTGTATTGTTATTGCTGTTGTTTCATAAAATTAAGAATTTGTGTTTTTATTGCTGGGTCATCTGGAAAGGCCCATTGTTCTGCTATTTTTCCGTTACTTATGCGATAAATAGAAACCTCATAGATTTCAATTTCTGCTCCGGTCGCATCAATTCCTTCGTAGGTTTTGGTATGGGTTGCTGTAGCTTTATAGCGCGCAACGACTTTATC
>JBGSQM010000068.1:0-10438 GCA_041738035.1 Cellulophaga sp.
TGTTCAATTTAAAGACCTAGGTTTACTAATTGTTGATGAAGAACAAAAATTTGGAGTCGCTGTAAAAGACAAATTAAAGTCCATTAAAGAAAATGTTGATGTATTAACGCTTACCGCAACGCCCATCCCAAGAACTTTACAGTTTAGTTTAATGGCAGCGAGAGATTTGTCGGTGATAAATACCGCTCCGCCGAACAGGTATCCCATTCAGAGTGAGGTGATTCGCTTTTCGGAAGAAACCATCCGCGATGCCATAAGTTATGAAATTCAACGTGGCGGACAGGTGTTTTTTATTCATAACCGCATAGAAAATATCAAAGAAGTTGCGGGCATGATTCAGCGCTTAGTGCCCGATGCTAAAGTGGGCATTGGACACGGGCAAATGGAAGGCAAAAAACTAGAAAACCTAATGCTCGCTTTTATCAATGGCGAGTTTGATGTACTCGTTTCAACCACCATTGTAGAAAGCGGTTTGGATGTGAGTAATGCCAACACCATTTTCATCAACAATGCCAATAATTTTGGTTTAAGTGACTTGCACCAAATGCGAGGTCGCGTAGGCCGTAGCAATAAAAAAGCGTTTTGTTATTTTATAACGCCACCGTATGATGTAATGACCAACGATGCTCGTAAACGTATCCAGGCTTTAGAGCAATTTACTGAATTGGGTAGTGGTTTTAATATTGCGATGAAAGATTTAGAAATCAGAGGAGCTGGTGATTTGTTAGGCGGTGAACAAAGCGGCTTTATTAATGATATTGGTTTTGATGCCTACCAAAAAATATTGATTGAAGCGGTGGACGAATTAAAGGAAAACGAGTTTAAAGATTTGTATGAAGAGCTAGAAGATTATCACGAAAAAGTGTTCGTAAAAGAAACGCAAATTGATGCCGATTTTGAGTTGTTATTTCCCGATGATTACATCAATAATATATCTGAACGATTGAATTTATACACCGAATTAAACTTAATTAAAGACGAAACTGCTTTGAAAAAGTTTGAAACGGACTTGGTTGATCGTTTTGGTGAATTGCCTATTGAAGCCGAAGATTTATTAAATTCTGTTCGCATAAAATGGATTGCGAATAGTATCGGTTTAGAAAAAATTGTGATGAAACACGGTAAAATGATTGGCTATTTTATCGCCGATCAACACTCCGCATTTTACCAAAGTGAAGCCTTCACAAAAACCTTGCAATTTGTACAAACACATGCAAAACATGGTAAAATAAAGGAAAAACAAACTAGAAACGGACTAAGACTACTCTTGGTTTTTGAAGATATTAAGTCGGTTGATAAAGCTTATTTGGCCTTAAAACCTTTTGAGAAGTCGTTAGTTGGCGTTGAGTAGGCCGTGAGCAAAAATGAAATCTGTTAACGGTTAGGGAACACTGCTTCAATAAAAAGGTTTTTAAAACTTAAAAATTTCAATTACTTAAGCATATTGTTTTAAGATTTATGCTTTATCTCTCCTTCGGAGAGGTCAGAACTGCCTTTTTTTGGCAGTGCTGGGTGAGGCCAACTAAATTTTGGTTCAGTTTTTGCCAAGCAACTATTATGAAGAAAACTTTAGTTATTTTATTTGCATTTTTCGCACTACAAGTAAGTGCACAACATACTGTTTCAGGCACTTTCTCACCAGCAGAAGAGTACACATGGTTGATGGCCTACAGGCTAAAACCTGGGTCTCAAATTTATATCGCTGATACCGCTATCAAAGACGGATCTTTTACATTAACTATGCCAGAAGATGCCGAACCAGGTACATACAGAATTGTATATGCCGTACCGCAAGAAGATTTTAATTTTGATGTGGTGTACAACGGGAAAGAAAATATTGTGCTTGTTTTTGATGATGCAGAAGGACTAGCCTTTACGCAATCCATAGAAAATATCATGTTAAATACGTATTTAGCGGAACTGGCGCAAATAGAAGCAGAAATTATTCAATTTTACTCGTTACAAGAAACAGATACTACTATTTATAATGCGATTACTAAAAAATTAAAAGCGCATCAAAATTTGTTCGAAACAAAATCTGAAGGTATGTTCGTGCACAATTTTATTACATCAAACAAACCTTATATTCCGAACAAATATGAGAGTGTTCAAGAATATATAGCTACCAAGAAACAGGCGTATTTTAACGCGATTAATTTTAGTAATCCGTTTTTACAAAGTTCAGGTTTTTTAACAGACAAAGTCTCTAATTACGCCTTCACTGCACTACCCTTAACAATGCAGACAAAAAAAGAAACTGAGGATGAAATTATTAAAAATGTAGCGCATATTAACGGTATTTTGAGCGATCTAAACGCCAATTTTAAATTTTATCTATATAACGATTTATGGAATAATGCCGTTGCGTATGACTTTAAAGTAGCTTCTGATTTTATTTACACTTCTAAGCTAAAAGAGTTGGCAGAAATAACGAACAACATAGAAATAAAAATGAATATTGAAGCACATAACCGACTTCGTTTGGGCGAAATAGCGCCAGAAATTGTTTGGAAAGACGGTATCCATAAAAAGCAACTAAGTACTCTTGAGCCTGCTGAAAATTATATCTTAATATTTTGGAGTAGTACCTGCGGCCATTGCTTGAGCGAATTGCCGGCATTACATAAAAAATTAAAAGAAAATACTACCATCAAAGTCATTGCTATAGGTTTAGAAGACAGCTCCGAAAATTGGAACATAGAATCTAAAAATCTACCAAATTTTGAACACGTAATTTCCTTAGGAAAATGGGATAGCGAGTACGCCGATTTGTATGATGTTCATGCAACCCCAACGTATTTTATTTTAGATAGTGAGAAAAGAATCATGGCAAAACCACAAGATGATAAAGCAGTAGTGGAGTTTTTAGAGAGCAAAAAATAATCTTTATTAAATGAAGTATGTCAGTTCGAGTAAAACCCTATAAGAGGTTTTGTATCGAGAACTTTTTTAGCAATACATGGTTCTCGATCCAAATTATTTTTCCGCTAACGCTCTAAAATAATTCACTCGAACTGACCCAGAATATTAATAAAAAATAAAATTTATTTTCTAAAGCAACTTTAAATCTTTTATGGTTTTAAATGCCACATCAACTTGGTCATCATCTACTAAAATAGTAAACTCGTTGGTGGTTGATATTACTTCATAAAGCACTATACCTTCCCACGCCAAACGTTGAAATATAAAATAATAAATTCCAGGAACGGTGACATTTTCAGAAGGTAATTTTACGGTAATTGAAGATAAATTATCAGCTTTTTGGGTGCAGCGTTCTTCGGCAAATAAGGTTTCCACTACCGTGTCTAAACTATTACTTACTACGATATTTAGTTCGTTTACCCCACGCGAAGAGGTATAAAAAACCTCTTTGTTTTTGTTGATCTCTTTTAATAGTAAAACCTGATTTTCAAGTATGGAGTCCGATATTAAAAAAGTGAAATCGGTTAAGGAGGATCGGACGGTTATTTCGCCAATATCTTTAAGAACCTTTATAATTTTATGAGTTGCCCTATACTCCAGATCGTCGGACAGCCTTTTTAAAGCCATCACAATAGCCCCACTACGCACATCTTTACCTAATTCTTCTTCAATTTCGGGCATGATAATTCTAGAGAGTGAGGTCAAATTAATAATGCCTTGACCCAGAGCACTTTGCAAAAATGGTTTCTTTTTAATGTAATGTTCTACAACAGCAGATATTGTTTTCATGGATGAAAATTTATTGTTCCTTATTGGTCATTCTTTGGATAAACTAAGTACATGATTGTAATGATCCGTCCATCACTTCTTTTAAAATCAGCTGGTTTGTGGCTCATTTCATTTTTACTTGGTTGTTATTTGCAAATATAACAATTTGTTATAAATTAAACAAAATTTTAAAAATGGTAGAATGCGTTTTCAATATGATCTATTTGGAAATCACCATTATTTTTAAATATCATAATGATATCAAACCTTACTTCCACCTCTAAATCCTTGGAAATAACATAATGATCTGCTGCAAGAACCAGTAACTTTCTTTTTTTTATTGGGATTAAATCATTTAAATCATCTATAAAATCGGTACTTCTTGATTTCACTTCAACAATCGCTAAAGTATTTCCTTTTTGAGCGATGATGTCTATCTCCGCTTTTAAGTACCTATAATTTCTATATTTAATTTTATAGCCGCTGTTCATCAAAAAATCAACGGCCAACTGTTCTCCTACTTTTCCAAATTCGTTATGTTCTGCCATTTTTTTGAGGATTTTAATCAAAAATTATGTATTTCATCGAAAATATTAGTTTTTCAGCGTCTAAATTACTGATACTTACGTAATTTTATTTCAATTATTGAGTTATATTAACAATTAGCATAGTTTAATAATAGCATTTTTTTAGTATAATTGCCCCCAAAGCAACCCTAAATTTCAACTTAACGATTAAAATATTATGGAATATTTTATCAATTGTAATACTTCGCCACTGGCGGAATATACAACACCTTTAGATAGGCAAAAGATACATCACCTATTTAGAAGGCTAGGTTTTAGCGCTTCTGTAAGCGTAATTGACCAATATATAGGACAATCTGCGTCAAGTATTGTAAATGATTTAATTAGTGAGGCGGTGAATATGCCCACACTGGCGGAGCCTACTTGGTCTAATTGGACAAGAGCTAACTATCCCGAAGATGATGACTTAGCAAACGGCGTGATCAGATCTCAAATAAGAGATATAAATTTAAACTACACCAAGGCCCTTCTTATCGACAACCTAAGGGATAGATTAAGTTTTTTCTGGAGCAATCATTTTGTAACTGAGCTTGCGGTTTATGATGCGCCACCCTTTTTATATGAATACATTAATTGCTTGCAGCGCAACGCGATTGGTAATTTTAAAACCTTTACCAGCGAAATTGGCTTAACCAATGCCATGTTGTTTTATTTAGATGGCGCATTTAACAACCGAAATAGTCCCAATGAAAATTACGCCCGAGAACTTTACGAGCTATTTACTTTAGGGGAAGGTAATAATTATACCGAGCAAGATATTATTGAAACCTCCCGCGCCTTAACAGGTTATGTAAACAGAGGTGAAGTTCGTTGGACACCAGTTACTTTCAGAGCGGATAGGTTTGATGCTGACTCTAAAACTATTTTAGGGCAAACCGGTAATTTTGGTTACGATGGTGTCATTGATAACTTATTTTCACAACGCCGAACTGAAATTTCCACTTTTATTTGCACAAAATTGTACGAGTTTTTTGTGCATCCAGATTCTAATGATGATGCCGGTAACGCACAACAAATTATTAGCGGCATGGCATCTACTTTTGCTAACAGTAATTTTGAAATTGCGCCCGTATTAAGTCAGTTATTTAAAAGTCAACACTTTTTCGACGAAGAAGCGATTGGAGTGATTATTAAAAGTCCGTTTGATTGTTTTTTAAACTTAATTAACGAAACTGGCTTTACAGCTTCAGATACAGCTTTAGAAAGCGTAATTAATTATAGCGAACAGTTAAGTCAAGAGCTTTTCAATCCTATTGATGTGGCAGGTTGGCAACGCAATAGATCGTGGATCAATACCAATTTTTTAATTGGCAGGTGGTTAAGCGCCGAAGCGCTATTAGAAACATTTTGGAATGAAAATAAGGAGCAATTTAGAACATTTGGTGTCGAAGTTACTGGACCGTTGGGGGCAACTACACACAATCCTGATCTAGTAGCGAGAGCTATTATCGATAAAATATTACCTAAAGGCTTATTAACAGAGCAAGATTATACCACGGCAATTGTGTCTTTTAGATCATTGTATGAGGACAATAACATTTACGAAGATGAAAATCCAACGAACCCTACTTGGACAATGTTGAATTTTGACAATACCCCAGAACAGGTATATCTATTATTGTTATACTTAGTAAGACAACCTGAATTTCAACTAAAATAAAAACCTACGATTATGTGCGATACTCACCATACAACTCCCCATAAAGGCAAAGAACATGAAGGTCATGATTTAGAGCATAAAGCATGGAGCCGACGATCTTTTTTACAAGCTTTAGGGATAGCAGGTTCAGGAAGTATGCTTCTTGGCAGCCAATACATCACGGCATCGGCCCCATCACCGCTGACCGCAGCCATCAGCATGGCAGAAACAGATAATATTCTCATTTTAATTCGGTTAAACGGTGGTAATGACGGTCTTAGCACTGTAATTCCTATCCAACAATATGAACTTTATGCCAACGCTCGTCCAAATATTTACATCCCCGAAAGCAAAATATTAAAGTTAACAGACGACTTTGGCGTGCCTTCTTATATGAAATCTTTAGAACCTTTATGGGGCGAAGGGCAGTTTAAAGCAGTGCATGGCGTTGGTTATCAAAGACAAAGTTTATCCCATTTTACAGGTTCTGATATTTTTGCCAATACCGATCTAAATACCACTGGTTTTTCAGGAGAACCAACAGGCTGGATGGGACGGCATTTTGAAGATTTATATCCCGATTATTTAGTTAATCCACCAGAAGCTCCAGCCGCGATACAAATAGGAAATTTTGGCAATTTAGTATTTGAAGGTACGGAAACCAATTATGCTTTCGTAACCAATGACATTAGTCAATTAGAGAGAATCGCAGATACTGGGTCGCAATATAGCTTAGAGGAAAGTTTATTCGACCAGTGTATGTATGGCGATCAATTGCGCTTTTTAAGAGGTATGACGAATACGACTTTGGAGTATGCTGGCAAGATATTCGCAGCTGCTCAAAGAGGTCAAAATCAAGTAGAGTACCAAAATAATGGTTTTGCCAGACAGTTAAAACTTTTAGCGAGGTTGATTAAAGGAAATTTAGGAACAAAAGTCTATATGATTTCTATGGGCGGTTTTGATACACATGGAAACCAGCCTTTAGCGCATGAACGCTTAATGAGTAATTTATCCGTAGCGGTTAATAATTTTTACGAAGATATTGCTTTTACCAACCAAGATGAAAAGGTGTTGAGCATGACTTTCTCCGAATTTGGAAGACGAATTTTCGAGAATGGTTCTTATGGTACCGATCACGGAAAAGCAGCTCCTACCCTATTTTTTGGTTCTGGGTTAAACGGAAGTGCTTTTGTAGGCGAACACCCATCCTTAGAAGACCCTAATGAAAGAGGTAATTTAGATTACACCATGGATTTTAGAGATTTATACGGCACCGTTTTAGCCGAGTGGCTTTGTGTGCCTAGAAATTTAGTGGAACAACATTTATTATTTCACCCCTACAAAGCTATTAATTTAGGCTTTAATTGCAGTGGAGAAACTTTTGATGATATTGTTTATAATGATGGTAACCCCACAATCCCTACCGCTCCTGAAGAGCCAGTAGCTATTGATCCTACGCCTGAACTTTTAAATACCATTGTGCATAAACCCTTTTATCCTACAGATAAAACACCACATATTTACTTAGAAATGCCTTTTACCGCCCATGTAGATATACAGTTGTACAATATTATGGGTCAAAATTTAGGTACAGTATATAATGAAATGATGACACAGGGCAGCATCGAAATAAATATTCGGGAACGCATGTCGAGCTACTTAGCTACTGGAAAATATATCTACAGAATCAGAGTTCAAGATAAAAAATTAAGCAAATCTGTTATGGTGGCTTAAAATTAACCCCACAATTTTTCCAAAAAGCCTTTCTAATTTGTCATCACTACCCGACATCTAAGAAGGGCTTTTTATTTATATAAGTCTCAAGAAAAAAATCTTTATTTTTGTGACTTAATTATATTGATTGATGTCCGAAAAACTTAAAAATCCATCTCGCTATACCATAACCGCTGCCTTACCTTACACCAATGGCCCTATTCATATCGGACATTTGGCAGGCGTTTATGTGCCCGCTGATATTTATAGTAGATATTTGCGCTTAATTGGTAAAGATGTGGCTTTTATATGTGGCAGCGATGAACACGGAGTTGCCATCTCCATGAAAGCAAAAAAAGAGGGGATTACACCAAAAGAAGTTATCGATAAATACCATGCGATTATAAAACAATCATTCCAAGATTTCGGGATTACTTTTGACAACTATTCTAGAACTTCTGCCGCAATTCATCATGAAACTGCATCTGATTTTTTTAAATTGATGTATAAAAATGGAGATTTTATAGAAGAAACTACAGACCAGTTATACGATCCCGAAGCAAAACAATTTTTAGCAGATAGATTTGTTACAGGAACTTGCCCAAAATGCGGGAACGAAGAAGCTTACGGCGACCAATGCGAAAACTGCGGTTCTACTTTAAACGCAACAGATTTAATCAATCCAAAATCAACCATTTCGGGAGCTGTACCTACTTTAAAAGAAACAAAACATTGGTTTCTGCCCTTAGACAGATATGAAGATTTTCTAAAAAATTGGATTTTAAAAGGTCATAAAAGTGATTGGAAAACCAACGTTTACGGCCAATGTAAATCTTGGATTGACGACGGATTAAAACCACGAGCCGTTACCCGAGATTTGGATTGGGGAATTCCTGTTCCTGTTGAAGGCGCCGCAGGTAAAGTATTATATGTTTGGTTTGATGCGCCTATCGGCTATGTTTCATCTACCAAAGAATGGGCAGCGCGTGAAGGCAAAGATTGGGAACCTTATTGGAAAGACGAAAACACCAAATTGGTGCATTTTATAGGAAAAGATAATATTGTTTTTCACTGTATTATTTTCCCGAGTATTCTAAAGGCACAAGGCGATTATATTTTACCTGATAATGTGCCAGCAAACGAGTTTTTAAACTTAGAAGGTAATAAAATATCCACTTCAAAAAACTGGGCAGTTTGGTTACACGAATATTTAATTGACTTCCCCAATATGCAAGATGTTTTACGTTATACCTTAACCGCAAATGCTCCTGAAACAAAGGATAACGATTTTACTTGGAAAGATTTTCAAGCTAGAAACAATAACGAATTGGTAGCCGTTTTTGGTAATTT
The DNA here is from genome assembly GCA_041738035.1 of Cellulophaga sp. Lineage (GTDB taxonomy): Bacteria > Bacteroidota > Bacteroidia > Flavobacteriales > Flavobacteriaceae > Cellulophaga. The sequence goes on from JBGSQM010000068.1 coordinate 8,983, forward strand.
TATTAACCGAGTGGTTGTGTTAACCAATAAATATTATGATGGGCAGGTGCCTTCACCTGCTGAATTTTCAATAATCGACTTAGAAACTTTAGCTGAGATCAAAAAATATCCAGAAATAATTAGCAGTTCTATTGAGCGTTACCGCTTTAGAGAAGCAGGTCAAGAATTAATGAATTTAGCACGTTTAGGCAATAAATATTTAGCGGATGAAGAGCCGTGGAAAGTTGTCAAGCAAGACGAAGAACGCGTAAAGACAATCATGTTTGTTGCCTTACAAATTTCTGCTGCCTTAGCTATTTTAAGCGAGCCTTTTTTGCCGTTTACTTCAACTAAATTAAAAGATATTCTTAGCCTTAACGTCACTTCGACTGCGCTCAGTGACCTACCTTTGGAGGCCGATCGGAGTCGAAGTATCGAATGGCTTGATATTAAGACAAAAGATATATTAATCTCAGGAGGACATCGAATAGGAGAAGCCGAATTACTATTCTCTAAAGTCGAAGACGAAACCATAAAGGCACAACTAGACAAACTAGAAGCCACAAAAAAAGCAAATGCTTCGACTGCATTCAGCACAGCCCAAAATAAAGAAATTATGCCACAAAAAGACACCGTTACCTTTGATGATTTTTCAAAATTAGACATTAGAGTTGGGACAATTCTTGAAGCTGAAAAAATGCCAAAAGCCAATAAACTTTTGGTTTTAAAAGTAGATACAGGCTTAGATGTAAGAACCATTGTTTCAGGCATAGCCGAGAGCTTTTCGCCAGAAGAAATCATCGGTAAAAAAGTAAGTGTTTTAATCAATCTTGCCCCTAGAGGTTTGCGCGGTGTAGAGAGTGAAGGTATGATTTTAATGACTGAAAATGCAGACGGAAAATTAGTATTTGTTCATCCGGGTACTGATGGGGTTGAAAATGGAGCAACCATTAATTAAATTATAAAAAATAAAATTATGATATCAAAATCAATAGAACAAGCCTTAAACAATCAAATAAAAATTGAAGCAGATTCGTCTCAAATTTACTTAGCTATGGCATGCTGGGCAGAAGTTAAAGGCCTTGAAGGCGTTGCGGGTTTTATGTTCAACCAGTCGCAAGAGGAACGGGACCACATGCTTAAATTAATTAAGTTTGTTAATGAACGCGGCGGACATGCTCAAGTTTCTGCCTTAGCAGCACCTAATGTAAGCTTTACCACCTTTAAAGCTATGTTCGAAAAATTATACGAGCACGAAGTTTTTGTATCTAATAGCATCAATGAATTGGTGCACATGAGCCTTCAAGAAAAAGACTATGCTACGCACAACTTTTTACAATGGTATGTTGCAGAACAAATTGAAGAAGAAGCTGTAGCTCGTACTATTCTAGACAAAATAAACCTTATTGGAGACGATAAAGGTGGCTTGTATTTGTTTGATAGAGATATTCAACAAATGACCATTTCCTCTGCTTCT
>JBGSQM010000105.1:0-8934 GCA_041738035.1 Cellulophaga sp.
GGCGTCCACATCGCTGGTGAACTTTTCGCCAAACGCACGGTACTTTCAAAACCACTACCGGCCATATCAAAAATATCGCGTTCATTTTTCTCTTTTTCGATGACTGTTTTACCCAACATAAAGGAGCTTATGTGCGATAAATGCGACACGTAAGCAATATGTTTATCGTGCGCAATTGGGTTCATATACCTAATTCTCATTCCTAATTGCTGAAAAACAGCCAGTGCTTTTTCTTGTAATTTAAACGCTGTTTTTTCTACCTCGCAAATGATATTAGTTTTTCCATCAAACAAACCATTAACCGCGGCAGACGGACCAGAAAACTCTGTTCCTGCAATGGGGTGGCATGCTAAAAAGTTTCTTCTTTTAGGATGTGCCGCAACCGAATCGCAAATTAAGGCTTTTGTAGAGCCTGCATCCAAAACAATTGTGTCGTCATTTACGACATCCAACACTTTTGGCAGCACTAAAACCGTAATGTCCACAGGCACTGCTACGATAACCATATCCGCTATCGACAAGTCTTGATAAGTCGCTTTTTTATCAATTAATTGGGTGGCCATGGCTTGTTCCAGATGTTTTTCATTGGTATCTATGCCATAAATAACCGACTCAGGATGATACGCCTTAATATCTTTCACCATCGAACCGCCAATTAATCCAATACCTATTACAAATACATTCATTTTCTTTTTTAGTTGTTGGTTGCTATTTTCGTTGTTTGTTGTTTATTGTCGGTGAAATTCTTTAAAAACTTAACACACAACACTTAAAACTAAAGGATTATTTCGCATTGTTAATTTTATACTTATACTTCCCAGGATGTCATTTCGACTCCGCTCAATGACCAAAAACATCAACCCTTTATTACTTAATTCTTTGTACTTAGTACTTAATACTTATTATCAGAACCGAGCTATCGCCTCCTTAATTTTCTCCTCCGTCACACATAATGAAAAGCGAATATAGCCCTCACCATTGCTTCCGAAAATGGTACCTGGTGTTATAAAGATGCTTTTGTTGTATAATATATCATCAATAAACTCTTCCGCCGAGGCAGCACCTTCTGGTAATTTCGCCCAAACAAACATCCCAACAGCATTTTTATCATACTTACAATTTAGTTTTTCAACCAATTGAAACAGTAGTTGTTGTCTTTTTTTATAGACGCTATTAAATTCATCAAACCAATCTTGTCCACTTTTTAGGGCGGCAATCGCTCCTTTTTGAATGCCGTAAAACATACCAGAATCCATATTGCTTTTTACTTTTAATACCGCATTGATCAAGGTTTCGTTTCCTAAGACCATCCCAACTCTCCAGCCCGCCATATTAAATGTTTTGCTCAAAGAATTTAATTCTAAGGCTACTTCTTTAGCGCCATCTATACTTAAAATACTGGTTGGGTTCTCGTTTAATACAAAGCTATACGGATTGTCGTTTACCAAAAGAATATTATTCCTTTTTGCAAAATCGATTAAAGTTTTAAACTGAGTTTTTGTCGCAAACGCACCCGTAGGCATGTGTGGATAACTCAACCACATGATTTTTACTTTCGAAAGATCTTGCTGTTCTAGCGATTCGATATCCGGAAACCAGTTATTTTTTTCGACCAAATCATAATACTTGGGAACGGCACCTACCAAATTAGTTACCGAACTGTAGGTTGGATATCCTGGATTAGGAATTAAGGCTTCATCACCCAGATTTAAAAATGCCATGCTTATATGCATAATCCCTTCTTTAGAACCCATTAGGGGCAAAACTTCATTGGCAGCATTTAGGCTTACACCATAATTTTTGGCATAAAAATCCACCACCGCTTCCCGAAATTCTGGTAGTCCTTGATAACTTTGATATTGGTGCGCACCTTCTTCTAAAACTGCTTGCTGAATGGCTTTTAAAACCTCAGCTGATGGCGCTAAATCGGGGCTACCAATACCCATATTGATAATGGGTTTGCCTTGCGCCATTAAGCCCCTAACTTCCCTAAGTTTTCTTGAAAAGTAATATTCTTCAACTGTATTGAGCCTCTCTGCTGTTGTAATCATGCTCTTGCGTTTTTATATTCCCCTAAAATTTTGAATTCTTCTGTCATAATTTCTAAAAGTGCTTTCGCCTTTTCAAAATAAGCGTATTCATCAAAAGTTACATCAACAAAAAAAGCATATTTCCATGGGCGTTCAATGACAGGTAGTGATTGTATTTTGGTTAAATTCAAGTTACAATCGCTCATCACATTTAATAAAGCCGCTAAACTTCCGCGTTTGTGATCGGCTAAAAACCGAATGGAGGCTTTATTAATTTCTTCCTTTGGAAGTACCTTATTTTTTGTTTTTAAAATGATAAACCGAGTAGAATTATTGGTAATCGTCTGAATTTCTGAGGCGATAATTTCTAAATCGTACAATTCTGCAGCAGCTCTTGGGGCAATAGCAGCTATTGTTTTTAATTGATGTTTTTGAATTTGTTGCGCTGTTTCTGCCGTATCAACCGCTTCCACCAGCTTAATGTCGGGATACGATTTTAAAAAATCTTTACATTGTAATAATGCCATTGGATGCGAATGTACTTCTAGAATGTCCTCTAATTTTTGACCTCTTAAGACCATTAAATTATGATGAATATTCAAATAATGCTCTCCTATGATGTGTAAATTATTGTGAAACACCAAATTGTAATTTGGAATGATAGACCCCGCAATAGAGTTTTCTATGGCCATTACGGCCTTATCAGCTCGACCTGAAAGGGTTTGGGTAACCAATTCATCAAATGAAAAACACTCCACCAAATCTATATCATCGCCGAAGAAGTCTCTCGCTACTTGATGGTGGTTAGACCCTTTAATTCCTTGTATGGCTATTTTTAATTTCATACTACATCATTCTTGTTAAGTAAAACCCTTCTACTCTATTTAAGGAAATTAATATTTCCGATACATTACCCTTCGACTCCATTTCGACTCCGCTCATTGACCGCGCTCAGGGTGATTTTTATTTCAAAAAATCAAAATCAAAAAAAAAGCCCCGTTTTACACGGGACTTTAATGGATTATATTTTTTTAAATATACTACAACAGTCCCGCACCTCTCTTAAAAAAGAAGTAAAAAAAGAAACCGTTCCAGAAATATTGATTTGTCATAATGATACTAAACTTCGGCTAATGTACTACTAATATTTAAAAATCAAAATATAAGGGCTTCTTTTTTTTAATCTGGCAGTTTTATGCTTATCTATTGCGAAATACAACGAAACTATCTCTCTTTTTTAAATAAAAGGAAATTTATTTTGATGTGCTTTTTGCTTTATGTTACAAAAAAAGTAAATCGACCACGGTCTCTAAATTATCTTGTATCCCAGGATTTGTGCAATTGGTAAGAATGGCAATAACCATTTGCTGCCCCGGATACACAAAAAAATTGGCATAACCTCCTACCCCATTTCCTATGTGTCCGTAATAATTTCTGCCTGCTTTATCTTGACTTACTTGCCAGCCTAAACCATAATAAGTGGGTGTTTCATTGATGATTTCGGAAGTTAAAAATTGATTCAGAACTTCATTATTCAGCACTTTTTTATCTAAAAATGCTTGTCCGAATAAAGCAATATCTTCTGCCGTCGCCAAATAACCACCACCAGCCAGTTTAAAATGATTATTTACAGGAATAGCTTCTCGAAAACCTGTAGCGTTTTTTGAATAAAATTTAGCAAGGTGAAGATTATTATATTCAACCGTATCCATACCCGAAATATCGGCCGCAAAAGTGTGTTTCATTGCTAAAGGTATCAGCACTTTTTCTGCCACATAATCTTCAAACGGAATGCCACTAGCTTCTTGCATCGCTAAAGAAATCAACACCCAACCATAACTATTGTAACTGTAACTAGTGCCGGGCTCAAAAAGTAAGTCATCATTTTTAAAAAGTGCTATACTTTCTTTGATGGAATAGGGCTCATTTAAACCATATTCCTTCCCTGCATAAGCTCTGATCCCAGCAGTATGGCTAGCCAGTTGGCGTATCGTAAAATGCCATTTTTTTTTAGGATAATAGGGAACGTAAGTATAGAATGATGCGTCTAAATTAATCAACCCGTCTGCAACCATATTGGCCAATGCAGTCGCTGCAATAGGTTTTGAAACACTGGCAATTCTGAAAACGGATGTTTGTGGATTGACCATGATTTTCTTTTCAAGATCCGCAAAACCATATCCTTTCTGAAAAAAAACTTGCCCTTGCTTCAAGACAGAAATAGCTAAACCTGGTAATTTTTTTGTGTCTATTAATTGGTTTAATAGATGATCGACTTTCGCCAAACCCTGCAATTTATCATCAGCAGCTACCAACCTGCTAAAGGCAAAAAAATCTTTTAAATATGTGGATAAGGGCTTTTTCAATATTAATTTCTAAATAGCAATTTACCTTTATATAGTGCTTCAACCTCAACAACAGGAGGTTGATTAAAACTTATGACATCTCCAGTTCCTACGATAGAACCCTGCAAAGATTGTTGTGGATTAAGCAACATATCATTAGAACCTCGGTGAAAAAGCGTGATATTTTCGGCTACCAAATCAGATGCCAGCAGTCGAGAGTCTCCAGCAGCAAAATTAATATTGAAATTTTGGGTAGTTCCTTTGATCTCAAAAAAGGCAATTCCGTTGGAAACTATACTTAAATTAGTAGTATTGACCAATAAATTAAATTCTCCGTCTGTGGTTTCCGCTTCGGGAATGGTAAACCCTTCAGACAATAAGGTTAAAGATGGATAATTTAAAAACCCATCACTTATAATAGGAAACCCTGTGCTACTCCGTATTTCTGAGATATTAGGCGAAGAAACATACACAACAGTTAAGCCAAAATCGCGGACAAAATTGCAGCCATTTTCATCGCGAATTACAAGCCTACCGTCAGTAACTTCAAGTGTTACTTCATTTCTAAGAAATTCTCCTGTTTCTAAAACTACTTTTTGGGTATCACTTTGTTTCACTACTACTTTTACCCCTTCAAACACGGTAATTGCCGTAAAGTCCGCTAAAATTATTTCTTCTTGAATGATAGCTCCTGCCTTTTGAAAACAATCAGGTGCATTCTCGCTAGCACATCCAAATAAAGTAAAAGCTATAATTAAAAGTATGGTGTGTGTTTTAAACATTCTTTTTCGTTACTTGATTTTTGTTACTCGTTCTTCGTTTTTCGTTGATGGGTTATCGGTAAAAAAGTTTAAAGTTTCGGGTTTAAGTTTCAGGTTCCATTTTTTTACACTTCTCTTATTTCTAATTTCGTTCTAAGTATTTTCTTGAACTATAACTTCATCCTTTTTCACAAGCGTATTCCCACTCCAAATTCCACTGCTTCTGCTTTGGCTCCGTGAGATTTTAAACTGATGACGCCGTACCAATTGTCATTAAAATACCTTTTCATCCCCATTCTATTATACACCCGACCTTCAAAATCAAAGGGGTAATACACATAATAGCCCAACTGACTAATTATCGATGTTTTGTTGATAAACAATTCGTGCCCCACAAAAACGCCGACGCGTCTATAGTCGGTTTCTGCACTAATATTCCGCTCTGGAAAAGCGATGGATTGGTAGGTAATCAATTCCTTTAAAAAGTTAGAGAAAAACACATCTGTACCCACTTGTATTGCGCTTAAAGTACCCAATCTTTTATCTGCATAGCCCGAAAAAATATAAAAAGGAAATTGCCCAGAATCAATAACATCACTTTCATTAATTCCTGTTCTAAAAGCAAGATTATAACGAATAGGTTCGGTAATTTTTTCTTGACTGGTTTTGATGAAGTCTATTTCTTTTCCACCATCCAAATCATAGGTAAATCCGGCATTAAAGGCAAAGGTATTGGTTGATGTATTTGGGGCTTTTACATTGGCATTAGAGTAATGAATTACCGAAACGCCCGCTTTAAAGCCGAGCCCCTTTACCATATTTTCCTTATGAAAATTCAACATTAGGTAGGTAGAACTCAAAAAATGCGTGCCAAAAGCATTATTCCTGAAATTTTCCACTTTATCGTAGGGTTTGGTATTGTACGCTATGCCCTGCCCTAATCTAAATTGCAAATTGCGATTCAAGAAATAAAAATTATAATGTGCGTAAGCTCCAAAATTGCGCTCTAACACGTTATTATTAAATTCTTGATAAATAAAGGAGTAACCAACATCAGGATAATTAAAGCGCTGTTCCCAATTTTGAAATCCGTAGGTTTTACGGTTTAAACTTAAAATTAAACCCGCTGGATGCGAGTTAATCAAATGCGTTACATCAGGATTATGGCGCATAATGGTACCATAAAATTGGTTCGCATCTAAAATATATCGTTTATGTTCTTGTGTTTCTTGTGAAAAACAAAGGCTTGTTATCCCTAGAAAAAATAATAAAACTCTTAGATTCATCGATGCTGTAACTAGGCGCAAAAGTAAGGATTCAGTATGAACCTTAAACTAACTTAAATTTTAATTTAAAAAACTTCTTTGGCTACCGCCTTAATATTATTCGATTTTCCCATAGAATAATAATGCAAAACCGGAACGCCAGCTGCTTTTAATTCTTTCGATTGTTGGATGGCCCACTCTATCCCCACTTGGCGCACCGCTGCATTATCTTTGCAGTTTTCTACCGCATCTACCAAATCTTGAGGTAAATCTAAACTGAAAATTTGTGGCAATAACTGTAAATGATGTTTTACTGCCACGGGTTTTATACCCGGAATAATAGGCACATGTATGCCAATAGCTTTTGCGGCATCAACAAATTCAAAAAACTTTTGATTGTCAAAGAACATCTGAGTTACTACATAATCCGCCCCTGCATCTACCTTTTCTTTTAAACGTTTTAAATCTGATTTAAGGGAGGGCGATTCTAAATGTTTTTCAGGATATCCGGCCACCCCAATACAAAAGTTTGAACGATCGTCTCCTTGAACATCATCATGTAAATATTTGCCTTTATTCAGATTCTGAATTTGCGTTACCAATTCACTGGCATAGCAATTACCGTCGTGGGTAGGAACAAAATATTTTTCCTCTTTCATGGCATCGCCACGTAAAGCCATTACATTGTCAATCCCTAAATAATGACAATCAATCAGCATATACTCTGTTTCTGATTTGGTAAAACCGCCGCAAATTACATGGGGAATGGTATCCACATTAAACTTGTGCCTAATAGACGCGCAAATACCCACAGTGCCTGGTCGCATACGGGTTATTTTTTTATCATACAAACCTTGTTTATTCACATAAATGTATTCTTCTCTTGAGGTCGTAACATCAATAAATGGCGGCTTAAACTCCATCAAAGGATCAATATTATCATATAAATCTTGAATACTATTGCCTTTTACTGGAGGTACAATTTCAAACGAGAAAAGTGTATTTCCATTGGCATTTTTTATGTGATCGGTTACTTTCATAATCCCTGCTTATTCACCTAAGCTATTTTTGATGGTTAGTTTATGATTTTTAGATGGATATGGTTTATGGTCGTATGAACATCTTACAGTGTCTTTTGCCAATGTCCTATCAATTTTAAGCTGTAAAGTTAAATAACCTAAGTGGAAACCTTAGTCCTTAAACGATAAATTTTTCTACATTTGATGTTTCAATAGTAAACAAACAAAATTAGCATGAATCCACTTTTAACGCCTTTTGATACTGCTCCGTTTTCTCAATTAAAAAATGAGCATTTTATGCCCGCATTTACCCAAGCCATTGCGGACGCTCGAGCAGAAATTGATGCCATCATAGAAAATACAGAAGCCCCAAATTTTAAAAATACCATTGCTGCACTCGATTTTTCGGGAAAACAGTTAGATAGAATTTCGAGTGTCTTTTTTAATCTCAATTCCGCCGAAACCAATGATGAAATACAGAAAATAGCGCAAGAAGTCTCCCCATTATTATCAGAATTTGGGAATGATATTACTTTAAATGTGAATTTATTTAAACGGATTAAAACTGTTTATGAGCAAAAAGCGCTATTAACTTTAAGCCCCGAAGAACAAACGCTCTTGGATAAAAAATACAAGAGTTTCAGTAGAAACGGCGCAAATTTAACCGATGATAAAAAGAAACGATTGCGAGAGATTGATGCTGAACTGTCTAAATTAAAACTCACATTTGGAGAAAATGTTTTGGCAGAAACCAACAAGTACGAGTTACACCTCACCAAAGAGGCAGATTTAGATGGTTTACCCGAGGGCGAAAAAGAAGCAGCGGCACAATTGGCTAAGGCTAAAGATAAAGATGGTTGGCTCATTACCCTAGATTATCCAAGCTATATTCCTTTTATGAAATATGCCACAAATAGAAAATTACGCAAAGAATTGTCTATTGCTTTTGGCAGTAAAGGCTTTCATAAAGACAATTTAGACAACCAAAAAAATGTGCTTGATATTGCCAAATTACGCCATGAAAGAGCGCAGCTTTTAGGCTACAAAACCCATGCGCATTTTGTTTTAGAAGAACGAATGGCAGAAACCCCCGAAAAAGTTCACGCATTTTTAAAAGAACTTTTGCTCAAAGCCAAACCGGCAGCAGCAAGAGAATTTAAACAGTTAGAAGATTTTGCAAAAGAACTTGATGCCATAGACCGACTTGAAAAATGGGATAGTGCCTATTATTCCGAAAAATTAAAACAAAAGTTATTCGATTTGGATGACGAAAAACTAAAACCCTATTTTAAATTAGAAAATGTAATTGCAGGCGTTTTTAAAGTCGCAGAAAAATTATTCGGTTTACAGTTTCAAGAGGTTTTTGATATCGACACCTACCACAAAGATGTAAAAACATACCGTGTTTATGATGAAAATAAAAAGCTAGTTTCTTTATTCTATGCCGATTTTCACCCAAGAGCAGGCAAACGTGGTGGCGCTTGGATGACTTCGTTTAAATCGCAATATGTAGA
>JBGSQM010000115.1:0-30908 GCA_041738035.1 Cellulophaga sp.
GCATCAGCGGAATCTTTCAACGCAAAAATTAAGGCATTTAGAGCCCAATTTAGAGGCGTTAGAAACGTAGAATTCTTCCTCTTTAGACTAACTAATATTTTTGCCTAAATGTAAAATCCCACAACTTTATGACTTGATCCACAACTTTGTGCTCAGTACTTAATACTTTGTACTTGTTATAAAAACTTTGAACCTTAAACTTGAAACTTTTAATAAAACAACAAAACCCTTCATTATCAAAAGTGATAAGAAGGGCTTTAAATTTGGAATAAGAAATTATCGCTTAAGCTTCGAAAGGCTCAATAGATACGAAAGATTTTCCTCCCGCTTTCTTTTGGAATTTTACCAAACCATCCACACGTGCGTGTAAAGTATGGTCTTTTCCTGCATATACGTTATTTCCTGGGTTGTGTCTAGTTCCGCGCTGTCTAACAATAATATTACCAGCAATCGCGGCTTGACCACCAAAAATCTTAACACCTAATCGTTTTGATTCTGACTCTCTACCGTTTTTTGAACTACCTGCGCCTTTTTTATGTGCCATTTTGTTATGGTTTTATATTCCTGTTTTTCAACAGAATAAAAGTTATACTTAAATAGAAAAGAAATTATTCTTTTCCACCATCTAATTCATCTTGCCATTTTTTTAGCTCATCCCATTTACCTTCAGCGGCTAATTTAGCTTGTGCTGGCCAGGTATCTGTAACATGATTTCCACGAACATCTCCGATGATTTCATCAATTTTGGCCGAATCAGTTTTTGCTAATTCTGCATAAGTTGAAATTCCTGCCGCTATTAACGTCTCAGCAATTTTTGGTCCAATACCTTCAACCTTTTTTAAATCATCAGCGCTTACCGCTTTCTTTGAACTCGCTTTTTTAGGAGTTTCAGCTTTCGCTGCTACCTCTTTTTTTGGAGCTTCTTGTTTTGGAGCTGCAACTTTTTTTGAAGCTGATTTATCAGCACCAGAAGTAACAATACTCTCAATAAACAATTCTGTTAAATACTGTCTATGACCGTTTCTAACTTTGTAACCTTTACGTCTTTTTTTCTTAAAAACGATTACTTTATCACCTTTTAGGTGCTTAATGACTTTTGCCTCAACAGCGGCTCCGTCTATAGCTGGGGCGCCAATAGTAATGTTGCTACCGTCTTCTAATAAAAGAACGTTGTCAAAAGTAACTTTGCTACCTTCTTCATTTTGCAAACGGTGAACATACACTTTTTGGTCTTTCGCAACTTTAAATTGCTGCCCTGCTATCTCTACAATTGCGTACATAGCTTGTGTTTGTTATTAATCAATAAAATTAATTTGCCTAATTAATTAGGCGGGTGCAAATATACTTCTAATTCCGTAAATAGCAAGATTTTTTTTTAAAGAGTCTGTTTAAAAATTTGTCAATTGTTTTTTATGTCCCTATTTGCGCTTTATTTCCTTAAAAATAGATTCAAAGCATTCTCAAGTTTAACTACGTTTTTTTAAATTGTTTGAAGATTTGAACAATTGCATAAATGACAAGGTTAATACAAGTGAAGTAGCAAAACCCATAATGGCTACGGTAAAAAATACAATCCCTGCTCCTGTATTCTCATTTTTAAACCATTGTTCTGAAAGTTGGGGTAGAAAATTTATATTAATTTCTGTGGCATAAAAAGCAAAAAATACAGTAAAAATTAGCGTTGCCACGAAACCCGTAACGATGCCTGCGGTAAATCCCCTGCCGTAATTAAAGGTCGCTCTGTTTTCAATCCTCAAATATTTTATGGCTTCGTAAATACCAAATCCCGTTATTATTCCATTAAAAAGACTGTAAAAAACATTGGTATGTAACTCAAATAGCGAGAGAATTAAAAAGTAGGCTATTAAGGAGCCACTGGTTGCTATTCCAAACCGAACTGGTAGTATAAATTTCATCATAATTTTAGATCATTTTTTTAGGTGCGTTCAAATTAAAAAAAAACATTGAATAATTTTTCAAAATCATGTTAAAGAATTAAGAATTTTCTTCATTGTGTTAAGAAAACAATTATTTTCGTGTAACAAAACTTAAAAAACGCATACTAACGCAATGATTAAGGTATTTAAAATTTAAACCCCAAAAATACCCTAAATTAATTTAAACACTTAAAAAGAATGAAAAGAAATTTATTTCTGGCTGTTACGCTATCCTTAACGGGAATAACCGCCAAAGCTCAAGAGGTAACCTACGAAGAGTACAAATTGGATAACGGACTCCATGTAATTCTCCACCAAGACAATACTGCTCCGTTAGTTACAACCTCTGTCATGTATCATGTCGGTGGTAAAGACAGAACAGAAGGTAGAACGGGTTTCGCCCATTTATTCGAACATTTACTGTTTGAAGGCACCGAAAATATCGAAAGGGGTAAATGGTTTGAAATTGTTTCCTCAAACGGTGGCACTAACAACGCCAATACTTCTCAGGACAGAACCTATTACTACGAAGTATTTCCTTCAAACAATTTAGAATTAGGACTTTGGTTAGAATCGGAACGTTTGCTTCACCCAATTATTAATCAAATAGGTATTGACACTCAAATTGATGTCGTTAAAGAAGAAAAAAGAAGATCTTATGACAATAGACCTTATGGCCAACTTTTGCAAGTAGTAGGTAATGCTTTATTCTCAGAACACCCTTACAAAGATCCGAATATTGGCTATATGGAAGATTTAGAAGCCGCCACTTTAGAAGATGTAACTGCTTATAATAAAAAGTATTATGTACCTAATAATGCTGTTTTAACCGTAGCTGGCGATATTGATGTTGCGAAGACTAAAAAGATGATTCAAGATTATTTTGGCCCTATTAAAAGAGGTGCTGATGTAGTTCGCAATTACCCAACAGAAGCTCCTATCAGGGTGGAAACCAAAAAAGTGGTTTACGATGCGAACATACAAATACCAGCATCTATTGTTGCTTATAGAACTCCCGGTTTTAAAGAACGTGATGCGTATGTTTTACAAATGATTTCGAGCTACCTGAGCGATGGCCCTAGCTCTAAATTGTATAAAAAGATGGTTGATGATCAAAAACAAGCCCTATCAGTAGGTGCTTTTAATGTAGATCAGGAAGATTATGGCATGTATCTTGTGTTTTCACTTCCCGTTGGAGAAACTAGTTTAGAAACTTTAAATACTGAAATTGAAGAAGAAATTTTAAAAGTAAGAACAACCTTAATCTCAGAAAAAGATTATCAAAAACTACAAAATAAATTTGAAAATCAGTTTGTAAATTCTAATTCAAGTGTAGAAGGCATTGCAGGTTCATTGGCAACCTATTACATGCTCTACGGCGATACTTCATTGATCAACAAAGAAATCGATATTTACAGATCTATTTCTCGCGAAGAAATAAAAACGGTAGCTGAAAAGTATTTAAAGCCTAATCAGCGCGTAATTATCGATTATTTACCAGAAGAAAAACCAGCAAATTAATTTAGATCCTGAAAAAAATTTAGCAAATATGAAAAAAATATATATCACATTAGTTTTTGCGTTTATCGCCTTTATAGGTAGCGCGCAGATCGACAGAAGCACCATGCCAAAAGCAGGTCCTGCCCCCGAAATAAACCTAAAAGAACCACAGCGTTTTGAACTTAAAAATGGATTGAAAGTATTAATGGTAGAAAACCATAAATTACCAAGAGTTTCTATACAATTACGTATTGATAATCCGCCAATTACAGAAGGCAATAAAGCAGGTACTAGCACCTTTGTATCTAGTCTTTTAGGAAATGGCTCAAAATCTATTTCTAAAGATGCTTTTAACGAAGAAGTAGATTTTTTAGGCGCTAGTATTAATTTTGGTTCTCAAAGTGCTTTTGGTAGTTCTTTATCTAAATATTTTCCAAGGCTTCTAGAATTAATGGCAGATGCTGCTATTCATCCAAATTTTACGCAGGTAGAATTTGATAAGGAAAAAGAAAAAATACTAACTGGTTTAAAATCTTCTGAAAAAGATGTGGCAAGCATAGCGGGCAGAGCTCAGTCTGCCTTAGCGTACGGAAAAGATCATCCCTACGGAGAATTTGTAACTCCTGAAACAGTAGAAAATATAACGCTTGCAGATGTAAATCAATTTTACAGAAACTATTTTGTACCTGCAAATGCTTATTTAATTGTTATTGGAGATGTAAACTTAAAGGATGTTGAAAAATTAGTAAAGAAAAACTTTACCGCTTGGACCAAAGCAACACCTCCGTCATTCGAATTTTCAAAACCAGCAGATGCGCAATACACACAAATTAATTTTGTAGATGTACCCAATGCTGTTCAATCAGAAATTTCAGTTCAAAGCTTAGTTAATTTAAAAATGAGTGATGCCGATTTTTTTCCCGCCTTAATTACCAATCAAATTTTAGGTGGTGGCGGTGAAGGTCGTTTATTCTTAAATTTAAGAGAAGACAAAGCTTATACTTATGGCTCCTACTCCAGCATTGGAAACGATAAATATGCGCCTTCAAAATTTTCTGCAACCGCTCAGGTTAGAAATGCAGTAACCGATAGTTCTGTAGTAGAAATTTTAAAAGAGATTGATAAAATAAGAACAGAACCTGTTTCTGAAAAAGATTTAGCAAATACCAAGGCTAAATATATTGGCAGATTTATCATGGCTTTAGAACGTCCTGAAACTATAGCTGGCTATGCGCTAAACATCGAAACAGAAAATCTTCCGAAAGATTATTACAAGACCTATTTAGAGCGTATTAATGCCGTTAGCATTGCTGATGTTCAAAAAGCAGCTCAAAAATATTTTACAACAGATAATGCCAGAATTGTGGTTGCTGGTAAAGGCAGTGAAGTTCTTGAAAATCTTGAAAAAGTGAACTTCAAAGGCAAAAACATTCCTGTAATGTATTACGATAAAATGGTAAATGCCATAGAAAAGCCAGATTATAGTGCTGCCGTTCCAGATGGTATAAATGCCAAAACAGTTATAGAAAAATACATAAATGCTATTGGTGGAAAAGATAAGTTGGCGGCTGTTACGTCGTTTATGATGTCTGCCGATGCAGAAATTCAAGGTATGAAATTAAATCTTGAGGTTAAAAAAACCACTAGAGACCAGTTTATGCAAGATGTAAAAATGATGGGTAATTCTATGAGCAAACAAGTCATCGACGGAAATTCTGGTTATATGACAATGCAGGGTCAAAGAAAAGATTTAGAAGAAACTGAAATAGCTAAAATCAGCGTTGAATCTGCACCTTTTCCTGAACTAAGCTTTAATTATGACAATTTAAAGCTTGATGGAATAGAAGATATTGATGGTAAAAAAGCCTATAAAATTAAAATATCTGATGAAAAATCATCCTTTTATGATGTAACTACAGGCTTAAAACTCCAAGATGTGCTATCGGCCGACGTTAATGGTCAAAAAATGAGTAGTTCTTTTGATTTTTCAGATTATAAAGAAGTGTCTGGTATTTTATTTCCATTTAAATTAACACAGTCCTTAGGCCCACAAAAAGTAGATTTTATAGTGAACTCCATCCAAATTAACGAAGGTGTTTCCGACGCTGATTTTAAATAAAAAATACTCACCAAAAACTACCCAAAAAGGTAGCTTTGACCTCTCAGGAAAAGAGGTGATAGAAAAGTAGTTTCAAAACCTCCATAGTCAAATGATAGACTTTGGAGGTTTTTTGATTTTTAAAACCGAAAATTTCTTTTCTAAACAAAAAACTAAGACGAGTTCATTATCTTTATGGGTAAATAAAACATACTCATGAAAAAATATATTTTGATTGCCGCCGCACTTTTATTAGGCTTTACGTACTCTTGTAAAGAAACCCCAAAAGATGATACCCCAACGCAAATGCAGCATGTAATGGCTGTACATGACGAAGTAATGCCAAAAATGGGCACCATTGGCAAATTAATTGGTCAATTAGAAGAAAAAATAAATGAAACCGAGACTCCAGAAGCGTTAATTGATGCTAGAACAGATTTAAGAGAAGCCAATAAAGCGATGATGGACTGGATGAAAGGTTTTGGCGATAGCTTTGATGGCGACGAAATTATGAAAGGAAAAGCCCTCACGGAAGAAAAACAAAAAATTCTTGATGAAGAAGAAAAGAAAGTAGAAGCCCTTAAAGACCAAATAAATAGTAGTATTAAAAATGCTGAGAAGCTTTTGGAGTAGAGGCGTTTTTTGAGGTTTTGGGTTTAAACGTGGCAATAATTATGAGTTGTAAGTAATGCCAAAAAACCCTCCAGAATTATAGGAATATCGCAGATTTAATTTTTGTGAATTTGGAAATATCGAATTAGAAAATGAAACAGAAATTCTATTTAGACACACCAGTTTTTGGCGGAGTATTCGACAATGGATTTGACGAGACCACTTTACAGCTTTTTGAACGGATAAAAATGGGTAAAATCACCCGTTTGTAATCTGAATTGACGGAAACAGAACTAGTGGATGCGCCGACGCGGGTAATAAAATTCTTTAAGGAACTTCCAAAGGAGCATTTAGAGAAAATAGAGATAAACGATGACATTCTCGCTCTTGCAACTAAATACGTGGAAGAAAAAGTAGTTAGCGAAACAAGTTTTGACGATTGTATGCGACTGCAACGTTTTACCAAGCGGATATTTTGGTCAGTTGGCCCCGATAGTTCGGGGTAAGCATATTGTCAATATATATAGAATTAGAGACTACAACTCGATAAACCTGCGAATGAACTACCTGCTCCGCAAAGTCTCCCGACTTTGCGGAACAAACAGAGTCGAAGAGATTAAAGTAAATTAAAAACATGAAATAATGCTCTATCATTAGAGAACAGAGCAAAGTAGCTTTTAGTTCTAAAACAGTAGTAGTTTAAATTCATTTGTAAATTATGAAAAATATTAGCACGTTTAAACTATAAACCTCAAAGTCCAGAGACTCTGCGGAGCGGATTTTTCTCGTATTATATTCTTCAGCCTTGAAAATCAATAAAGTAAAAAAAATAAATGTACCGAGTTTATAATCGGAAGTTTAGTTGTTAAATCAATTGAGCAAATTAATTCAATAGATTCTGTATTTCAAGCACTTATAACAATGTCGGGTAAATGACGTGTCTAATACCATTAAATAAATTTGAGTAGCCAATTTAATAGAATAATATTGCCGAACAAACGATCAAATAGCAAACAAATGAAACAACCAGCACTCGGCAAAAAAATTCTAGAGCTTAGAAAAGCGAAAGGCCTCACCCAAGAAGAGCTTGTAGAAAAATGTAATATCAGCGTGCGCACCATTCAGCGCATCGAAACGGGCGAGGTTACGCCACGTGTTTACACCATCAAGACCATCCTGAATGCATTGGAGTACGACTTAGATCAAATCAATGAGGCGGCATTTGGAGCTAAGTCATTTGGCACCAAAATAAAAGAGTTTTTCTATATCGATCTCGATGAAGATAAGCCCGCAAGCTTCCTTAGTAATCAGTTGAATATTGCATGGATTTTTGGCGTGGTTTATTTTATTCTCGCCCTGTTGGAAGTGAGTGCCGAATACTACCGATTTGAAGAAAACAGAATGATTTTTGGAAATATTGTTTATATAGGAATTAAAGCTTCCGTTCTGATCAGCTACTTCTTCTTTATGCGCGGCTTTATACTAATTGGTGTATTATTCAAAAATTATTTACTTAGAATCATTTCCTTTATTCTGATACTCGCATATAGTTTCGCTCTAGGTTATGACATTGTTTCTTTGTTATACGATGATTATGCAATTGAGATTGTCCTAGTCACTGAGGCATTGATCTTTGGAGCATTAGCTGTCGTATTTGGGCTTGCGATTATTCGACTACAGAAAACGCATGGCTCTATTGCTACCGCAGCGGGCGTTTTCGAATTGATTGTAGGCTTCTTTTTGATCACCGTTATTTTGGCTTTGTTAGGGTTGCTAATATCACTACCCGCTGTTTTATTAGAGATTATATTAATCTACAAAACCCTTGATATTATTAAGGAAAAGCAAGAAGTAGATAATTAATAAGATTAGAATTGAGGTGACAAAAAATCTTCCTCTACTGAAATTCTAGAATCGTTTTGCCACAACATTCATCCAATTAAACAATCATGAAGAAAAAAGCATTAATATTTTTATTGGTTTTTACCGCAGGACTCCTTTACCTATTTGCATCCGTACCATCTCTATCTAAGCAACATGGAATGATTAAAATCCAATTGTATTTGGGAGAATCTCCAAAGCGACCATTGACAGTGGCTTTTGGCGGAGGTTGCAATGACTGCATAAGGGACTATTTAAAGGGCAAAAGAAATAGTCTCATTCAGCAAGGTTTTGCTGTACTAGCTGTAGGTTATTTCAATATTGATGAAACACCTGACCTACCTACTACATGCGAAATAGAAAAATATTTTTAATCATAGCCTTTTTTTGTGTTGTAAAACTAACATTGCACCTTATTGCGGACTCAAACTCTGGATTTCAAGGCGATGAACTATTGCATATAGAAACAGGAAATCACCCAAGTTTAGGGTATATGGAATTTCCACCTGTAATCGCTTGGTTGGCTTTTATCCAAAATCAATTTCATTTGCAATCCGTATTCGTACATCACATCTTTTCACACATTGCTTCAGTATTAATTTTAATATTAATCGCACTTATAACAGTAAAACTGGGGGGTAAATCAAAAGCGGTTTTTATTGTACTTCTTTGTATTTTGACCGCACCCGCTTTCGGCCGAGGCCATCAACTCTTTCAGCCCGTAGTATTTACGCACTTGTTTTGGCTTTTTTCGTTTTATCAATTGGTAAGATATGTTAAAAGCTTTGACAAAAAATATTTACTTTATCTAACAATCTGTGTTGGTTTTGGCTTCCTTACAAAATATGATATTCTTTTCTTTATTGCAGGACTTGCAGGATTTCTATTGAACAAGCCGACACGAATAGAAATTTTGCAAAAAGACATTTGGAAATATATTCTCTTGTTCATTTTAATTATAGCCCCAAATGTTTTGTGGCAATACAAGCACGGGTTTCCAGTACTTGATATGATCTCGCGCCTTTATGAAACCCAATTGGACAAATTGACGATTTTGGGAGTTCTTGAAATCATAATCATATCCTTAAATCCTGTAACATTGTTTTTTTGGATTGGTGGTTTAATCTATATGTTTAGAACAAAGAACAATCCAACCTATTATCGACCAATTGCATTTACAATCATCATTTCCTTGATACTCTTGGCGTTGAACAAAAGCAAAGCTTACTATATGTATCCCGCAATGATAACGTTGATAATATTTGGGAGCATTTGGTTTGAGCAAAGAATTCTGTCAAAACGACAATGGATTTTATATCCAGCAACGGCTCTTCTCGTTTTGTCGGGAATTGTGTTGGTCCCATTTGGGTTAGCCGTTCTGCCCTTGGATACATTTATCAAATTCGCAAGAATAGAAAAAAAAGACAATCGTTACCAAATAGAATATAAAGAGTACTACTCGAAATCAAAATGGGAAAAAACTATGGACGGACTTCAAGCCGTTTATGATAGCCTACCAATTAACGAAAGAGAGGATTGTTTAATTTGGGGCAAACATTACAGTCAAGCAGGTGGAGTAAACCTTTTTAGGGAAAATTACGAAATGCCGAAAGCAATTTCATACCACGGCAGTTTCTACCTTTGGTCACCAGAAAAAGGCGAATTACCTAAAACAATTATAGCATTCTCAAACGGAGAAGCAGGAGTAGATTTTTTTCAGTCCTTCTTTAATTCGGTTGTGGCGGTAAAACAAATTTATAATCCGTATGCTGATGACGAAAAAGATTTATGGCAAACAATATATATTTGTAAAAAACCAAAACTAAATTTTGAACAATTGCGGACTGAATTTAAAACAAGAATTTTCGAATAACTATGGAAATAAAAACGGCAGGTAACAAGATATAAACGCATTAGCGGAGTTAGTGCTAAATCAAAGGTCAGCGCTTTTTAATCCACTACTCCACCAATACGCAAAATTTTCAACGAAATTTGGGCACAATAAACTCTTTACTTACCTTTAGCGTTAGTATCATAAAACCAAAATATGATTGTTTTCTTTGGCTCGAAAGAGACAGAACAGATTTATGAGCGGCAAACAAAGCCATGATGGACTGGATGAAAGGTTTTGGTGATAGCTTTGATGGCGAAGAATTTATGAAAGGGAAAACCCCGACGGAAGAAAAACAAAAAATCTTAGACCAGCAAGAAAAGTCAGTTGAAGCTCTTAGAGACCAAATGAATAGTAGTATTGAAAATGCGGAGAAGTTATTGGAGTAGAGTTTTGTTAAGATTAGGGTTTGAATTTGTCTATATTTAGGACTTGTGTGTAATATTTTAAAACTTTTTTATGAAAAAATTCTGTTTTGTCTTTGGCTGTTTTGTTTCTGAATTGTAAAAATAATCAAGAAAAAAATATTGATTATTTAGAAAATTTACCAGTTTTAACCAATGAAATTTTGATTATTGTAGAAGAGGACTCTTTTCAAGAATTTTCAACTAAAGTTAAATTTTCCTCTGACCAAATTGTAATATTAAAAACAAAAAAAAGCTGTAGCACGAAACATAGAAATATTTGGAGCAGCGATTAACAGGATTTTAAAATATAAAAATTCTGAAATTGAAAAGACAAATACGCATTTTCTCAGTTGTTGAAAAAAAATATTTTAAGAATCCGCAAAAACTATTGTTCCCACCGTAAAGTCTCCATAATAGCACGCATATCGGCTTGTAAATAAGTGGCAGCGGGTAAAATAGAGTCGTAGTTGGGTTTGGTGTAAAAATAGGCCGAACCTGTAACAAAATGGTTGATACTGTCTGTGAGGTAAAATTGTGAGGGCGAAGCGGCATCGCCTATAATTTGAAAATAGGTGCCATATACCCTAGCGTCTTCATTTAAAAAAGTTCTTGGGGTAATATTATCTGCTTTTTTTAGGTGTTCAAAAGATAATTTTTGCGCATCGGCAATCAACTTATCTAAATTGTTTTCAATTTTTTTGTGGGTAATAAAAATAGCGCCTTTCATTTCTGGATATTCCAAAATTATGGCATTTTTGTTCTTCACTAAAGGTTTTGCTTGCTCGTTATAGTTAAAAATAAAATCGTCATTTTGAAATTGAGCTTCTACAACCGTTGGGTATTCTAACCTGAGCATGGCCTTTGGTTTAGGAATAAACGCATCATCTTGACATCCTACAATAATTAAATAAACTAGGGCAATGAGTCCAACAATTTTAAAATTCATTTGGTAAGGTAACTTTAATTTGTTTCAATCTTTTTTTATCTAAACTTTCTACTACAAACGAATAGTTTTTAAACATTATTTTCTCACCACGTTTAGGAAAACTACCTGCAATTTCTAATACAAAGCCAGCAATAGTTTCCGATTCGCCTTTGCGCTCTTCAAAATCGTTCTCATCATCAATCTTAACTACTCTATAAAAATCTTTTAAGGTTGTTTTACCATCAAAAATATAATTATAATCATCTAATTTTGAGTAGATTAAATCTTCATCATCAAACTCATCACTGATATCGCCTACAATTTCTTCTATAATATCTTCTAAAGTTACAATGCCTGAAGTGCCTCCAAACTCGTCCACGACAATTGCTAAATGGTTTTTCTTTTCTTGAAATTCGAGCAATAAATTATCCAGCTTTTTATTTTCGGGTACAAAGTAGGGTTCTCTAATTAAACTCATCCAATTAAAGGCTTTACGGTCAATATAAGGCAGTAAATCTTTAACGTATAAAACGCCTTGTACATTATCCACATTATCGGTAAAAACAGGAACCCTGGAATAGCCCATTTTTTTAATTTCTTCTAAAACTTCAAGATATTTTAAATCAGAATTTAAGGCAAAAATATCAATCCTAGGGCGCATTACTTGCTTGGTATCGGTATTTCCAAAAGATACAATGCCTTCTAATATTTTCTGCTCTTCTTTCGTGGTATCGCCTTCTGAGGTAAGCCCTAATGCTTGTGATAATTGATCTACACTTAAACCAGATTTTTGTTTTCCTAACTTATTGTGCAAATAAATAGTAGCAGAACGCATGGGCGAACTTAATGGGGTAAAAATAAAATCTAACACCTTCAAGGGATACGCCATGGTATGTGCAAACGATTTTTGATTTCTATTAGCATAAACTTTAGGTAATATTTCACCAAACATTAAAATCAAAAAGGTAACCACAACAACTTCTAACAAGAACCGAACAGAAATAAGTCCTAATATATTATAGGTTATTTCTGAAAAAATAACATCACCAATTGCGCTAAAAAGTAAAACAATCGCAATATTTATAGAATTATTAGCGATTAATATGGTCGCTAAAAGTTTTTTGGGTTTTTCTAAAAGTTTTACTATAATGTTTCCTTTGGTGGTTTTGGTATCTTCAATAGCATTAACATCGGTTCCTGAAAGACCAAAAAAAGCTACTTCTGCTCCAGAAATTAATGCAGAGCATAACAGTAACAATAACATCACACCAATTTTGAGTGCCAAAGCACTATCAAAAACAATAAAATTTAATACTGTCCAAAAGGGGTCTGGGTCCAAAAGTTATAATTTAAGTTTTAAGTTAAAATGGTAAATCATCTTCTTCGTTAGGTTCATTGAAAGAAGGAGCATTATTTGGTACATTTGTGGTAGCGTCTGTTTTTTGAGCAAGCGTATTGGCTTGGTAGTTTTGAGCATTACTAGTGCTTTCTTTTTTGGTGCTCAAAAAAGTAAACTCTTGCACCTGAACTTCTGTGGTATAGCGCGGTTGCCCGTCCTCGCCTTGCCATTGTCTGTTCTTTAAACGACCTTCTACATAAACTTTATCGCCTTTACTTAAGTATTTTTCGCAAATTTCGGCGGCTTTGTTTCTCACCACAATATTGTGCCAGTCGGTATTGGTAACTTTCTCTCCAGTTTGTTTGTTGGTATAGGTGTCATTTGTAGCTAAAGGAAAACGCCCAATGCAATTGCCACCTTCAAAATAATGAACTTTTACTTCGTCGCCTAAATGCCCTATTAACATAACCTTGTTTAATGTGCCGCTCATAACTTGAAAATTTTGTCAAAAATACTAAAATTTAAGTAATACCATTTATCATTTGAAATTACTGTAATAAAATGCGTCTTTTCCCTTTCTTTTTCAATTTAAAAAAAACCGTAGCTAAGCTATACTTTGTTCTTCAATATCCTATAAAGAAAAAATCCATCATTTTCTTTTACAGTTATTTCAAATAGCAACTGTTATAACTATTCCGTTATGACTAGAAAATGGGCGACTTTAGCATCTGGTGAAAAGTTACTTAAATTTAAATATATTTATAAAATCTGCTACTAAAACTGGAACAGGATAGGCCGCTATTTCAGAAATTGGAACAGATTTTTTAATTTTATCGGCTGTCTTTATAATCCAAAATGTGGTGTATAAATGTTGATGTGTTAATTTGTGAACCTTTTCAGTATTGTTAAACTTAATTACTTCGAACGGATTTTCAAAATTAAAAAGTTTTTCAATTTCGCCTATGATATTTTCTTCTGCTAATGTGGAATCGGATTCAATTAAAGGAAATTCATATAAATTTTGCCAAATACCCTTGCCTGTTCTTTTTTGGAGAAGGCTATTGCCGTTTCCATCTAACAAAACCAAATAATTAAAATACCGATGTTTTACTTTTAATTTTTTAATCTTTACAGGAAGTAATTCAATAGTTGCCTCTTTTAAAGCTGCACAACTATTTTCCAAAGGACAAACAGCACAATCGGGATTTCTGGGCGTGCATTGCATAGCACCAAACTCCATAATCGCTTGGTTGTAGTTTCGGATATGGTCAATATCCATGACCTCTTGCGCCAATTCTTTAAAATATTTTATACCTTCTGTACTATTAATGGGTAATGAAACACCAAAATACCGTGCTAAAACACGATATACATTACCATCGACTACCGCTTCGGGTAGATTAAAACTGATAGAAGCTATGGCACTTGCCGTATAATCGCCAACTCCTTTCAATTGAAGTAATTCTTTGTAGGTGTCGGGAAAAAGCCCATCGTATTTTTCGGAAACTATTTTTGCCGTAGTATGTAAATTTCTAGCACGTGAATAATACCCTAATCCTTGCCAAAGCTTTAAAACCTGTTCTTCGCTGGCATTGGCTAAATGATGCACCGTAGGAAAATTTTCAATAAATTTTAAATAATATGGAGTACCTTGCGCTACCCTGGTTTGTTGCAACATAATTTCTGACAACCAAATATGGTAGGCGTCTGTGGTGTTTCGCCATGGAAGATCTCTTTTATTTTTTGCGTACCAAAGAAGAATTTGTTCTGAAAAAATCATATAAAATACTAAATGCCAAGGATAGTTTGAATCTGTTGAAACGAAAAAACTTTGTACCAACCTTGATTAATTCAACATATTCTTGCCGCAAAATCAATCTATAAATGGTCGAATGTCAAAAGTAATTGTTTATATACTTAAAAATGAAGTTCTTTAAGATAAAGATTGAATTTTAATTTATATATTTGCAACCCGAAAAAACATAGATAATTATAGCTAATAATAGTACAAAAAAATGACGAAAGCGGATATTGTAACGAAAATCTCAGAAAAACTGGGTATCGAAAAAGGAGATGTGCAGGCGACTGTAGAGTCTTTTATGGAAGAAGTTAAATATTCATTGGAAAATGGAGACAATGTATATTTAAGAGGTTTTGGTAGTTTTATTATCAAAACAAGAGCTGAGAAAACAGGTAGAAACATTTCAAAGAACACTACTATAAAAATACCAGCGCACAATATTCCTTCTTTTAAACCGGCTAAGGTTTTCGTAGAAAGCGTAAAGAGTAACGTAGAAGTTAAGTAAAATATTAATCTTAAAAAGTATAGTTTATGCCAAGTGGTAAGAAAAGAAAAAGACATAAGGTAGCTACTCACAAGCGCAAGAAGCGTAGAAGAGCTAACCGTCACAAGAAAAAGTAGTTGTTTCAACTACTTTTTCATTTTAAAAAGTTCATTGACATAGAAATTCGTAAGTGAATTTCAACAGGTTTCAAAAACCTGTTACATATATTGTTTAATCATTTATTAGTTGACCGCAATACGTATTGTTGGCTGCGAATAAATAAAAATTGATTCAGGTGAATAGAGAATTAATCGTAAGATCTAGCTCCGAAACCGTCGATTTTGCCCTATTAAAAGATGGAAAATTAACAGAACTACAAAAAGTAGAAGACAGCAACAATTTTTCGGTTGGCGATATTTTTATCGCCAAAGTCCGGAAACCAGTGACTGGATTAAATGCTGCTTTTGTAAATGTGGGTTATGAAAAAGATGCTTTTTTGCATTATCATGATTTAGGCCCACAACTTTCTACCATGCTTAAGTTTATAAAACAAGTAAGCACTGGTAAATTAAAAGACTTTTCATTAAAGGATTTTCCGTTTGAAAACGATATTAATAAAGATGGTGTTATTACTGATGTGATAAAAGCCAATCAATCTTTATTGGTGCAAATTGTTAAAGAACCCATTTCCACAAAAGGACCACGAATTAGCTCCGAGCTATCCATTGCAGGACGCTACTTAGTGATGGTTCCTTTTTCTGATCGTGTTTCTGTTTCTCAAAAAATAGAAAGCAACGAAGAAAAAGACAGACTTAAACGGCTTGTTAAAAGTATTAAGCCTAAGGGATTTGGTGTTATTATTAGAACAGTTGCAGAAGGCAAAAAAGTCGCAGAACTCGACAAAGATCTACAGAACTTACTGACCAAATGGTCCGTAATGTGTAAAAAATTACAAAAAGCGCCACACCCATCGAAAGTTCTCGTTGAACTCAACAGAGCATCCTCTATTCTTAGAGATGTTTTTAATGACTCCTTCACAGGAATCCATGTTGATGATGAAGTGCTTTATGAAGAAGTAAAAGATTATGTGGCAGAAATTGCTCCAGAAAAAGAATCTATTGTTAAATTGTATAGTGACCATACTGTTCCTATTTTTGAAAAATTTGGAATAGAAAGACAAATAAAAACTTCATTTGGTCGTACCGCAGCCATGAGCAAAGGTGCTTACCTTATTATCGAACACACAGAAGCGCTACACGTAGTAGATGTTAATAGTGGAAACCGTTCTAATAAGGCAAAAAATCAAGAAGATACAGCCCTAGAAGTAAACCTTTTAGCTGCTTCTGAAATTGCCAGACAGTTACGCCTTAGAGATATGGGTGGCATTATTGTAGTTGATTTTATCGACATGACCAAAGGAGAAAACAGGAGAAAACTTTTTGATCATCTTAGAGATGAAATGAAAGATGACCGCGCAAAACATAAAATTTTGCCTCCTAGTAAGTTTGGACTTATACAAATTACAAGACAAAGGGTGAGGCCCGAAATGAATATTAAAACAACCGAAGAAGATCCTAACCAAAAAGGTCAAGAAATAGAAGCTCCGATAGTTTTAATTGATAAAATTAATGTTGACCTTGAAAAATTAATTACAGGTCCAGCAAAGGATAATGCCATTACTTTGAACATTCATCCCTTTATTGCTGCCTACCTTACTAAAGGTTTTCCATCTATACGCACTAAGTGGTTCTTAGAGTATAAAAAATGGATTAAAATACAACCAAGAGATGCTTATACCTATCTTGAATATCGTTTTAAAAATAAAGACGGCAAAACCATATATTAGTAAAACACTAGTTTTACTGCACTAATTTATTTTAGGATCTGCTTTAAAAGCAGAAGATTTTAAAAGCGACCTCAAATTTGAGGTCGCTTTTTTTGTTTACCATAGTTTTGTTTTAGTATATTGGTAGGTAATATTTCATTAAAAACGAAAAGCTAAATTTTTCGGTTGTACTCGAAGGCCGCATTTTTAAAACTTATTTATTACTTTAAATTTTTATTGAATACTGTTATAAAAACTAATTAATCCATGAAAAAACAACTTGTTCTACTCCTTTTTATAGTATTCCTTACTGCGGTAAGTTGTAAATCAACTAAAACGGTTCAAAATATTTCCGAAATAAAAAGTAGTTTTTCTAAAAAGCAGCTGTCACTAATTACTCAAGGTGAAAGTAATAAACCTATGCGGGTTTTTAAAATAAATAATCTGTCTGACTCTATTTTATTGCGGCAAAAAAGTGAGTCTGTTTATGCAGACCCGAATGATCCTAATTTACAGCTTTTTGCTAAACGCCTTTTCGCTACTGTTCGCGATAGTATGTCGCTCGGTGTTGGTATTGCCGCACCACAGGTTGGGATATTAAAGAACATTATTTGGGTACAGCGTTTTGATAAAGAAGATTTGCCATTTGAAGTTTTTTTAAATCCGAAAATTATTCAATATTCTAAGAAAACACAGACAAGAAAAGAAGGCTGTTTGTCTATTCCAAACCGAAGCGAAACCTTAAATTCCAGAGCTTACGCCATTTTAATATCTTACGATACACTAGAAAATACTAAAGTTGTAGAAATGGTTGAAGATTTTACTGCTGTAATTTTTCAACATGAAATAGATCACCTCAACGGTATTTTATATTTGGACCATTTGCAAGAAGAAATGGAAAACGCCAAAGCTAATTGAAATGAAAAATTTACAACCTTCTTACACTATTGATGAAGCTACAAAAAAAATAGAAAGCTATTGTGCTTACCAAGATAGGTGCCATAAAGAAGTGGAAAATAAATTGCGGGAAATGGGAATGATCCCCATAGCCGCAAGCCAAATTCTAGGGCATTTAATACAAGAAAATTATTTAAATGAGGAGCGTTTTGCTAGAAGTTATGCACGTGGAAAATTCAACATTAAAAAATGGGGAAAAAAACGTATTGTAAATGAGTTAAAGAAACGTGAAATATCAAAATACAATATTACCTCAGCACTTCAAGAGATTGACGAAGACACTTACCTCAATACCTTGGATGCACTCGCTAACAAAAGACTGGAAGCCCTCAATGAAAAAAATATTCATAAGAGAAGAAAAAAATTAGCAGACTACCTATTATACCGAGGATGGGAAAGCAATTTGGTATATGAAAAAGTAACAACTTTGGTGAAATAAAAATCAGCCCTTTAAAGCTTTTAAGTTGACATTCGTTTTTACGACTATCTTAGTAATACTAGCTTTTTATCGGTTATTTTCAACGTAAAGATAATAAGTAAATTTGTCGTGTTGAGCTTTGCTAAGCCTTCTAATTAAAACTATAAAAACCAAACTATTTATTAAAAATAATTTGGTTTTTTTAAGTCAATATAAAAATACTTGCTTTTTACAAGACCTACCTTTAATGTGCAATAAATACCTAAAACTACAAATTAAAAACAGCACCAAGACTAAAAACAAATTGGTTGTGCAGTTGTTCTGCTGGCGTTAAACTATCTGTATTATATTTTGCAAATGGCAATGATGCTTCTGCAAATAAACCAAAACCATCGCTAAAAAAATAGCGCGTACCTAAGTGCCCACCAAAGTTTTTCAAACCTAAGTTTAAGCCTGGATAAATATCCATATTATCAGGTAAAGCCATAACGCCACCTAAGTTTGCATTAAAACGTACTTTTAAATCAAATCTATTTCCAAAATCAGCATCGATGGACTCTTCAACCCCTAAAACATACGAAGTTGATGCACCAATAGAAAAATTTTCTCCCATTCCGAAATCATAAACCACTACTATTCCGGTTCCGTTTTCTTGAAAATTAGCCCCTATTTGAAATTTTGCATCATCTTTTCCTGTGTAGGCTTGTGCATTCGCAAAAGATACTCCAAATAGTATAATTAAAATTAATATTGTTTTTTTCATGGTATAATCTTTAAATATTTACTGATTTTTTATATTTTATATTTAATGTTCGCAAAGATACTTATTGTTGCGTAATAGTCTTACGCAAATAGTTGTTTGTTCTTGTAATTGCCTTTTCATTTTTAGCATCTATCCAATTTTGGCCTTGGAATTTTCGCATTATAGTATCAAAATACCGCATAATTAAAATATTGTAAATTGCTGTACCTATATTTTTTGGTTTACGAGCCATAGCGCGTAAACTCATAGAGAAACCCGGAGTAATATATTTCATATAATGCCAATAACCTTCAGGTATATATAAGACCTCGCCGTGTTCTAAATTAGTTTTATAGCCATGCGCATTTTTTAGGGCAGGCCACTGTTCAAAATCAGGCTTAGAAAAATCGATACTCTCGTGCGTTATTAAAGAATGAGGCACTTTGTATAAATACTTATTTTGAGATTGATCAAATAAAATTATTTCTTTTTTTCCTTCAAAATGAAAGTGGAAAATATTGGCTAAATCTATATCATAATGCATAAAAGTATAGGAGTTTGTACCACCAAAAAATAGCATGGGCAAACCTTTCAAGAGCTTTAAACCAAAATCAGGATAGGTAAAATCGTTTTGTAATTGAGGCACTTCTTTTAAGATATTCCATAAAAAAATACGAAACTTGGTTGGTTCTCTTTTTAGTAAATCAACATAATCAGCCATTCTCATTTTAGCATGTGGCTCATTAAAACCATCTTTATGACTTACGGGACGATCGTCATAAAGCGGTACAATTTTATCGCCTGCCATTTCCTTTATATACGTTAAATTCCATTTGGTATAGGCAGGCCAATCTTCAATAAAACCCTGAATAACAACAGGTTTTTGAGGCTTAAAATACTGATCTATAAAATCGCTTTTCGAAATACGATTTACCTTAGGAATAGCTGATAATTTCAATGCCCATCAATTTTAAAAGGAGTTCAAGAATAAAAATAATATGATTTTGCCTGTCATAAGACCAATAGTAATAAGCTGCTTTTCGTTAAAATTAAATTTTAAAAGATGTTTTTAAATTTTCCCCAAATATCATGGAGCGCAATAAAAAATAAGCCCTTAGGAGTTTTTGGCTTTAGCCTTTGCTGCTTCGTTACGCTCAATAGCATGCCCCGGTCTTGACCATTTTGGTTTTTCTCCTAAAGTCTGAAATTGAGAATCTTCTGCTTCTACCGTTTTTGGCTGTGAAACTTTTGTAAATGCTTTTTGTGGGTTTAAACCTAAAAGCTGAAACATTTCCATATCGTCATTGACATCAGGGTTTGGTGTAGTTAGTAACTTATCACCTGCAAAAATTGAGTTTGCGCCAGCAAAAAAGCACATCGCCTGCCCCTCTCTTGTCATTTTTGTTCTGCCAGCTGAAAGTCGCACTTGTGTTTCTGGCATTACAATCCTTGTAGTCGCCACCATCCGAACCATATCCCAAATAGCAATAGGCGCTATATCTTCCATAGGAGTACCTTCAACCGCCACCAAAGCATTAATAGGTACCGATTCTGGTTGTGGATTAAGCGATGCTAAAGCCACTAACATTCCAGCCCTATCTTCTAGTTTTTCCCCCATACCAATAATACCACCGCTACAGACCGTAACATTGGTTTTCCGCACATTGCTGATGGTATCTAAGCGATCTTCAAAAGCTCGGGTTGAAATAATATCTTTATAATAATCTTCGGAAGTGTCTAAGTTATGATTGTAAGCGTATAAACCTGCTTCAGCCAAACGTTTGGCTTGATTTTCGGTAATCATACCTAAGGTACAACAAACTTCCATATCGAGTTTGTTGATGGTACGTACCATTTCTAGAACCTGATCGAATTCTTGACCATCTTTTACATTACGCCATGCAGCGCCCATACAAACTCTAGAACTACCAGAAGCTTTTGCTCTTAAAGCTTGGGCTTTTACATGGGGTACAGTCATTAAATCATTACCCTCGATATTGGTGTGATACCGAGCGGCTTGTGGACAATAGCCACAATCTTCGGGACAACCTCCCGTTTTTATAGAAATTAAAGTGGAAACCTGAACCGTATTTGGGTCGTGGTTTTTTCTATGGATGGTCGCAGCATCATATAACAATTCCATTAAAGGTTTGTTATAAATATCTAATATCTCTTGTCTTGTCCAGTTATGTCTTGTCTCGCTCATGTGGGTCAATTATATAAGGCTTCAAAAATAACCTATTTGTAATTCAAATCCCAAAAAAGAAAAATTTGATTGTAAAATATAGGGCGTCAAGTTTAAGTTTTCTGAAATAAAAATAGCGTACAAATAATTGATGACCACTACAAAAGCCCGTTTTAAAAAACAATTTTATATTGCTTATTCTTTTCTTTTTAACAACACACTCACTGCATTCCCACCGAAACCTACTGCATTGACTAATACTCTGGTTATTTTAGTAGGAACTGCATTATAATTCACAAAAGGCACTTTTATTACTTTTTGATGTTGCAACATTAAAACCGCAAGTTCTACACTTAACATTCCCGAAGCTCCGAAAGTATGCCCTATCTTCCATTTATTTGTAGTGCAAAAAGGTTTTTTGTGAGGGAATACCTTATCAATCGCATTCATTTCTGAAATATCGCCTTTAATAGTGCCAGGTGCGTGCATCACAATAACATCTATTTCATCGAGATTAGTATTTCCTAAGGCCATTTTCATAGACCGTTGAAAGCATACGGCATCGGTAGAAATAGAGATATTATGTTCTAATAATTCCGTAGCATAACCTATACCTTCAATAATTGCCAAAGCATTTTCTGGTACACCTTTTTCTAAACAAGCTACCGCTGCGCCTTCACCTAAAACCATAGAACTTTGAGTTTTTTGCAAATCCAAAGCACGACAAGGATAGTTTCGACTTCGCTCAGCTACCAAGCTTCGACTTTGCTCAGCTACCAAACTTCGACTTTGCTCAGCTACCAAGCTTCGACTTGCTTGGACGGAGCCTGACTTAAGCGTAGTCGAAAGGCTCAGCGCAGGCCGCTCAGCCAAGGAGCTTTGAATTTCCTGTTGGACGAGTTTACTCGAAGCGTCAGCTATCGGATTTTTAGCATATATTTTTAGTGCTTTCATTTGGGCGACGGTAAAGGCTGTTAGTGGCGCTTCACTACCACCCACTAAAAATTTATCTGCCATTCTTGCCTGTAACCATGCTACTCCGTTTAAAAGCGAATGTAACGCTGTGGAACAGGTAATGGAGTGCGAAATTTCTGGACCCTGTGTTTGTAAATCATGGGCTATCCAAGAAGATATATTTCCCAAAGTTGTCGTCGGCGATGCCAAAGTTGACACTTTCCCTGATGCTAGAAATTCTTGATGGTATTTTTCAAACAATTCCGTTGCTCCTCTTGAAGATCCTATATTTATACCAAAATTATCCTTTGGTGTCCAACCTGCTTTTGCAATAGCCTTTCGAGAAGCAAATATGGCAAACAAAACACTTTTATCCAAGTTTCTATATTTGGAGTCTGTATTTTTTAGGATTTCAATCTCTTTTTTACCTTCAGCTGTTAGTGAACCTACCCAAGCATTTTGGTTTTCTATCCTTTCTATACGCAATAAACTCGAATCGTTTTGATAGGTTTTCCAAATATCGTCTTGGAAAATTCCCAAAGGCGAAATGGAGGAAATAGCAGTTATGGAAATAGGTTCTTTCAAAAGAAAAATTTACGTAAGTGATGAAATAAAAACAGTTTAAAACTCGAAACAAGACTAGTGTTATGTTAAGCCTATTATAGCCTGCCCAACCCTTGTTGTTTTTGACCAGTCCTGCGTTAAAAAATGATTCTGTAGCTACGGCTATACACTAATTTTTTACCTTGACCTGGCCAAAAATGACGGCGGCTTAACCAATACAACAAACTTAACACAACACTAGAACATTTTAAAATTAATCATCGCTTTTTTTGAACTTATATATTATACTATTTGAAATTATTGGTGTTAAAACTGCTTTAATTTATATTTTAAAATATAGTACTTTTATGACTTCGTAATAAAATAAAAAAATGCAGCCATCGCAAATTTCAATTATTGTTCCTTGCTATAATGAATACAAGCGTCTCCCTAAACCTGCATACCTATCTTTTTTAAAAAACAATCCACAAGCGACCATTTGCTTTGTGAATGACTGTTCTACCGATAAAACTTTGTCACTTTTAGAGGATATAAAACAGCTTTTTCCAAATCAGATCATCATCCTTACCAACGCCAAAAATAGCGGAAAAGCAGACAGCGTTCGGAATGGGGTTTTATATTGCCATCAGCATCAAACTGCAAGCTATTTAGCTTATTTAGATGCCGATTTAGCAACATCATTGGAAGAATGCTTTTCGTATCTTACTTTTTTAAGAGAGGGCAAAAAGTTTGTTTTTGCTTCTCGAATTTTAAAAATTGGTTCGGTAGTTGAACGTAAGTTTTCGAGGTTTGTATTCGGTAGAATTATTGCCACTTTTATATCGAGCATTTTAGACATTAAAGTGTATGATACGCAGTGTGGCTGTAAAGTTTTTGATATATCAATTTCTGAACTATTGTTTAAAAAACCCTTCTTATCAAAATGGCTGTTTGATGTGGAACTGTTTAGTCGCATGCTCTGTTTTTATAAAAAAGAAATCGCATTACAGCTCATGGACGAAATTCCTGTTAAAAAATGGTCGGATGTTGGCGATTCGAAAGTAAAAATGACTTATGCTTTTCAATTATAGATAGATTTATTTAAGATTAAAAAAATGCACAGAAAAAATTATATAAGTCTCCCCTAACCCCTCCTAAGGTGACGGACTAAAACCTACTTTTTTTTTAATTGAATTTTTCCTCCCCTAACCCCTGCGAAGGAGGGGGACTAAATTAAACTATTTCTAAAGCAGATTTTATAGTGCGATAAATTTTTTGTAATTCTTGCTCAGAAATTACATAAGGGGGCGAAATATAAATGGTATTTCCCAAAGGACGTAAAAACACCCCATTGTCCATAAAATGCTGCATTAATTTATCGCGTAAATTACCGTAGCGTTCCATTTTCAGATTTAAATCTAAAGCAAAAATGGTCCCTGTTTGCCGCGTGGTTAATACCTTTGGATGGTCTTTAATTTCCTCATTAAATTTTTGATGCGAAGCAATCACCTGTTGAATATTCTCTTGAATTTCGTCGGACTGTAACAATTCAATTCCCGCCAAAGCGGCAGTGCATGCCAAAGGGTTTGCGGTATAGGTATGACCATGAAATAAGCCTTTTGAAATTTCATCGCTATAAAAAGCATCATACACTTTTTGCGTACAACTTGTTACTGCCATAGGCAATAAACCTGCAGTTAAGGCTTTAGACATGCAGATAATATCGGGTTTTTCCGTTAAATAATCCGAAGCAAAATACTTACCTGTTTTACCGAAGCCTGTCATGACCTCATCGGCTACCGTAATTACATCGTATTGTTTTAAAAGTCCTAGAATTTTATTTAAACCTGCTGCATCGTGCATTTGCATGGCTGCTGCGCCTTGAATTAAGGGTTCATAGACGAAACCAGCAATGTCATTTTGTTGTAAACGCTTTGCTAATTTTTCTAAAATTGAAACAATATTTTCTTTCGTTGGTGTAGCAATACGTTCCACTTGCATAAAATAAGCCTCAAATGGCCCGTTATATACTGACAATCCAGAAACGGACATGGCACCAAAAGTATCGCCGTGAAAAGCATCTTCAAAAGCCAACAATACTTTACGATTTTGTCCTTTGTTAAAATGATATTGCAATGCCATTTTTATTCCGATCTCGATAGCCGTTGAACCATTATCCGAAAAGAATAATTTTTCTTGGTTATCCGGTAAAATATTTATCAAGGCTTCTGATAATTTTACGGCGGATTCATGCGTAAAACCACTAAACACCACCTGATCTAATTGCTGCATTTGCGCATACACTTTCTCGATGATGTAATCGTTACAATGTCCGTAAACGCAAGTGTACCACGAGGCTATTCCATCAATATAGGTCTTGCCTTCTTCATCGGTGAGCGTACAGCCTTTCGCCTTGGTAATTGCCAACATTTTCTGGTGCAATTTGTGCTGGGTTAAAGGATGCCAAATATGCTTTTTATCGCGTTCTGAAATATTTTTCAATGAGAATAATTTTAGAATCCGTGTTTTTATTTATCTTGCAAAGATGCTAATAAATAGTATTATTGCTAGAATATTCCGCCTATTAATTTGAGAAAATAATAGTTCTTAATATGTTTTTTTAATGTAATAAAAATATAATCGATCTAACAAAACAGCTTTAAATGCCTTCTAAAAAAATTAAAATCTTTTTTAAAATCCCATTGACTGATAAAATTAATTGGTTATTAGTCCTAGCAATCTTTTTTTTACTTTACGCGCCAAATCTATTAAGAGAGGGCATGTTTGTTGACGGAATTTGGTATGCTACTATTTCGAATAATTTAGCCAATGGTTATGGATCTTTATGGTCGCCAATGTTTACACAAACAATATTTCCTGAGTTTTATGAACATCCTCCAATGGTATTTTGGCTGCAAAGTTTATTTTTTAAATTCTTGGGAAACTCCTTTTGGATTGAAAGACTTTATTGCCTAGTAGCACTTATCATTACGGGTTTACTTATTACAAAAATTTGGGAAAAAATAAATATTGATAATGAAGCATATCAAAAAGCAGCCTATTTACCAATTATACTTTGGATGCTTAATTTGCAAACTTTCTTTGCTTATCCCAATAACGTATTAGAATGCACGCTTACAATATTTACGTTATCTGCCATTTATTTATTAATAAAGAGTTTAAAAACAAATAACAAAGAATCTTATTTTTTAATATTTATTTCTGGTTTTTTAGTTTTTTTAGCGTTTCTGTGCAAAGGAGCTGTTGCATTATTTCCTTTTGTATTTTTTGTGCTACATTTAATTGTATTTAAGGGAAATTTAAAAGAATCTATTATAAAAACCTTGATTCTTGTTACAAGTTTTATGCTTTGCTTTTTTATAACTCTTCAATTTGAAAATTCAAGGAACTTTTTTGTAGCATACATTGACAATCAAATAGTCAAATCTATTTTGGGGTTTAGAACAGAAAATATGAGAGAAAGTAGATTTTACATACTTATCAGTATATTTAGAAGTATTCCAATATCATTAGGTTTATCTATACTTTTTTTAGTTTTAGCATTTTTTAAAAACAAAAAAAAATGGGTATTCAGTAAACAAAAAAATAAGCTTAGTGTTTTCTATTTTCTTATTGCTCTTTCTGCATCTTTGCCTATAATGGTAAGTTTAAAACAGGCAGGTTATTATTTAACACCTTCTTTGCCTTTATTCTCAATAGCCATGGCATTGCTTATCGTTAAATCATTTATTGTTATTAAAACAGTATTATTAAAACACAAAAAATATCATCAAAATTTTTCGTTGTTTATTATTGTATTAATGATTATTAGTATCGTATTAGCTTTTAAAAACGTAGGAACTATAGATAAAAGAGATTCTGAAAAATTATGTTTCGTAAAACAAATTACAAAGAAAATACCAGACAATAGTGTTGTAAATTTTAAATCAACAAAGTTTGAACATTCGATACATGGCTTTTTTCAGCGTCACCATTTTATTAGCCTAGATACAAATTCAACTATTACAAAAAAATATTTTATTGTAGAAAAAGCAATTGATAGCTTAGCGTATGATGCATATTATTTGGAAGATGATTTTAATGATAAAACATATAATCTATATATAAAAAACTAGAAATCAAGCCATCATTAGAGATGCTAATGTTGCCTTAAATTGAGCTGCATATTTTTGGATGGTTGCTTTGTCAAAAACTGGTTCCTCATTTATTCTGCCTATGGCTGTTATCCCTGTTTTTTTAAGGATAATTTCTTCTGTTGTTTTATGTTCATCACCACTAAATATAATAGAAACATTATAACCTTTATATTGCAACCAACCAACGGTAAGTAAGGTGTGGTTAATACTTCCTAAGTAATGTCTTGAAACCACAACAACCTTATAATTAGGCATTATAATGTCTAAAATAGTGTCTTCATCATTCAAGGGAACTAGCAATCCGCCTGCACCTTCAATGACCAAATGGTTATCTGTCTCTGGGGTTTCAATATTTTCTATGTCGATGACAACACCATCAATAGCTGCCGCCGCATGAGGACTCATAGGGGTTTTTAGAGCATAGCTGTTTTTGTGAATCACTGTTTTAGTGTTCGAAATTAGACTTGCCACCTTATGGCTGTCAGAATTTTCTAATTCCCCAGCTTGTATAGGTTTCCAATAATCTGCGGCCAAGGCTTCCACTATAATAGCAGAAGCTATTGTTTTTCCTACTTCAGTAGATATTCCGGTAACAAAAAATGTTTGCATAAAGTTAAGGTTTAGTAATCATGCTACAATTTAAACATTTGTATTTTCTTTTTTCGAAAAAAGGAAAAAGTTTGTAAAAAATAGTTTTTCGCTCGTAATAAGTTTCCGATTTTTGAGCCTTACAATTTGGACATTTTATAAAGTTTCCCTCATCATCAACGGCATAACTGCGTATTTCGTTATAAATTTCTAAAGCCCGTTCAGCATCCTCTTTAAAAACCTGCAACTTTGCCCCACCAATGGCATAACTTATCATCGGGTCAGAATTGAGCACATTATCGTCTTTTAAAATTACTTGAATGCCTTCAAACTCTAATTTTGTTTTTAAAACCTGTAAATCAGACACATACTCAAAAGAAGCAATGGTAACTAATCTATGACTCATTTGCATGACTTAATTGTTCTAAAGTACTCAAAACCTTTGTTATCTCTTCCTTTTTGTTATAATTATGTAAACAAAAACGCAATCGCTCTTGCCCTTTTGGTACTGTTGGAGATAAAATAGGTTTTACTGAAAAGCCTTCATTTTGAAGCCGAGACGCCACTTTTTTTACGTTTTCATTCCCCGAAATAATACAACAATGTATGGCCGAAATGCTGGGAATAAATATGGAATCTAAACCAAGGGTTTTTATTTGTTCGTTAAAAATAGCAATATTTTGGTGCAAACTATTTCTTGAATTCGTTGCTTTTAACTCCATGTAAGCAGCACTAATCGTAGCAATAGTATGCGGTGGCAGTCCTGTGGTATAAATAAAACTGCGAGCAAAATTTACAAGATAATTTCTAAGTTCTTGACCTCCTAAAATAGCCGCGCCATGGCAGCCCAAAGCTTTTCCGAAAGTTATTATGTGCGCAAATATTTTATTTTGAAGTGCTAAATCAAAAACTAAACCTTGTCCTTCTAAGCCAAAAACTCCGACGGCATGCGCTTCATCAACCACTAAATTATAGGAATTTAAAGTGCAAAAATTAGCTAGCGCGGTTAAATCAGGTGTATCACCATCCATAGAAAAAACGGATTCGGTTACGATGTAAACTTCGCTTCGGCTTTCTTCTTGGTGACTAAGCGGAGTCGAAGTCACCAAATTTCTCTGGATAACAGCCTTTAAATCATCTAGATTATTATGTTTGAATTTATAGGCTCTGGCATCACTCATTCTAATACCATCCCGAATACTGGCGTGGATAAATTCATCATACAAAATTACGTCTCCACGCTGGGGCACAGCACTAAAAAAGCCAATATTGGCATCATAACCCGAATTAAAAAGCAATGCGGTTTTTACCTGATGAAAAGATACTATTTGTTGCTCTACTTCTTCATATAAATGAGAATTCCCCGTAATTAGTCGAGACCCTGAAGCTCCATTTTGATGTATGTTTCTAAGAAATAATAAATTTGATACCTGTTTAAAAATAACTTCATTGCTGGCAAATCCTAAATAATCGTTAGAAGAAAAATCTATTAAATTAGTGGGTAGATCAAGCGTGCGCAAAGCATTATTGCTCGCTCTTTCTGCTAATTTATTTTGTAGCTTTTTAGGAAAATTTACCATGTTACAAAGGTAGTATTTAGTTGATGATGCCTATTTAAATAGTACTCCTATTTAAAATTTATTTTAATAAAAATCAAACAAAATCTCTCATCGGAAATATAAAACAGCGATATTTTAACGTTTAAAGACGAAAAATTGAAGTATTTTTCTGAATAAAAAAAGAGCGGGTACTCTTAAAATAAAATTACCGTTTATCGAAAATAAAATTCTCGTATTTATTTTTAAGTTAAATTTAACAAACAAACCATATTTCTATTGAAGAAATTTCTACTCTTATACCTTATGTTCAGCACTTACTGCTTTTCTCAAAGTATAAATTTTGACCAATTGGGCAAGGAAAAATGGCTGCGTTATAACGGAGGTATTGCCGCTAACGCCGTTTATTATGATGGCACCGCCAACCGGCAAGCCTTAAGTTATTTTCTGACAGGTAATTTAAACTTCAATATCGCAGGCCTATACTCCATTCCTTTATCGTTCACATATTCTAACCAAGATTTTAATTTTCCGAGTCCGTTTAATTTTAATCGCCTAAGCTTACCCCCATCTTACAAGTGGGTAACGGCGCATATTGGCGATGTAAACATGACATTTTCACCCTATACCCTCAGCGGACATCAATTTACCGGTGGTGGTTTTGAACTTAATCCAGAAGGTAAATTTCAGATAAGTGCCATGTATGGTCGTTTGTTGCGCGCCACAGCATACAATGCAGAGGCGCCAGGCGGAATTACTGCGTACAAACGTATGGGCTATGGGGTAAAAACTGCTTACGATTTTGAGTTTATGAAATTGGGCGTGATTCTATTCAAAGCTACTGATGAAGAGAATTCTATTGAAAATTCGTTTCCTGTGGAATTAAATTTAAGCCCTAAAGATAATGCCGTACTTTCTTTCGAGAGTGATTTTCGAGTATTTGATAAAGCCAATTTTCATATAGAATATGCCATTTCAGGTGTTACAGAAGATAGCCGATTAACCGAAGAAAAACCTTCAACCGGATTGCTTGCTTTTCTACTCGATGAAAATATAAGTACCACCTACTACAATGCCCTCAATGCATCGTTTAACTACCCCGCTGGTTCGGGTAGCTTGGGCGTAGCTTATGAACGTATTGATCCGGATTATAAAACTTTAGGTGCTTATTTTTTTAATAACGACCTAGAGAATGTTACGGTAAATGCCAACCAGACTATCTTCAATAACAAACTTAATTTAAGTGTTAATGCTGGTGTACAGCGTGATAATCTTGATAAAGCAAAAACCTCTGATCAACGGAGAATCGTGAGCGCTGTTACGGCTAGTGTAATGGCTTCCGAAAAATTGACATTAAACGGCTCCTATTCAAATTTTCAATCGTTTACCAATATTCGCGATCAATTTGATTTTATCAACCAAGTAGGTGATTTTGACAATGTGGACACCCTAAATTACCGCCAAATTTCACACAATGCGAATTTAGGTATTAACTATATCCTTAAAAAAACGGAACAAAAACAACACAGTACCAATTTAAATCTAGTGTATCAAAACTCGAGCAACGAGCAAGAAGGGGAAAGCATTGCGGATGGGCAAAACGCTTTTTACAATGGTACCGCAGGGTACACACTAGGCTATCCCAACAAAAATTTAACTGTTTCGATAGCCGCAAATACTTCATACAACACAGCAGGAATCGACAAGAGCTTAACCTTAGGCCCTACTTTAGCCGTGGGTAAACAATTCTTTGACAAACAATTGCGCACCAATATTTCAAGTTCCTATAATACCTCTTACAACAATGGTGAACAACAAAATAGCGTATATAATTTTAGGTTAGGTGGTACTTATGTATGGCTAGAAAAGCACAATTTTAGTCTTAATTACCTAATGCTTTTTCGCAATGCGAATCTAAATACTAATCGCGATTTAACCTTAACTTTTGGTTATAGTTATGCCTTTGATAATTTTAAAATACAATTCAATAAAGGCAACAGAAATACGCCGAACAGCAGTATTAATTCTGGAGATATTTGGAATTTTAGATATAGAGGTATTACCTACAGTGGCACGATACCTGAATTAAACGAACAACTAACCAACGT
>JBGSQM010000118.1:0-6569 GCA_041738035.1 Cellulophaga sp.
CACAAGAAGATATTACCGAAATTAGATCTTTATCAGAATTAGATAAAACAGAGCTTCGGAATGAAAAAGAATTGTTGGGTAATCAGATTATAAGGTACCAGGCAGATTTAGAAAATCTTCAGCAAAAGAATACTGAACAAAAAGAAGAAGTTGAAAAACTTCAAGAAAAGTTTACCAAAGAATTTGAGAATTTAGCCAATAAAATTCTCGACGAAAAAAGTTTAAAATTCACAGAGCAGAATAGAGAAAATATCAAAAATATTTTATCGCCATTACAAGAAAAAATTCAGCTTTTTGAAAAGAAGGTAGAAGACAGTCAAAAAGAAAGTGTCGGGATGCATTCAGCGCTAAAGGAGCAGTTAGCCTTCTTACAAATACAAAATTTAAAAATTACTCAAGAAGCCGAAAACTTAACCAAAGCCTTAAAAGGCGATAGCAAAATGCAAGGCAACTGGGGTGAATTAGTCTTAGAACGCGTCTTAGAAAAATCTGGATTGGAGAAAGACAGAGAATATTCCGTTCAACAAAGTTTTACCCGTGAAGACGGTTCAAGAGTACTACCCGATGTGATTATTAATTTACCCGAAGGTAAAAAAATGATTGTAGATTCTAAGGTTTCCTTGACAGATTATGAACGTTACGTAAATGCAGAAGAAGCGTTTAAAGAAAAGTTTTTAAAAGACCATATCAACTCCCTTCGCCGTCATGTAGATCAGCTTTCGGCTAAAAAATATGAGGACTTATATGAAATGGAAAGTCCAGATTTTGTCTTGCTTTTTATTCCTATAGAACCTGCATTTGCTGTGGCGATAAATAACGACAACTCACTCTATAACAAAGCTTTTGAGCAAAATATCATTATTGTTACGCCCTCTACCCTATTGGCTACTTTACGAACTATTGATAGCATGTGGAACAATGAAAAGCAACAAAGGAATGCTATTGAAATTGCACGACAAGCCGGCGCACTTTATGATAAGTTCGAAGGTTTTGTAGGCGATTTGACTAAAGTGGGTAAAAAAATGGACGAGGCTAAAATAGAATACCGCAATGCCATGGGAAAATTAGTCGATGGCCGCGGAAATATTGTAAGTAGCATTGAAAAATTGAAAATTATGGGCGCAAAAGCTAAAAAATCTATTCCTGAAAATCTTTTGAAACGGGCGCAAGATGATGGTGAGGAGGATTTGGAGTAAGCGACTAAAAAATTTAAAGTTTCAGGTTTTTTTGACTTGAACCTATTTAATTCACTTAAAACTTAATAGGCTTGAAGCTTACCTATTAAAAATGAAGCTGAAGTACAAACTTTTTACTTACTTTGTACCTAATACTACTTTTAAAATATGAAAAAAATACTTGGATTTCTAGTTGGTGGCATTTTAGTGGCTTTCTTAGCCTACTATGCTTTTATTTACTTTGTTCCTTATAGCGAAGGCATCCGTTCTGGAGAGTTGATCAAAATAAGTCACAAAGGTGTAGCCATAAAAACTTGGGAAGGCGAAATTAGTCAGGGAATTTCAGGAGCTCAAATCTTTTCATTTTCCATTTTAGACAAAGACAAAGAAGTGATTCAAAAATTACAAGATTTTCAAGGGCAATATGTAAAAGTAAAGTATTTAGAACGCTATAAAACCTTCTTTTGGTTAGGCGATACGCGATACTTTGTGACTGAAGTACAGAAAGAAAAATCCCCGCATTTTGGAAATTAATAAGGATTATGAAATTTAAAAGTAGAAAAGATAAGTTACTTGGTTTTATTACTTTTGGAATTAGTAGTCTTTTAATTGGAATTCTTATCTATGGAGTTATAGTTGGAGACATCCAAAAAAGTGAATATTGGCATTTTTTTATTGTTGGTGGTGTAATTTGTCTTTTATTTTGGTTGTATTTTGCAACAAGATACGAGTTGACAAGTAGTGATTTCAATTATTATTTTGGTCCTTTTCGAGGTAAAATAGCCCTAACTCGAATTAAAGAAGTGGTAGTAGGTACAACAGTTTGGGTCGGTTTTCGGCCAGCAACAGCCAGAAACGGAATTTTGATAAAATACGATACCTACGAAGAACTATATATTAGCCCGAAAACAAACGAAAGCTTTGTTACTGCACTAAAAGAACTAAAAAGTGATCTTATAATCATCTATAAATAAGCACAGACTCCCTTATGAACGAATACAAAACATCAAGAGAATCCAGAGTTTCTATCACCCAATTAATGTTGCCTTCACATTCTAATTTTGGAGGGAAAGTGCATGGAGGACATATTTTAAATTTAATGGATCAGATTGCTTTTGCCTGTGCCTCAAAACATTCTCGCACCTATTGCGTAACAGCATCAGTTAATAAGGTAGATTTTTTAAATCCTATTGAAGTTGGTGAACTCGTAACTTTAAAAGCAGCCATCAATTACACCGGAAAAACATCGATGGTGGTTGGTGTTAGGGTAGAATCTGAAAATGTAACTACAGGCAAAAAGAAACATTGCAACTCGTCTTATTTTACAATGGTCGCCAAAGATTTAAACGGCAAAAGCATGGCTGTTCCTGGGCTTATTGTTACCGATGTACAAGGCGTTAGGCGATTTGCTAGGAGTATTCAAAGAAAATCTGAAGCATCCTCTAGAAGCTCAAAGTTTGATGCTGCAAATTTTAAAATGGAGGAGCATTTAATACCACTCAAAAGTGAAAATATTAAATTAGAAATTTAACGAATATGGCTTGCAGCATCTTCATCTAAAAACCAAATCAGCTTTCCAGATGCAGGTTTTACCAAGGTTGCAGGATAATCCTTGAAGTTGCCATTTTCTTTAATAATTTCTTGCACTTTTTCAGCTTTACTAGCTCCAGTGACTAAAAAAGTTACTACTTCGGCATTATTGATAATTTTTCCTGTTACGCTCACTCTTTTTTGACCAGAATCTGGGTGCGTAGCAACCACACAATTTTGCTCAGAATCCCAAAGATGAATGTTGTAAGGAAATATTGATGCCGTATGTCCATCATCACCCATACCCAAAATCACCAAATCGAACTTTGGTGTTTGATTTTCAATTGTTAATGTTTCTGAAAAGACTTTACTGTAGCGATCTGCTTCATTTTGCGGTTCGTTTTCGCCTTTAATCCTATGAATATTTTCTGCTGGAATTGATATTTTTGAGAGCAAATGTTCCAACGTCATTTTATAATTACTTTCGCTATCTGTGGGCAAAACACAACGCTCATCACCCCAGTAAAAATGGACTTTTGACCAATCTAAAACTGCATAATGTTCTGCCAAATAATCAAACACTATTTTTGGGGTACTTCCTCCTGACAAAGCAACATTCAATGTTTTATTTAGCTTCACTAAGTCAGCAAAAAAAAATGAAAAGTTCGCCGCTACGTCTTGTTTCGTTGGATATATTCTTACTTGCATCACATCAATTTAACAAATTACACAAAAACCTGAATCGTCCACCAGTCGCTCTCCTGGATTTCGCCATCCTAACTTACCTTCAATTAAATCGTCTGAATTTTCTGGACCCCAAACGCCCGCTGAATACCCATAAGTGTTTACATCTTTTCCATTTTCCCAATAATCAAGTATTGGATCCACAAAAGCCCAAGCAGCTTCCACTTCGTCAGCT
This sequence comes from Cellulophaga sp., assembly GCA_041738035.1. GTDB lineage: Bacteria > Bacteroidota > Bacteroidia > Flavobacteriales > Flavobacteriaceae > Cellulophaga. The sequence goes on from JBGSQM010000118.1 coordinate 3,625, forward strand.
CTAGCATAAAGCGTGGCATCGCCTTGCATGGCATCCAAAAGCAAACGTTCATAAGCTTGCATAATATTGGCATCTGCCAAACTTGAGTAATAAAAATCTAAATTCGCGCGCTCTACCTTAAACCCTTGTCCAGGTACTTTTACCCCAAATTTTATCAAAATACCTTCATCTGGCTGAATCCTGATAATCAATTTATTGTCTTTATTTGAAATATCTTTTTCATTAAATACTTGATGGTGCGGCGTTTTAAAATGTATCACCACTTCGGTTACTTTCGTCGGCATGCGTTTTGCTGTGCGAACGTAAAACGGAATGTCTTTCCACCGCCAATTATCAACAAAAAATTTCACTGCTGCAAAGGTTTCGGTCTTCGAATTAGGGTTTACGCCGTCTTCTTCTCTATAGCCTTTTACCTTTTTTCCATCGATAACCGATGCTACATATTGGCCTTTAATCGTATTTTTATGAAGGGTTTTTTCATCAGTCATTATTCGGAGTGATTTTAAGGCCTTTACTTTTTCATTCCTAATTTGTTCTGCAGATGAATTTATGGGTGGCTCCATGACAATCAAAGAAACAATTTGCAATAAATGACTTTGAAACATATCACGCAAAGCGCCCGATTCATCATAATAACCTCCTCTTTTTTCGACGCCAACGGTTTCTGCATTTGTGATTTCAATATGATGTATAAAATTCCTATTCCATAAAGGCTCAAAAATGGAATTGGCAAAACGGGTAACCAATAAATTCTGGACGGTTTCTTTTCCTAAATAATGATCAATACGATAAATTTGATTTTCATTAAAATACTTTTGCAAACCTATATTTAGTTGCCTTGCTGTTTTTAGGCTGTAACCAAAAGGTTTTTCAACAATAATGCGTTTCCAACCTTCATCTTCATTGGTTAAACCCTTATCACAAAGATTTTTAGCAATTATTTCATATAAACTAGGAGGCGTAGAAAGGTAAAAAATAAAATTATCTGAGGTTTTGTATTTACTATTTAAGTCCCCTATTCGCTTGCTTAACCTGTCATAATCAGAATCATAATCGTCACCTATATCTTCATAAAATACTTTATTAGAAAATTGACTTACAAAATCGTCTTCTTCTTTGCCTATTTTTTCAGCAAGATATTCACTTTCTTGAACCACTTTTTTCCGGAACTCACCATCGGTCATAGCACTTCTGCTCGCCCCCAAAACTATAAAGTTTTCAGGCAAATATTTGCCTTTGTATAAATTATAAATAGCTGGTATTAATTTTCGTGCCGTTAAATCTCCTGATGCACCAAAGATAACAAGCATTTGGTTAGTGGTTTTGTTCATATAGTATAACTACTTTTTATAGTGTTGTTTGAAACAATTTATTTGGAAATTTACGGGATTTTATCCCAATAAATCTTCAAAATTGGATATTTTAATGGTAATTTTGAGAGCTAAATTAAGACTTATTTATAGTAATTAATAGTTTAACATCACACTTAACACAATATTTACACCTTTAGTTAGGTATTAAACAAACATACAAATGGAGCATTCAGGGTACGATTTCGGATTAGTAGGATTAGGCGTTATGGGGCGAAATTTTATTTTAAACGTTGCCGATAACAATTTCAGAGCTTTTGGTCATGATTTAGACCAAGAAAAAGTAGAGGCGCTAAAAACTGAAGGCGGTAATTTAGATCGTGTAAATGCTTCCACAGATTTAGAAACCTTTGTACAAGCTTTGGCTAAGCCACGTAAAATTATGCTGCTGGTGCCTGCTGGTAAAATTGTAGATGCTGTTATCGAAAACCTTTTACCACATTTAGATAAAAACGATTTAATTATTGATGGCGGTAATTCTTTCTTTACTGATACGGATCGAAGAGAAACCTATTTACTGCAAAAAGGAATTCACTTTTTTGGTGCTGGTGTTTCGGGAGGGGCCGAAGGTGCTAGAAAAGGGCCAAGTATTATGCCCGGCGGTAATAAAGAAGCCTACAAGCATGTGCAGCCCATTTTTGAAGCTGTTGCGGCAAAATATAAAGGTGAGCCTTGTGTTGCCTATTTGGGACCTAAATCTGCCGGAAACTATGTAAAAATGATCCATAATGGTATTGAATATGGTTTGATGCAGTTAATATCAGAGGTATATGATGTTTTAAAAAAATCATGCGGACTTAGCAATTCTGAACTTCATAAAGTATTTGATGGTTGGAATAAAGGCAGATTACAATCTTTTTTAATTGAAATTACAGCTGAAATTTTAAATCAAAAAGACGATAAAACGGATGGAGATTTAATTGATAAAATATTAGACAAAGCCAAACAAAAAGGCACAGGCAAATGGACCTCTCAAAACGCAATGGATTTGGGAATACCTATTCCTACGATTGATGTTGCCGTAAGTATGCGTGAAATTTCTGCCTTAAAAGACGAACGGGTCGCAGCTGATAAATTGTATAATAGGCCTGCTCCTGCTCAGATGGACAAAGATAAAATGATTGTTATGGCGGAAGAAGCCTTGTATTTTGCTTTTATCAATACCTATGCGCAAGGTTTACACCAATTGGCAGATGCTTCTAAGGAATATGAATACCATTTAGATATGGCTGTTATTGCAAAAATATGGCGTGCTGGTTGCATTATAAGGGCTGGTTTATTAGCGGACATTTCGATTGCCTTTAATGAAAATAAAAATTTACTGAATTTATTAGTGGCACCGGCCTTCATACCACAAGTACAAAAGGCAGTACCTGCGGCGCGCGAATTGGTAGCTTATGCCGCAAAAAACGGAATCCCGATGGCAGGCTTATCCAATTCCTTGACCTATTTTGATGCCTACACCTCCAGTAGATTACCCTTGAACTTAATCCAAGCCCAACGCGATCATTTTGGTTCACATACGTATGAACGTAATGATATGGATGGTATTTTCCATACGGAATGGGGTGTTTA
>JBGSQM010000133.1:0-3013 GCA_041738035.1 Cellulophaga sp.
ATATTAAATTCAAGACGGGCATTTCATCAATACAAGGGGCACATTTGGTAAACCAAAAATTTATCATGGTAGGTTTACCGTTTAATTCTTCAGAATTAAAATTATCACCTAAAAGTGTTTTTAATTCAAAATCAGGGAATTGCTGATCTTTTAAACTAGCAATATAACTTTCTTTTTCCTTTTGTTTAATTTTGCCATCATGAATTGCATAGGTAATGGAATGTATAATGGAATCAGCTTTGGTCTCCGTATTTTTTATTTCAATATCCACAAACATATCTTGTTTTAATGCTTTTGTAACCTTTTGCTTCATTGCTTCGACTTGCTCATCTACTTCAACTTTTGTTAATCTATTTGTTCCGTTGGTGGAATAATATTCGGGCTGTGCAAAACTGCTTAATGTCCATACAAAGGCCATCAATAATAGCATGGTGATTTTAATGGAGCTCTGAAATAAAATTGTTGTTTTCATCTGTTTTGTTTTAAATTATGATCATCAACAAACTTAGCTCCTTAATTTGGTCAAACGTGTTAAGCAGTGTTAACGTGTGTTAACAGAATAAATAGTAAGATAGAATAATCTTTACATTTGTTTTATGAAAAACTTGAATTCAAAATTACTCCCTTATTTAGTTGCGGTAATCATTGCAATCACCATAGGGATTCAGGTATTTTGGAATTTAGAACAGTATAAAACCAACAAACAACGTTATATTAATGATATTCAAATTGCCTTAGACAATAGTATTGAAGGCTATTTTGCTGAGATTAGTAAAACAGATTTGATTACTTTTTTAGATGTTGATAAGGATACTACTTTCTCGACCAATAGAGTAACTAACTTTATTAAAAAGACCAAAGCAATCCAAAGCATCACTATTGAAGAGATTGAAACAACGGAATCCAAAGAGAATGCTAAAAAAGATGTTATTTCTGGAATAAGAAGTCTTGAAATTTATCCTGAAACCAAAGTTATTTACGGAAAAAAAGCATTAGATAGCCTAGGAGATTTGAGTCTTTTTTTGAATAAATTATCGCTTTCCATTGCGCGAGATTCCATTGATCTTACCCTTTTAGATTCTGTGCTAAACAAGGAACTGAGCAGAAAACAATTGTCTATTAAATATCAAATTAAAGAATTTAAAAAAGATAGTTTATTGCAGCAATATCCTGAACAAATAGGGGCATTAGCTCTGAACACAATCACAAAATCTACCTTATTAAAACCAGGACAAAAAATAACTTTGCTCTTTGAAAATGCCAGTTTTTTGATTTTCAAAAGAGGTTTAGCGGGTATTTTTATGTCAGTTTTTCTGGCTGTGGCGATTATTAGTACTTTATTTTATCTTATTCACATCATCAATAAACAAAAGCAACTGGCCGAAATAAAAAACGATTTAATTAGTAATATTACCCACGAATTTAAAACCCCTATTACCACAGTAGTTGCAGCAATCGAGGCTATTAAAGATTTTAATCAGGAAAATGATAAAGAAAAAACCAATAATTACCTCAACATTTCCCAGCAGCAATTGGTAAGATTGAACACCATGGTGGAAAAATTATTGGAGACAGCAACTTTAGATAGCGATAAATTGCGCTTGACCAAAGAAAAAACTGATCTGATAGCCTTGCTAGATAACTTAGTTGAAAAACACAAGTTGGTTTCTCCGAATAAAAAAATAGTCTTTAAATCTGCCATTTCAGAATGGGCAATACATGTTGATGTTTTTCATTTTGAAAATGCGCTGAACAATATTTTAGATAACGCCGTAAAATATGGTGGCGATACCATTGAAATTCAAATAAATAAGGTTTTAACTAAAGTGGACATAGATTTTATAGACAATGGTAGGGGAATTTCAAAAACACATGCAGATAAAATATTTGAAAAATTTTATAGAATTCCGACTGGAAATAGGCATGATGTAAAAGGTTTTGGGATTGGATTATATTATTCAAAGAAAATTATTGAAAAACATGGTGGTCATTTGCTATTACTTCCCGAATTAAAATCTACTGTTTTTAAAATTCAACTATGAACCAGAAAACAAAAATACTTTATGCGGAAGATGAAATATCTTTAGGCTTAATTGTTAAAGAAAGCTTAGAAACTAGAGATTTTGAGGTGTTGTTTGCTGCTGATGGACAAAAGGCTTACGAAATTTATAAAAATGAACAGCCAGAACTTTTGGTACTCGATGTGATGATGCCCAAAAAAGATGGTTTTACCTTAGCGAAAGAAATACGAAAAGAAAATCCGCACATTCCTATTTTATTTTTAACAGCCAAAACACAAACCAAAGATGTTGTTGAAGGTTTTGAATTGGGTGGTAACGATTATTTGAAAAAACCATTCAGTATTGAAGAGCTCATTGTTAGAATTCGTTCCCTTTTAAAACATAAAAATTTATCTTCAAAAATAGAGACCATTGCGATTGGTAACTATCAATTTAATCACACAAACCAAGTATTAATCATTGAACAAGAAGAAATTAAACTAACACACCGAGAGTCAGAACTACTTTTTTATCTAGCAAAACACAGCAACGAACTTTTAGACCGAAGTTTTATTCTGAATAAAATTTGGGGAAATGATGATTTTTTTAATGCCCGAAGCATGGATGTTTTTATCACGAAACTTCGCAAAAAACTAAAAAAAGACCCTACTATTCAAATATTAAATATCAGGGGTTATGGGTATAAGTTGGTTTGTTCTTGATAGAATAAAAGCACTATTTACATGAAAAACTATTTCATCAATTCAACCAGTTTAATATAAAAATCATCAGATTCACTTTCAAAAATACCAACAATAGTTTTGTTTTTATCGATGATTACTTTTGTGGGGTAGCCACCTACTTCATATTTCAAGGAAACATCATTTTCCAATTCTGAACTATTGAGTAATTGAAGCCACTCTAAATTATATTTCTTCACTGCTTCACGCCATTTTGCTTCTGAATCTCTACAGGCTATACCTATAAATGATATCCTTCTTTTATATTTTTCA
>JBGSQM010000145.1:0-9885 GCA_041738035.1 Cellulophaga sp.
TTATGACGGTTTTTTAACCCGAGTAAATCATAAAACAAATACCACAAGAGGTATAAATGTTTGGCCAGATAACCCAATGGGTGCAGGTGCCGAGGCAATGAAATATAGGTTTCAATGGAATTTCCCTATCATTTTTAGCAAGCACAATCCAAAGAAACTATATACATTTTCAAACCATGTGCATGTCACCGAAAATGAAGGTCAAAGCTGGCAATTGCTAAGTGGTGATTTAACCAGAAACGACCCAACAAAATTAGAATCCAGCGGCGGTCCAATCACACAAGACAATACTAGTGTAGAATACTATTGTACCATTTTTGCAGCAAATGAAAGTCCATTAAAAGAAGGTTTATTATGGGTAGGTAGTGATGATGGATTAATCCACGTGAGTAGAAATTCAGGAGAAACTTGGGAAAATATAACGCCGACAAATATGCCAGAATGGTCTATGGTGAATAGTATTGAACCTTCGGCTTTCGATGAGGGAACTTGTTACGTAGCCGCAACACGCTACAAATTAGGAGATTTTCAGCCTTATTTGTACAAAACAACAGACTATGGAAAAACATGGACTAAAATAACAAATGGTATTGCAAGTGAACATTTTACAAGAGTAGTTAGGGAAGATCCGAAACGCAAAGGTTTGTTGTATGCAGGGACAGAAACAGGAATGTATATTTCGTTTGATGATGGCGCAAATTGGAAACCTTTTCAATTAAATTTACCCATTGTGCCTATTACAGATTTAGCGGTTAAAGATGATAATTTAATCGTAGCAACGCAAGGCCGAAGTTTGTGGATGATTGATGATTTAACGGTTTTACATCAATTAATTGAAGCTGAGAAAAATCAGACTTCTATGTTATTTCAACCCAAAGATGCACACAGAACTAAAGGTGGGGCAAGAAAGCAAGCCTCAAAACTAGAGGGGCAAAATCACCCGAACGGTGTGATTACCCATTTTTATTTGAAAGAATTCAACGAAAAGGATAGTATTGCTTTAACTTATTTTAATAAAAAAGGAGATACTTTAGCGAGCTACTCTAATTATTCTAAAGAAAAAGACGAGAAGTTAGACCTTAAAAAAGGAGGTAACACACACGTTTGGGATACCAGAGGCAAAGGGGCAGAAAAATTAGAGGGAATGATACTTTGGTGGGCAAATTTAGAGGGCGCAAAAGCCGTTCCTGGTGCTTATAAAGTAAGCTTAAATGTGAATGGAAGTAGTACTTCGAAAGATTTCAAAATAATTCCAGACCCAAGAGCTGAGGTTACAGTTGCCGAAATGCAACAACAATTTGATTTTATTAGCGACATTAATGCCACTATTGATAAAGCGCATCAATCTATAAAAAAAATAAGAAAAATAAATGCTCAATTGGATGCTTTTACCAAACAATATGCGGATAATGCAGCCACTAAAGAATTGGTAAAAAAAGCTAAAAAGATTAAAGAAGACTTTAGTGAGGTTGAAAAAAACTTGTATCAAACCCAAAATAAAAGTGGACAAGATCCTTTAAACTTTCCGATTAAATTAACCAATAAATTAGGTCATTTAAACAGTTTGGTGGCAATTGATGATTTTCATCCAACGGAACAAGATATTGCAGTAAAAAATGAATTAACAACCAAAATAAATGAAGAATTAATTACTTTTGACGCATTGATTTCCAAAGAAATTCAAGAATTTAATGCGGAATTTAACCTACTAAAACTAAACTATTTATTTATTGACTAAGATATAATAAGATGATAAAAAAACGATTAATTTTAAGTTATTTGCTAGTCTTGCTAGTTTTTTTTCAAGGTTGGAGTCAAGCCGTTGAAGACTATTTTAAGCCTTTAAAGTACAGAAATATAGGCCCTTTTAGAGGAGGTCGTTCTGTTTCAGCTACTGGTGTTTACGGCGACGCCCTAACCTATTATATGGGTACTACTGGCGGTGGATTATGGAAAACATCAAACGCAGGAAATCAATGGGAAAATATCTCTGATGGTTTTTTTGAAATGGGTTCTGTTGGGGCGATTGCTGTAGCAAAATCAAATCCCAATATTTTATACTGTGGCATGGGCGAACACGCTCCAAGGGGAGTAATGACTTCTTACGGTGACGGAGTCTATAAGTCCACGGACGCAGGAAAAACATGGAAAAAAATGGGCTTGACAGCAACCCAGCATATTTCTAGAATTATTATTCACCCTACAAATCCTGATATTGTTTTAGTGGCAGCACAAGGCGCACTGCACGGACCTACGAAAGATCGGGGAATTTATAAATCTACCGATGGAGGACAAACTTGGAAAAATGTTTTATTCGTTAATGATTTAACAGGATGTTCCGAACTGAGTATCGACGCCAATTATCCCGAAATTATGTATGCCACGATGTGGGAACATCAAAGAACACCAAACATGGTAATTAGCGGAGGTAAAGGTAGCGGAGTTTATAAATCTACAGATGGTGGCGAAACTTGGTTTTTAATCCATAAAGGCTTACCCGAGGAAAAAGGCAAAATGGCGATTGCCGTGAGTCCGTCAAATTCTAATAAAGTGTTTTTACTTTTAGAAAGTGATAGTGAGCAAGATAAAGGTGGTTTATTTGTCTCGAATGATGCTGGTTTAAACTGGAGTTTTGTGAGTGGGGATAACAGGCTTACACAACGTGCCTGGTATTATATAGAATTGTTTGTAGATCCAAATAATGAAAATACTATTTATGTCTTAAGCGCTCCAGCCTTGCGCTCTGAAGATGGTGGAAATACTTGGGAAACTTTGTCCGGCACACATGGCGATTATCACGATTTGTGGATCAATCCTGAAAATTCTAAAAACTTTGTGATTGCTAACGATGGTGGAGCTGCGGTAAGTTTTGATTATGGAAAATCATGGTCTTCTCAAAACAATATGCCAACCGCTCAGTTTTATCGTATTAATACAGATAATCTTTTCCCGTACAATATTTATGCCGGGCAACAAGATAATTCCTCGGTAAAAATTGCAAGTTTAGCTGTAGGTAGTGGCTCTATTTCCGATAAAAATTGGAGTAATTCTGCAGGAGGAGAAAGTGCGTTTTTAGCCTTTAATCCCGAAGATCCAAGGTATGTTATGGGAGGTAGTTATTTAGGAACTATTGAAGTGTTAGACACCAAAACAAACACGTCTGTTCAAGTAATGGCGGCTCCTATTCAATATTTAGGTAGAGATGCGCGTGACATGAAATATTTATATAATTGGAACGCTCCAATTATAGCGTCAGTCCATGAACCTGGTGTTTTTTATCACTGTGCACAATTGGTATTAAGAACTAAAGATATGGGAAATAGTTGGGAAGAAATTTCCCCTGATTTAACCCGGAATATAGATGAAAAACAAGGAAAAGGCGGCGGTCCTTATACCAACGAAGCTGTAGGTGCTGAAAACTATGGCACCATAGCCTACATGATTGAATCGCCACACGAAAAAGGTGTTTTTTGGACGGGTAGTGATGATGGATTTGTTCATATAACCAGAGATAATGGTGATAGCTGGTTGAATGTAACTCCCAAAGATTTAGGAGAATCTTTGGTAAACGCCATTGAAGTTTCACCGCACGACAAAGGAACTGCTTATATTGCCACTACCAAATACAAATTCAACGATTATACGCCAGCCATTTATAAGACCACAGATTATGGAAAAAGTTGGATAAACATCAGCAAAGGACTGCCTTATGGATCATTTACTAGAGTGGTAAGAGAAGATGCTGCCCGTAAAGATTTATTGTATTTAGGGACTGAAAAAGGAATTTATATTTCTTATGATGGCGGTAAAAAATGGGAAACATTGCAATTAAATATGCCTAAAACACCCATTTTAGACCTTAAAGTACATCAAAACAACCTTATTGTGGCTACCTCTGGAAGATCATTTTGGGTTCTTGATGACCTTTCTGTTTTAAACCAATACAAAGGAACTAGGGAAACTAAATTATACCAACCAGCAGCGGCTTTAAATGGTTCTTGGGGCAGTCCACTCAATTCAAATTCTGAGGATTTTGATGGTACGGACTCTTTTGATGGTATAAATCCTGCAAACGGAATGGTACTTTATTATGAACTACCTGCTATGCCAGAAGTTACAGATATATCATTAGAAATTTTTAATGAAAAAGGAGAATTAGTTCAAACTTTCAGCTCCAAAAAAGATGAAAACTATAAGAGTTACGCAGGTGCTCCACCAAGACAAAAAGTGTTGAGTAAAAACGAGGGATTAAATCGTTTTGTTTGGGATTTAAGATATCCTACCATGCTAGGAGTTCCAGACACCTATATTGAAACCGATTTTCGGGGACATAAAGCAATTCCTGGAACTTATACTTTGAAGTTGAGTGTTAATGAGAAAGAGGTTTCCACTGAAGGAAAAATTATCATAATGCCTGGCCTTGAAGCAACTCAAGAGCAATATGTGAAGTATGATGAATTTATGAAATCTGCAGCCGTTAATGTAACGAGTATGCACAATAAAATTAATACGCTTTTTGAGGTACAAACTCAGTTAATAGCTATTTTAAAAGATATAAAAGAAGAGCCTTTAAAGAAAGAAGGTCAAAAATTAATAGATCAAATGCAAGCTTGGGATGGCGATATGATTCAGAGGAAATCTAAAGCCTATGATGATGTAGAAAATTTTCCTAATAAATTCACAGCGGAATACCTGTTTTTAATCAATCAAACAGCTAATGATTTAGGGGCGTTAAATGAGTCGTCTAAAGTCCGAAAAGCAGAACTTGACGCACAATGGATAGGTTTAAATAAACAAGCCGCTATGCTATTAGAAAGTCAAATACCAGCTTACAATGCAAAACTATGGAGTTCCGGAATTGGCGCAATTAGAATAAATAATTAATGACAGAATTCTATTTATATATTAAAGCACTCCATTTAATATTTGTAATCACTTGGTTTGCAGGTTTATTTTATGTGCCTCGCTTGTTTATAAACCAAATTGAGGCATCTTTAAAACCATCGCCAGAGAAAGAAATTTTAACCACAGCTTTTAAATTAATGACCAAAAGGCTGTGGTATATTATTACTTGGCCATCGGCTATTTTAGCCACAATTTTTGCGGTTTGGCTGCTTATTTTGTTTCCCATTTGGTTACAGCAACCTTGGATGCACGTAAAGCTAAGCTTTGTGCTTTTGTTGTTCATCTATCACTTAAAAAATCAGCAAATGTTTAAACAATTTCAGCGCGATGAAATAAAATATACCTCTAATTTTATGAGGATATGGAACGAAGGTGCAACGATTATTTTATTTGCAGTAGTGTTCTTAGTGATTTTGAAAACGACCATAAGTTGGGTTTATGGCGTTCTTGGCATTATTGGATTAGGAGTTTTATTGATGTTAGGCATCAAACTGTATAAAAAAATACGTGATAAAAATCCGAATGCCTAGCTTTTTAAATTCAGAATTTTACTCTGGCGCAATTATTGCTATCTTTAAACTCTGTTTACTTAAATAAAAATACTTGTTCCAAAAAGTTTCTCTCAGATCCCGGATATTTATTTCGATGATTTTATTGGTCTTAGTTGCATCAGTACTCATCGCAGGGGTTACCATTTACCAATACGGAGAGCAATCTAAAGATTACCACCAAGATCGTTTAGAGCGCAAAGAAGAGCAGATTAAAGAGAATATAAGGTACACGTTACAACGAACCACGTATGTCCCTACCACAGAAAATTTGCATTTGATATTTAAAGATGAAATTTATCAAATAGCCGATGTACTCAACGTGAATTTCAATATTTACGATTTAGAGGGCAATTTAATAAAAAGCTCCCGCCCAAAGTTCGAAACTGACGCTATTTCTTTGTGCTTACATCCTGATGTACTTAATAACTTAGAAAAAAGTGTAGATGCCCGATATTTAGAGGAAAAATCGGCAGCGGGAAACAAATTTCAAGCTTCTTACACGTATATTACTGATGCCAAATTTAAACCTATCGGCATCTTGAACTTACCTTATTTTGAAGATAACTCATTCAATGATAAAGAATTAAAAGAATTTTTATTGCGTTTGGGTGGCGTATATTTATTTATGCTCTTCATTGCTATTTGGTTGGCTTACTTTATATCAAAATATATTACACGATCGTTGCAGACGATTTCTGATAAAATGACCACCACGTACTTGACTAAAAGCAACGAGAAAATTTATGTTCAAAATCCTACAGTGGAAATAGGGAGTCTGATTGATTCTTATAATGCCATGATTGATGAACTAGAGATTAGCGCGATTAAGTTAGCCAAAAGCGAAAGGGAACAAGCTTGGCGCGAAATGGCAAAACAAGTAGCGCACGAAATTAAAAATCCGTTAACGCCAATGCGATTAACGGTACAAAGTTTTGAACGCAAATTTGATATTCATGATCCTGAAATTACTACTAAAGTTGGAGAATATTCTAAAACCTTAATCCAGCAAATCGATACGATGAGTAATATTGCGGGAGCTTTCTCGAATTTTGCTGAAATGCCCGCGCAACAAAATGAAACCTTAAATGTGGTGCAGGTAGTAAAGCTTGCCTTAGACATTTTCAATGAAAGTTTTATTCATTTTATTGCCGAAAAAGACGAAATTATTTCAAAATTAGACCGCACCCAATTAATAAGAGTAATCACTAATCTCGTTAAAAACGCCATTCAAGCAATTCCAAATGTGGCTGCGCCTAGAATTTTGGTTACGGTAAGTACTGACGGGGAATTTGCTGAAATATCAGTAGCAGATAACGGAATAGGCATCGCAGATGAGTTCAGAGAAAAAATTTTTGAACCAAAATTTACCACAAAAAATAGCGGTATGGGCTTAGGTTTAGGCATGGTAAAAAACATCGTAGAAACCTACAATGGCACAATAAGTTTTACATCTCAACCTGGTAATGGGACGGTCTTTACGGTCAAGTTTCCAAGATTTGAAAAGCAAATTTAGCCTATATAACACAGGTTATATAAAAAGCATACAATCCTCACAGCTTTTCACTTCACCATAATAGGTGTTCCTGTATTTGTGAAGTGTTTTAACGGGTAAACCCATAAAATACTTTTTGATATAGGTAACATTAGTACTTAATTTCCCCATTTTTTGAGTGTATAATTTTTCGATTTTGGTTTCTCTTTTTACGTAAACTAGTTTCATGCTTAAAATTATTTTAAGGAGCAAACTAGTATTTTTTAAGGCATATCCAAGAATATAATGTTAAGGTTTTGTTATTCCATTTTAAGGGGTAATAGCTTTAATTTAGGAGGCTTTTAGAATATCTCAAGGGTGTAATTAAAAAGATATAGAGTTTATTAGAATGCTTTTAAACACTATGGAGGCAACTCTGAAAATGTTTGCTAAATTTGCAAGGTATTCTTAAAAATTCTGAATACAGAAACTAATTAAATGTAAAAGCTATGAAATTTGATAATATTCTGGTTAAAACAAACGATAATTTAGCAAGAGTCACCATTAATCGCCCTAATAAATTAAACGCACTAAACCGAGAGACTATTCAAGAGTTACACGATGCTTTTAAGCAACTTGACGGGGATAAAAAAATCAAAGTGATCATCATCACGGGTAGCGGCGAAAAGGCCTTTGTAGCGGGAGCTGATATTTCTGAATTTTCAGATTTTTCAATCGAAGAGGGCGGAAAACTTGCAGAGCTTGGTCAACATTTATTGTTCGGCTTTATTGAAAACTTAGGAACGCCAGTAATTGCAGCCGTAAATGGTTTTGCTCTAGGTGGTGGTTTAGAATTAGCCATGGCATGCCATTTTAGAATCGCTAGTGATAACGCAAAAATGGGCTTGCCAGAAGTATCATTAGGCGTAATCCCAGGCTATGGAGGTACGCAACGTTTACCGCAATTAGTAGGCAAAGGCAGGGCGCATGAAATGATGATGACAGCAGGAATGATTGATGCGCAAAAGGCATTATCTTACGGACTCGTAAATTATGTAGTACCGCAAGAAGAATTACTCCCACTTTGCGAGAAAATAGCCAGCAGGATATCGAATAATTCGTCTGTCGCCATTTCTTATGCAATAAAAGCAGTAAATGCTGGTTTTAATAGTAATACAGATGGTTTTAAAGAAGAAATAAAAGCCTTTGGAGCCTGTTTTGGTACGGCTGATTTTAAAGAAGGCACAACGGCTTTTTTAGAAAAACGAAAAGCAAATTTTGAATAACCATCGATACCAAGCCAAATCATAAAAAATCTAAATACCACCATAATGCCTAATAAAAGCCTATTCATCTTGTTTTTTGTCGCTTTTTTCTGCTTCGTAAAAGCACAAGAAATGCCAATTAATTACACTTTCGGAGAAAAATACCACGATAGTTTTAAATATTCTAATTTATTAACTATAGCTCCCGACGGTAACGGAGGTAGTATTTTAGTGCGTTCTTATTTTACAGGCATCATTTTAAAGCCTCGTGGCTATTTTATTGAGCATTACAATCAAAATTTAGAACTTATTGCAGAGTACAATTATAAATTAAAAGACACCAATTATGTGGATGCGTTTGTTAAAAACGGACAAGTATATCTGCTCTTTTTAGAGTATAATTATGGACTAAAAGCTTATGAATACATTATTCATAAAAGCTCATTTAACACCTTTAATTTTACACAAGAAAAAATTTTAAAAATAGATTCTGATCCGGTTGAAGAGCCTTTAGATCGAAATTATTACAACCGTAACTTTTCATCTGGTTTTACAACCACTTTACTTTTTGACAAAGAAAGGTCTGCTTTCGCCATTAGCGCACATCATAAAAAAGGAAAAGATAATAAGCATACAATGTACGTTTTTGATGCCAGCCTCAAAAAATTAATGGAGTATGATTTTTCTAAAGAAATTGAAGAGAAAAACTATGCTTTTGAGAATTTTACCATATCTAAAGACCAACAACAGGTTTATTTAACAGCAAAAGCCTATTTTAAAAAGAAACGTTTTGAAATCACCGAGCGTAAATTTCAATATGAGTTATTGCAAATTACGTCCGAAGGGGGAAAATTGCAAACCTTTGTAGATCCAGGAAAATTTCCTGAGGCTTTAAATCCTATTTTAATAGCAAACAAACTGGTTTGTGTGGGGTTTTATTCTAACCGAAAAGACAATAGGTATAATGGTATAGTCTATTTTGATATAGACACCAATAGCCTTCAAATAAAAGAACAAAAATACCATGAATTTTCTCCTCAATTTATGTTAGATAAGTTTGGAAGAGATGAAGATAAAGATATTAAAAATCTCGTTTTTAAAGAAGTGGCGTTTGCTAACGATTATATTCTGTTTAATGCAGAAGAATATTTTGTAACCACAAGTTATCAGAGCGACCCAACAGGCTCAAAACTTAGGATAGACAGGTACCATTATAACGATATCGTAAGTGTTAAACTCAATGCCAATGGCGATTTGGTTTGGGCACGCAACATTAATAAATCTGAAGTTACCCAAGGCGATGCAGCTTATACGTCTTACTCCTCTTTTACTAAAGATAACAATACCTATTTCTTTATCAGTACGGCAAGCGAAAATCCACAACAATTAAGTGATGAACGTATTGTATTTAGACAAGGATTAAGCGCTAACAGAAACGTTTTTGTAATTAAATTAGACTCCACAGGGCGCATGAATTACAAAAAAGTAATCGATAGTCAAGAAGCAAGACTACCTTTAATGGTTTCCGTTCCCTTGATTGATAAAACAGAAGATAAAATGCTTTTTTATGCCAAAAGAGGCACAAAAAAACAATTGGTGAAGGTCGATTTTAATTGATGCAGTATGGTGCCAATAGTTAAAGAATAAAAAGAACTACTTTAAATCAGATCTCCTTTTGATGGCCATCTAAGAC